>DATMEO010000001.1:0-11015 GCA_035556515.1 Gaiellaceae bacterium
GAGCTCGAGCAGAGCCTGCGCCGCGACCTCGAGCAGCTCGTCCGGGACGAGGCGCGCTCGCCCGTGCCGCTTTTGCCGCGCAAGTTCGAGGTCGGCTTCGGCTCCGAGCGGTCGGCCCCCGAGCTGCAGCGCGGCCTCGACCTCGGCGACGGGATCACGCTCTCCGGGAAGATCGACCGGATCGACGTCGACCCGGGCAGCGCCCGCGGCATCGTCCAGGACTACAAGTCCGGCCGCACCGGCCACTCCGCGGCGGAGATCGAGAAGGAGCTGCGGCTCCAGATCCCGCTCTACATGCTCGTCCTGCGCGACCTGGTCGGGATCGAGCCGCTCGGCGGGCTCTACCGGCCGCTGGCCGGCGAGCGGCGGCCGCGCGGGCTGCTCCGCGCCGAGGCAAGGGACGAAGTGCTCCCCGGCTTCGCTGCAAACGACTACCTCGACGAGGACGCGTTCTGGGCGCAGGTCGAGGGTGCGCGCGACCTCGCGCGCGGGCTCGCGCAGCGGATCCGGACGGGCGACGTCCTCCACGACCCGAAGGGCACCGACGGCTGCCCGGCCTGGTGCGATCTCTGGCGGATGTGCCGGATCAGGCGCGCATGAGCGGCGTAGGCTCGACGGAGCCGCGTAGGAGCGGAGGCGTCGGCTTTGCCGGCGCCGGAGCGGGGAAACGCGGCTTGAACGAGCAGCAGGCGGCGGCGATCGCGGCGCGCGGGCAGGTCTTCGTCTCGGCGGGTGCGGGGACGGGGAAGACGACGGTGCTCGTCGAGCGCTTCGTCGAGGCGGTGTGCGAGCGCGGGATCGACGTCGAGTCGATGCTCGTGATCACCTACACCGAGCGCGCCGCGGGCGAGCTCAGGGGCCGGATCCGCGCCCGCCTGCACGAGCTCGGCCGCCACGACCTGGCGCGCTCGCTCGACGGCGCCTGGATCTCGACCATCCACGGCTTCTGCCTGCGGCTGCTGAAGTCGCATCCGTTCGCAGCCGGACTCGACCCGCGGTTCCGCGTCCTCGACGACAGCCAGGGGCGCGTCATCCGCGGCGAGGCCTTCGAGGCGGCGCTGAACGAGTTCTGCGCGGGCGACGACCGCGACCGCCTGCAGCTGCTGGCGACGTACGGCGCCGCCGGGCTGCGCCGGATGCTGACGACCGTGTACGAGACGCTGCGTTCGGCGGGCCGGGAGCTCGACCTCGAGCTGGGCGAGCGCGCCGACCTCCAGGTCCAGCTCGACGATCTCGCCGGCGCCGCGCGCTCGCTCGCGGCCGACCCGGACGCGACCGATGCGGCGCGGACGGCGGCAGCGCAGGCGGTCGCGCTCGCCGAGTCGGCACCGCAGCCCGAACGCCTGCTCGACCTCGGCGGACTGCGGGCACGCGGGGAGCGGGCGGCGAGCTACGAGGAGGCCCGCAAGGCGGTCGAACAGGCGGCGCTCGACGAGCTGGCGCTGCAGGATCGCGAGCTGCTGCAGGAGCTCTTGCACGGCTTCGCGTCCCAGTACGCGGCGGCCAAGGACCGTGAGTCGGCGCTCGACTTCGAGGATCTGCAGCTGCGCGCCCGCGACCTGCTGCGCGACGACGAGGCGTTGCGCGAACGCGAGCGGCTGCGCTTCCGCTCGATCATGGTCGACGAGTTCCAGGACACGAATCGCTTGCAATGCGAGCTCGTCGACCTGCTGACCGGGCCGGAGACGGAGCGGTTCTTCGTTGGCGATGAGTTCCAATCGATCTACGGCTTCCGTCACGCCGACGTGCAGGTCTTCCGCGAGCGCCGGGCCGGCGCGGAGACGCTGCTGCCGCTGACGCGCAACTACCGCTCGCGGCCGGAGGTGCTCGCGGTCGTCAACCACCTCTTCGGCGCCGAGTTCGGGGAGGAGTTCCAGCCGCTGGCGGCGTCCGGCGAATTCCCCGATCCGGTCTTCGGCACCCCGGTCGAGCTGCTCGTGACGGACAAGGCCGCCTATGCGGGTACCGGCGTGCACTGGCGGCGGGCCGAGGCGAGGAACGTCGCGCGGCGGGTGCAGGAGCTCGTCGAAACCGGTGTTGCGACTGCAGGCGAGATCGTGCTCCTCTTCGCAGCCGGGACGGATGCCGAGTGGTACGAAGAGGAGCTGCGCGGTGCCGGTCTCGCCACTTACCGCGCCACCGGCCGCGGCTACTTCGGCCAGCAGCAGGTGGTCGATCTGCTCTCGTACCTGCGGCTGCTCCAGAACCGCTACGACGACGAGGCGGTCCTGAGCGTGCTCGCCTCGCCGTTCGTCGGCGTCTCGAATGACGCGCTGCTGTTGATCAGGCGCAACGCGCGCGGGCCGATTTTCACCGGCCTCGAGCGCACGCTGCCGGCCGATCTCGACCCCGACGACACGCGCCTGCTGCGCGCCTTCAAGCAGCGCTACGACCGGCTCGCGGACGCGGCGCCGCGGCTCTCGCTCGAGCGTCTCTGCGAGCGGATCGTCGCCGACCACGACTACGACCTTGCCGTGCTCGCCCAGTGGGACGGCCGCCGCCGCTACGCGAACCTGCGCAAGCTGGCGCGGCTGGCGCGCTCCTACGAGGAGCTGCGCGGCCCCGATGTCGAGGGCTTCGTCCGTTTCGTCGAGGAGCAGGAGGCGGTCGGCGCCGCGGAGCGCGACGCCGTGGCCGAGGAGGAGGGCGCGGATGCGGTCCGGCTGCTGACGATTCACGCAGCGAAGGGGCTCGAGTTCAAGGTCGTGGTCGTCGCCGATGCCGGCCGCGACCGCAACGCTCCGTCGGCCGACGAGATTCTCTGCCTCGCCGACGGCCGTTTCGGCTTCCGTGTCGCCGACCCCGCGACCGGCCGCAGGCACGGCGTGCTCGGCTACGACAGCGTCAAGGACGCCCGGGCGGCCGAAGACGAGGCGGAGCGGCTGCGGCTCTACTACGTCGCGATGACGCGGGCGATCGACCGCCTGATCGTGTCCGGCTCGATCGATCCGGAGCGAAAGGCGGATGAGCGGACGCCGATCGGCTGGGTGCTCGGTCGGCTCGACTGCGCCGAGGAGCTCGTGGCGGCAGGCGAGATGCCGCTCGAGCTCGAGCGGGAGGGGGCACGCGTGCTCGTGCGGGTCGACCGGACGCCGCCGGCGGTGGAAAGGCCGGCTCCGGCGCCCGTGCCCGCGGTCGTCGACGAGAGCACCGGCCAGCTTGCGCTCTTCGCGGCGGGGGCGGAGCCGAAGCTGCCGCCGCTCGCACCCGCGCTCGCGCCGATCCAGGCGCTGCCGGAGCCGCCGCTGCACGACGTGCGCCGGCTTTCCTACAGCGCGCTGGCGCTCTTCGAGCGCTGCTCGTACCGCTACTACGCCGAGCGCGTCGCCGGGATGCGGCCGGCGCGCGCGCACGGGACCGTTGCCGGGCAGACCGGTCTGGTCGCGACCGAAATCGGCGATGCGGTGCACCGGCTGCTGGAGGTCGTCGACCTGTCCGCGCCGTCGCCGCCCGACCTCGAGCAGGTGCGGGTGTGGTATCCGGGCGTGACGGAGGAGGAGCTGACCCGGATCGGCGCGTTCGTCGGCGCGTACTGCGACTCCGGGCTGGCGCGACGGATCGCGGCACTCTCCGGTGCCCGTCCCGAGCGGCCGTTCGCGTTCGAGCATGACGGCGTGCTCCTGCACGGCCGGCTCGACGTCCTCCAGGTCGAAGGGTCGCGCGCGCTCGTGCTCGACTACAAGACGAACTCGCTCGCCGAGGGGACGCCCGAGGAAATCGTCGAGGCCGACTACCGCCTGCAGCGTCTCGTCTACGCGCTTGCGTGCTTCCGCGCCGGGGTGGACGAGGTCGAGGTCGTCTACAACTTCCTGGAGCGGCCGGACGCCGTCGTCTCGACGACGTTCGCGCGGGGGGACATGCCCGAGCTCGAGGCCGAGCTCTCGGAGGCGATCGGCCGGATCCGCGCGGGCGAGTTCGTGCCGACGCCGAGCGAGTTCAACTGCGCCGGCTGCCCTGCGCTCGACGTCGTCTGCGCCGGTCCGCGTCTTCGTGGCGGCCCGAGCCGCCCACCCGCCCTGGCGGCTGCCGGGTAGATGCGCGTCGCCGCGCTCTGCGACGTGCACGGCAACCTGCCCGCGCTCGAGGCGGTGCTCGCCGAGCTGCCGTCGCTCGACGTCGACCGGATCGTCTGTGGCGGCGATGTTGTCGCGGGTCCGTACCCGCAGGACTGTCTCGACCGGCTCCGCGAGGTTGAGGCGGTGTTCGTCCGCGGGAACGCCGACCGCGAGTCGCCGCGGGCACCCGAGGGCAGCTGGGAATGGCTCTCGGCCCAGCTCGACGAGCCCGCCCACGAGTTCCTCCGGACGCTGCCGTTGTCGGTGTCGCTCGACGGCGTCCTCTACTGCCATGGCTCGCCGCGCGACGACGACGAGATCCTGACCAAGGTCTCGCCCGACGAGCGCTTCCGGACAGCGCTCGAGGGCGTCGAGGAGCCGATCGTCGTCGGCGGGCACACGCATGTCCAGTTCGAGCGCGTGATCGACGGGATCCGCTTCGTCAACGCGGGCAGCGTCGGCATGCCGTACGAGGGCCGGCAGGGTGCGTTCTGGGCGTTGCTCGACGCCGGCGAGGTCGAGCACCGCTGCACGCCGTACGCGGTCGACGCGGCCGTGGCCGCGATCCGCACGACGTCGTACCCGAGCGCGGAGCAGATGGTCGGCTGGTTGCTCGAGCCGGAGGATCCGGACGAGGTCTCGGCCTACTTCGAGAGCGTTGCCACGTAGCTTCGTCCACGAGGCGCGGCGCCCGGTCGGTCGGCGTCGCGATCGGATCAGGCCGATCATCGAGCGGCTCGCGGCTGAGCACGCCGACGCGAAGATCGCGCTCGAGTTCCGCAGCCCGGTCGAGCTGCTGATCTCGGTGATGCTCTCGGCGCAGACGACGGATGTGAACGTGAACCGGGTCACGGCGACGCTGTTCCAGAAGTACCGGCGGCCGGAGGACTATCTGTCCGTGCCGCGCGAGGAGCTGGAACAGGATGTCTACGCGACCGGCTTCTTTCGGCAGAAGGCGAAGTCGATCCAGGGCGCGATGCGGGTGCTCCTGGACGAGTTCGGCGGTGAGGTGCCGAAGACGGTCGACGAGCTGCTGCGGCTCCCCGGCGTGGCGCGGAAGACGGCGAACGTGGTCGCGGCCGAGCTCGGCAACCCGCAGGGCATCGTCGTCGACACGCACGTGCGACGCCTCTCGCAGCGTCTCGGCCTGACGCGGCACGAGGATCCGGTCAAGATCGAGCGTGATCTCGTCAAGCTCGTTCCGCGCGCCGACTGGGGCCGGTTCCCGCATCTCCTGATCTGGCACGGCCGCCGGGTGTGCGACGCGCGCCGCCCCCGCTGCGAGGAGTGCGTACTCGCCGACCTCTGCCCCTCGAGCCGCGTCGAGGTTGACGAAATCGTGGCATACCCGTGACCCATCCGGTGCAGATTCCTCGCTAGCGTTCGGAGTGGGAGCCCGCTCCCCCATTGGGGGCCCTCATCGGTTTCGACCCGGGGCGCGGCTAGCGGGACGAGAACGCGACGAGGACGCCACCGTCCTCGTCGTAGGCCGGGAAGACGTCCGCGGTGACCGGCTTGACCTGGCCCGAGCGGGAGCGCAGCTCGAGCTGCTCGCCCAGGCGCCGGACGCCCCACTCGAGCGCGAATGCGATCGGGCTCTTGCCCGCCTCGAACCCCTCGAGGCCGAACGCGGCGACCACGTCCTTGCCCATCAGATCCTGCTCGCCGTAGCCCGTCAGCTCGAAGACGCCGCGGCCCGCGGCGAGGATGCGACCGTCTCGGTCGCATGCGACGAGCCCCGCGGTCGGCGGTGGGTAGTAGTCGTCGAGAATCTCGAACAGGAAGCCGAAGCCGCAGCGCTCGCACGAGACCGCCTGGCGCAGCAGCCCCTGACGGCCGTCGTTGTCGATCGACCGGTTCTTGCAGTTCGGACAGATGAAAAACGGCACTGCCGACTTATGCAGGCTGGCTGTGCTCGCGCGGCGCGGTCAGCGCCGCTTCCGGATGGCCTTCTGCCTCGGCGAGGAACCGCTCCGCGTCGAGCGCAGCGGCACAGCCGGATCCCGCTGCGGTGATTGCCTGCCGGTAGACGTGATCCTGCACGTCGCCTGCGGCGAAGACGCCCGGGATGTTCGTGTCCGTCGTCTTTCCCCGCGTGACCAGATAGCCGTTCTCGTCGTGATCGAGCCAGTCGACGAACAGCTTCGTCGTCGGGTCGTGGCCGATCGCGACGAAGAGGCCGTCGGTTGCGTACTCGATCGTTTCGCCACTCTCGACATTCCGGAGCAGCACGCCTGTCAGCTTGCCCGTGTCGACGCCGAGCACCTCCTCGACCACGAACGGCGTCAGGATCTCGATCTGCTCGTGGCCCTTGACCCGGTCGATCATGATCTGCGAGGCGCGAAACTCGGCGCGGCGATGGACGAGCGTGACCTTCGAGGCGAACTTCGTCAGGTAAAGCGCTTCCTCCATCGCCGAGTCGCCGCCGCCGACGACCACGACCTCGCGGTCGCGGTAGAACGCGGCGTCGCAGGTGGCGCAGTAGGTGACGCCCCTGCCGTGCAGCGCGCGCTCGGACTCGAGACCGAGCTGACGCGCGGTCGCGCCCGTGGCGACGATGACCGTCTGGCCGACGTACTCGTCGTCGCCGACGTAGACCTTGAACGGGCGCTCGGAAAGGTCGATCCGGGTGACGTCGTCGGTGACGAACTCGGCGCCGAAGCGGGCTGCCTGCGCACGGAACTCGGCCATCATCTCGGGCCCCATCACCCCGTCGCGGTAGCCGGGGTAGTTCTCGACCTCGCTCGTGATCATCAGCTGCCCGCCCCAGTTGAAGCCCTCGATCACGAGCGGGCTCAGGTTGGCGCGTGCGGCGTACAGCGCGGCCGTATAGCCGGCCGGCCCGCCGCCGATGATGATCACGTCACGAACGTCGCTCAACGCTTGCTCCTTCATTGTCTCCGGGCTGTATGCCCGTCACCATAGAGAACGAGTCGGAGGGTCGAGATGTTCCGCTGCCGGAGGCTTAGAATCCGAGGTCGTCAGGCAGAAAGGGCGGTATGACGACAACCACGGTCAGCCTCGACGGCCTGCGGGAGCTCGCAGGCTTCCGCGCTCAGAACGGCTGCGCGATCTCTCTGTACGTCAACCTCGATCCCGCGATCTCGCCCACAACGCGCGAGACGACCATGCGCGTCCACGCCATGCTCGACTCGGCGGCGAAGTCACACGGAGCAACCCGTCCCGATCTCGCGCACGAGGTCAAGGCCGGCCTGAAGGCGGACTTCGAGCGGCTCGAACAGTACTTCGACGGGGAATTCGACCGCGACGGCGCGCACGGGCTCGCAGTGTTCGCGGCCGGGCTCGACAACATCTGGCGTGTGCTCGCGCTGCCCTGGAAGGTCGCTGACACGGCCCGCGTGGCGGACGACTTCCTGCTCAGCCCGCTCGTGCCCCTGATCGGACGCGGCAACGGAGCGATCGTCGCCGTCGTCGGCCGCGAGCAGGGCCGCGTGCTCGCGCTCCGCGGCGGCCGCTTCGAGCAGGTCGCGGACCGGACAGAGGAGACGCAGGGCCGGCACGACCAGGGCGGCTGGTCGCAGTCCCGCTACCAGCGGCACATCGGAAATCTCGACCTGGAGCACTTCAAGATCGTCGCCGAGGAGCTCGAACGGCTCTTCCGGGCGCTCGGACGGCCGCGCATCATCGTCGTCGCGGGCGACGAGACGCGGGCCGAGTTCGCGGACGTCCTCCCGTCCGAGCTCGAGGACGCCGTGATCGGCTGGACGAGCGCCGACGCGCACGCATCCGACGCCGAGCTCGGGGAGGTCGTGCAGCCGTTCGTCGACGAGTGGCGCGGCGAGCAGGAGGGCGACGCGGTCGCGCGCTGGCGGGAAGAGGTCGGCAAGAACGCGCTCGGCTCCTCCGGCTGGGCGGAGACGCTCGAAGCCGCGTCCGACGGGCGGGTGGAGCTGCTGCTCCACCAGGCGGGCGTGCAGAAGGACGCGTACCGCTGCCCCGCCTGCGGGCGCGCCGCGGCCGTCGCTGGCACCTGCCCACTCGATGGGACGACGATGGAGCACCGCGACGACGGGCTCGATCTCGCGGTCCGGCTAACGCTTGCGTATGGCGGCGACCTGCTCGCCGTCGAACGCCGCGATCTCGATCCCGTCGAGGGAATCGGCGCGATTCTGCGGTTCTAGGCTGCGTCGATCGCGCGCAAACGATCGACGTTCTCAACCAGCTCAGGCGCGGCCAGCGTGTCTACGACCGTCTCAATCGGCGTGAGCTCCGTCAGCGGATCGCCACTCATCCCGTGCTCCTGCAACTTGCGCCCAGTCACGAGCACACGGGACTCAATCGTGCGGACCGTCTTGTTGTAGTGGGTGACAGTGCTCGTGAGGCTACGCCCGAGCGCGTCGATATGACCAGCCATCGTCGACAGGCGCTCGCACAGCTGCTGTCCGAGACCGTGCACCTCGCGTGCGCTCTGCGCGACAGTCTCCTGCTGCCAGGTCGCGGCAACCGTCCGCAGAAGGGCGAACAGATTCGTCGGCGAGGCGGGCACGACGTTGTGCCGCCACGCATCCTCAGTGATCGCCGCGTCGTGCTCATGGGCCGCACGGAGCAAGGTCTCGTCCGGGAGAAACATGATCACGAAGTCAGGCGACGGCTCGAACTGGCGGTGATATGCCTTTGCGCTCAGCTTCAGGACGTGGTCGCGAACCTGTCGCGCGTGCTCGCGGAGGTGCCCGATCCGCGCGTCTACATCGTCTGTGCCGCACGCGTCCAGGTAGGCAGCGAGTGGCACCTTTGCGTCGACAACCACATGCTTCCCACCGGGGAGCCGCAGGATCAGGTCCGGGCGCAGCAGGGCACCCTCGTCGTCGCGCGTGCTCGATTGAAGCACGAAGTCGCAGTGCTCGACCATCCCGGCAGCCTCGACGACACGCTTCAATTGCATCTCACCCCAACGCCCACGCACGTTCGGTGCGCGGAGAGCCGTGACGAGGTTGCCGGTCTCGGAGCGCAGTCGCTCCTGCCCCGCGCGAAGTGTCGTCAACTCCTTCTCGAGTGCGCCATACGCATGTTGCCGCGCGGCTTCGAGGTTCCGCACTTGGCCGTCAACCTTCTCGAGCGATTCTTTGAGCGGCTTGACGTAACCTGTCAGCTTCGACTCCGCGATCTCCAGGAACGCGGAGCTGTTCGCCTGGTAGGCGTCGGCGGACGCAGCCCGAACAGCGGTCACGACCTTCTCGTCGAACGAGCGCCGCTCGACGTCGAGCTCGGCACGCGTGCCTGCGAGCTCGCGCTCGACGACACCAAGGCGGCGTGATGCGTAGAGCCAGACGCCCATGGCGCCGAGGAGGAGACCGAGGATGAGAGCGAGAATGACCATCGGGCCGACGAACGGTAGAGAGGGCGTCGGACGACATCGAGCCTCGCAGCGGTGCGGGCTCGCCGAATCGGTACGATCGCTCGCCGATGGCCAGGAAAGATCGCGCTCCCACTCCCCCCAAGCGCCCGCAGGCGCCGCAGCGGCGCTCGACGCCGTCCGGGCCTCGCGACGAGCGGCAGCGCCGCCTGCTCTACATCCTCGCGGCCACGGGCCTGGTCGGGCTCGCGATCGTGCTCGGAGTCGTCTTCCTCGCCGGCGGCGGCGATGACGAGGATCTCGCGGCGACGATGCAGGCCGGAGGCTGCCAGCTGAGGACCGTTCCGGCGCAGGTCGGAAACCACACGGCGGCGCTCGACGCGACCTCGGACCCGAAGTGGAACACCGATCCGCCGACGAGCGGGCCGCACTATCCCGTTCCGGCGGTCTACGGGGAGTACGACACGCCGCTGAAGATCGCCCAGGTCGTCCACAACCTCGAGCACGGGGCCGTCTTCGTCCTCTACGGACCCGACGTGCCCGCGGCGGCCGTCCAGCAGTTGAAGGACTTCTACAACGAGGACACGACCGGGGTCCTGCTCGCTCCGTACCCGAAGCTCGGCGACAAGATCGCGCTCGGCGCCTGGACGGTGCCGGACGACTTCGAGCCGGGCGGCACGGACGGCACGGCCTACCTCGCGACGTGCACGAGGTTCGACGAGGATGCCTTCTCGAGCTTCCGCGACGAGCTTCGCTTCCGCGGTCCCGAGCGCTTCCCGCCGGACTCGTTACAGCCCGGTCGCTCCTAGTCCACCCGCCGGGGTGGCGGAACTGGCAGACGCGGCCGACTTAAAATCGGCCGGCCTCACGGCCGTGCGGGTTCGACTCCCGCCCCCGGCATCGACTATCGGCCGCAGGTGCCCGGGCGGAGCCCGGACACCGCGAAGACCCCTGAGAGCGCGTTTCGGAATGACGCTTCGCCGGCTCAAGGCTTCATTTCGAAACGCGCTCTGAAGAGGTCGCTTCGCTCCCGGCATGGAGCGGATCGGGCGTGAATACACTGCCGCCGTGGCCAAGATCGAGGAATCCGCCGCACAAGCGCACCTCGAATGGGACACGCCGCTCTTCGAGACGGCCGTCGCCCAGTTCGAGCTCGCGCTGCCGTATGCGGACATCTCGGAGGCGGTCGCCGAGCGCCTTCGTTACCCGGAGCGGGCGGTCATGCTCTCCGTCCCCGTCAAGCTCGACGACGGCCGCCGCGTCGTCTACGCCGGCTACCGCGTCCAGCACTCGTCCGTGCTCGGGCCGACCAAGGGCGGGATCCGCTACGACCCGGCGGTCACCCTCGGCGAGTGCGCCGCGCTCGCCGTCTGGATGACCTGGAAGTGCGCGCTCCTGCGCCTGCCGTACGGCGGCGCCAAGGGCGGCGTACGCTGCAACCCACGCGAAATGTCGCTCCGCGAGATCCAGGGCCTGACGCGCCGCTTCACCTCGGAGCTCCTGCCCGTGATCGGGCCGCAGGAGGACATTCCGGCTCCCGACATGGCGACGAACGAGCAGACGATGGCGTGGATGATGGACACGTACTCGATGCAGGTCGGTCACGCGGTGCCGGAGATCGTCACCGGCAAGCCGATCTCGATCGG
>DATMEO010000002.1:0-8145 GCA_035556515.1 Gaiellaceae bacterium
CGCGCCGACGGCGTCACCCGGTAGCGGGTGCGAGGCCGCTTCGCAGTCACCGCCCGCTCGACCGCCTTCGCGACCGCCTCCGGCCCGCCGCCGAGCACGCGCGCGAACGCGCCGTCATAGGCACCCGCGGTCGCCGCGCCCACGGCCGCGTCGAAGCGGGCATACGGTCCGTCGCCGACCTCGATCGAGCCGACAGCCGCCTCGGCGAAGCCGGTCCGGATCAGGCCCGGCTGGATCACGACGACGTCGATCCCGAAGCCGGCGACCTCGAAGCGGAGCGCGTCGCTGAGCGCCTCGACCGCGTGCTTCGACGCGTGGTACCAACCGCCGCCCGGAAAGGTCAGCTCGCCGCCCATCGAGCTGACGTTGACGATCCGGCCCCAGCGCTGCGCGCGCATCCCCGGCAGGACGAGCTGTGTCAGCCGCGCGAGCCCGAAGACGTTCGTCTCGAACTGCCGGCGCGCCTCGTCCGGCGACACGCCCTCGACGGCGCCGCTCTGGCTGTAGCCCGCGTTGTTGACGAGCACGCCGACCGCGCCCTCCTCCCGCTCGACCAGCTCGACCGCGGCCCGCATCGAGCGCTCGTCGGTGACGTCGAGCTCGAGCGGACGGCAGCCGACGAGCCCTGCGACGGCTTCGAGCCGGCGCGCGCTCGCATAGACGGTCCAGCCCGCGGCGGCCAAGCGTTCCGCGCTCGCGCGCCCGATCCCGGACGAGCAGCCGGTGATCAGGACAGCGCGCGAGATCACCGGCGGAGTCTCTCACGGCTAGACTCGACCGCGGGTATGGGCATCTTTCGCTCGATGAGCGGCTTCGGCGGCCGAGATATGGCCGTGGACCTCGGAACCGCCAACACGCTCGTCTACGTCCGCGGACGCGGCATCGTCCTCAGCGAGCCGTCGGTCGTCGCGATCGACCAGCGCACCGGCGAGGTGCACGCCGTCGGTGCCGAGGCGAAGCGGATGCTCGGGCGCACTCCGGGGACGATCGCGGCAATCAGGCCGCTCAAGGACGGCGTCATCGCCGACTTCGACGTCACCGAGCAGATGCTCCGCCACTTCATCCAGAAAGTGCACCAACACCGCTTTGCGCACCCGCGCGTCGTCGTCTGCGTTCCCTCAGGCGTGACGGGCGTCGAGAAGCGCGCGGTCGAGGAGGCGACGCTTTCGGCCGGTGCGCGCCAGGCGTACCTGATCGAAGAGCCGATGGCGGCGGCGATCGGCGCCGGGCTGCCCGTGGCGGAGCCGACCGGGAACATGATCGTCGACATCGGCGGCGGCACGACCGAGGTTGCGGTGATCTCGCTCGGCGGCATCGTCGTCTCGCAGAGCCTTCGCGTCGGCGGCGACGAGATGGACGATGCGATCGTCAACCACATCAAGAAGGAGTACAAGCTCCTGATCGGCCAGCAGACCGCGGAGGAGATCAAGCTCGAGGTCGGGTCGGCCTACCGGATGCGCGAGGAGGTACAGGCCGAGGTGCGCGGGCGCGACATGCTCACCGGCCTGCCGAAGACCGTGATCCTCTCCTCCGAGGAGGTGAGGCGAGCCCTCGAGGAGCCGGTGATCCAGATCATCGACGCGATCCGCTCGACGCTCGACAAGACGCCGCCCGAGCTGGCCGCGGACATCATGGACCGGGGGATCGTGCTCGCCGGCGGCGGCGCCCTCCTGAGCGGGCTCGACGAGCGGCTCCGGCACGAGACGCAGATGCCGGTCCACCTCGCCGAGAGCCCCCTGACCTGCGTCGCTGTCGGCTCCGGCCGCAGCCTGGAGGAGTTCGAGGCGATCCACCGCTCGGCCCGCGCGCGAAACCGCCGCAACGGCAGAGGCCGTTACTAGGGTCGATCGCCACGAGCGGCCTCCTGGGAGGGCGCTAACATGAGCCGCTCCGTGCCACGCAACCGCACCGCAAGATCGGCGGTGCTGGGCCTCCCCGTCCGGCGTCCTGCCCCGCGTTCGCTTTCCTCACGCAGCACCAGTGCCCTCAGGCGCCGGATCGTGCTGGGGATCCTCGTGCTGCTTGCGCTCGCGCTGATCACCGTCTCGTTCCGCGAGAGCTCGGACGGGCCGCTCCACGACGCGCAGGGCGCGGTCGCGGGCGCGCTCCAGCCGCTCGAGGTCGCCGTGGAACGGGTGGCGCGGCCGTTCCGCGACGCCTACGGCTGGACGAAGGATCTCTTCAACGCGCGCTCGGAGAACGAGCAATTGCGGGCCGAGAACGAGCTGCTCGAGCAGCAGTTCATCCAGGCCGAGTCTGCGCTGCAGCAGAACGTCGTCCTCAAACGGCTGCTCGAGTACCGCGACTCGCCCTCGTTCCCCGCCGACTACGAAGGCGTCGCGGCCGAGGTGATCGCGCGCCCCTCCTCCGCGTTCGAGCAGGAGATCGTCGTCACGGCCGGCTCGGACGACGGGGTCGAGGTCAACGCGGCGGTCGTCACGGCGGACGGGTTCGTCGGCACGGTCACGAAGGTGACCGGCGGGGCGGCGCGTGTCCGCCTGCTCACCGACGAGCAGAGCGCGGTGTCCTCCGTCGACCTGCGCACGCGGGCCTCCGGCGTCGTCGTCCACGGCGAGTCGGGCAACGCGCTGGCGCTCGACCGGGTCTCGAAGCGCGAGGCCGTCCATGTCGACGACGAGATCGTCACGGCCGGCTCGCGCGAGGGCAGCCTCTCCTCGCTGTATCCGAAGGGGATCCCGATCGGACGCGTCTCCTTCGTCGGCGGGCTCAGCACCGATCTCTGGCAGCAGGTGCTGGTCGAGTCTGACGTCGACTTCTCCGCCCTCGACTCGGTGCTCGTGCTCGTGCCGCGGCGCCCGTCCCCGGAGCTGCCGTGAGTTTCAGCGAGAGCGCCATCGTCGCGGCGATCGTCTTCGTCGCGGCCCTGTTCCAGGTGACGCTGTTCGCGTCGCTGGACGTCGCCGGCGGCGTCGCCGACGTGCTCCTGCTGGCGCTGCTCTCGATCGCGCTGCTGCGCGGTGCAGTCGTCGGCACCGTCGCCGGGTTCTTCGGCGGCCTGCTCGTCGACGTGCTCACGCTCGACACGCTCGGCGTCTCGGCGCTGCTCTACTCGCTCGTCGGCTACTGGGCGGGACGCTACGGCGAGACGACCGGCCGCGACCGCGGCTACGCGCCGCTCCTGACCGTGCTCGTCGCCACGATCGCGATCGCCTACGTCGGTTACGGGCTTCACTTCCTGCTCGGCGAGGAGCTCTCGGCGCGCCGCGCGCTACTGGAGACGCTGCTGCCCTCGCTCGTGCTCAACCTCGCCGTCGCGAGACCGGTCTTCGCCCTCTGCCGGTCGGCCCTCGGGCACTCGTCCCTGTCCGACCGGGTCACGGACGTGAGGCTCCTTGGCTAGCTCCTACCCGGAGCGCCGCTCGCCGTCCGGGCGGTTCCTGCCGCCGGATCCGCGCACCTCCGAGCCGTACCGGTTCACGCCGCAGCTGGCGCTGCGGGTCGGCGTGCTCGCCGCGCTGGCGCTGATCATCTTCGCGATCCTCTTCCTCCGCCTCTGGGCTTTGCAGGTGCTCTCGGGCGACCGGTACCTGAACGCGGCCCAGAACAACCAGCTGCGGACGATTCGCGTCGAGGCGCAGCGCGGCTCGATCGTCGACCGCTCGGGCCGGACGATCGTCTCCAACGTCCCCGGCACCGCGGTGCGGATCTGGACCGCTGACCTGCCGGACGAGGGGCGCTACGCGATGTTCAAGCGGCTCTCGGTGGTCCTCCGCGTGCCGCTGCCGCGCCTGACGAGGGCGCTGGAGGAGAACAAGGGCGACCCGCTGACGCCGATCGTGGTCAAGACCGCGGTCCACGAGGACCAGGTGATGTATCTGGAGGAGCACCGGGCCGACTTCCCGGGCGTCGAGGTCACGAGCACCTACCTCCGCGACTACGAGCACAAGGCGCTCGCGGCGCAGCTGCTCGGCTACGTCGGCGAGGTCTCGCCGGAGGAGCTCGAGCGCCTCGAGAAGTCGAAGGACCGCGACATCCGCGGCGGCGAGAAGATCGGCAAGACCGGGGTGGAGGCGGCCTACGACCGGTGGCTGCGCGGCACGCCGGGGACGGACCAGCTCCGCGTCGACTCGCTCGGCCAGCCGCTGGGCCGCTTCGAGCCACGCCGGCCGGCGCAATCCGGCTACAACATCAGGCTGACGCTCGACGTCGGCCTGCAGCGCGCCGCCGAGCGTGCGCTCCGCGACGGGATCGAGCTCGCCCGGCAAGACGAGCAGTTCAACGCGAACGGCGGCGCGATCGTCGCGCTCGACCCGCGCGACGGTGCCATCCTGGCGATGGCGTCGAACCCGACCTACAAGCCGTCGGTCTACGTCGGCCGCGCCGACCCGAAGAAGCTCGAGCCGCTCGTGGTCGAGAAGGTCGCGAAGGAGTGGAACTACCCCGGCATCAACCGCGCGATCGCGGGCGTCTATCCGCCCGGGTCGACCTTCAAGCCGCTGACGGCGCTGGCCGCGATCTCGGACGGGCTGCTGTCGCCGTACGAGTACATCCAGTGCACCCCTTCGGCGACGTTCGGGCTCGACGAGCACGAATTCCGGAACTGGAACCCGTACACGAACATGCCGATGACGCTGTCGACCGCGCTCTCGCAGTCCTGCGACACCTACTTCTACGACGTCGGCAACCGCTACTTCGAGCGCGGCGAGCGCGAGCGGCCCTACTGGACGAAGATGCAGGCCTGGGCGAAGAAGTTCGGCTTCGGCCAGCCGTCGGGGCTCGACATCGGCGGCGACGCGACCGGGCTCCTGCCGACGCCCGCGTGGCGCCGCGAGGCCTACAAGGGCATCGACCGCGCCTGGAACCCGGGCGACCTGATTCAGATGGCGATCGGCCAGAAGGACATCACGGTCACGCCGCTGCAGATGGCGGGCTTCTACGCCGCACTCGCCAACGGCGGCAAGCTCGTCACCCCGTACCTCGTGCAGGCGGCCGAGCGGCCGGCGGCGGAGGGCGAGCCGGCGGTGCCGGTACTCACGTTCCCCGCGTCACCCGCGAAGGAGATCGGGGTCGACCCCGCCGCGCTCCAGGTCGTGCGCGACGGGCTCTACGAGGCGACCCACGACGCGAACGGCACCTCGTCAGGCGTCTTCGGCAGCTTCCCGGTGCCGGTCGCGGGCAAGACGGGCACTGCGGAGAAGGTCGTCAACCTCCCCGGCTATCCGATCGGCCATCTCGAGGATCAGGCGTGGTGGTGCGGCTGGGGCCCGTTCGACGGCAACGACTACGTCAACTCCCGCGGCGGGAAGCGAACGCCGATCGTCGTCTGCGCCGTGATCGAGAACGGCGGTCACGGCGGCACGGTCGCGGCGCCGGCGGCGCTGAAGGTGTTCGAGCACTGGTTCCGCGAGCAGGCAGGGGCCCAGGGGGTGGTTGCGAGTGATTGAGTACGCGTCCCGTTCCCGCCCGGTCGCGCGCGAGCACCTCGACGTCGTCGGCTTCCTGCGCAGGCTCGACTGGATCCTCCTGCTCGGAGTCGGCGCGATCGTCGCCTACGGTCTCTGGGCGGTGGCCGGGATCACCCGCTTCGACGTCGAGGGCGACGAGAACTACTACGTCGTCCGCCAGGGGATCGCAGTCGGGCTCGGCTTCGCCGGCTTCCTGCTCGCGCTCGCGATCGACCCCGACCGCTACCGCCGCGCCCAAAAGGCGATCTTCGGCGTCACGCTCGTCGGGATGCTCCTCGTCTTCCCGCTCGCCGACGCGACGCGCGGCTCGAAGCGGTGGATCGAGATCGGCCCCTTCCAGTTCCAGCCCTCCGAGTTCGGGAAGCTGCTCTTCGTGCTTGCGCTGGCCGGCTTTCTCGCCGATCGGGCGCGGCGGTTGCACGAGCCGAAGGTTGTGCTGCAGGCGATCGGGCTCGCGGCGGTTCCGATCGCGCTCGTCTTCAAGCAGCCGGACCTCGGGACTGCGCTCGTCTACGGCGCCGCGCTCGTCGCGTGCCTGTTCGTCGCCGGGATCCGCTGGAGCCACCTCGCCCTGCTCGTCGGCGTGGTGGCGCTGCTCGCGTCGAGCGTCGTCTGGTTCCTGCCCGCGGTCGGCGTCGAGGTGCTCGAGCCCTACCAGGCGGCCCGGCTCAACTTCACCAACCTCGAGGAGGATCCGGGCGGCACCGCGTACAACCAGACGCAGTCGATCACGGCGGTCGGGTCGGGCGGCCTCGACGGGCGCGGCGTCCAGGGGGCGACCCAGACGCGCCTCGACTATCTCCCCGAGCACCACACCGACTTCGTCTTCGCGGCGCTGGCCGAGCAGCGCGGCTTCTTCGGCGCGGCGCTGCTCCTCGGTCTCTACCTGCTGATCGTCTGGCGCGGCCTGCGCGTGATCACGCTCGCGCGCGACGCGTTCTCCGCGATCGTCGCCGGCGGGATCGTGATCGCGTTCCTCTTCCAGATCTTCGTCAACGTCGGAATGACGATGGGGATCGCACCCGTGACGGGGATCCCGCTCCCGTTCGTCACCGTCGGCGGCTCGTCGATGGTGATGAACATCGTCGCGATCGGGGTGCTGCAGGCGATCCACGCCCGCGGCCACCTCGGCCGCAGGCGCGCGTACTGATGGCGAAGACCCTGAGCCCGTGGACGGTCTGGGGGCTCCTGCGCGAGCTCAAGATCGCGGCGCAGGAGACGCGACCGCTGGTCGTCAGTGGCCCGCTGGCGGAGCAGCTCGCGAAAGAGCTCTCGCGCGGCGCCGCGCCCGGCGCCGTCCGAGTCGGCGGCCGCGTCCAGGACGCCGCCTGCCTGATCCGCCTCCTCGCCGGCGCCCCGACGGAGGCGGACGAGCAGGAGCTGAAGGCGGCCAAGCGCGCCCAGGTGCCGGTCGTCGTCGTTCAGACCGGGACGGAGGACTTCGACATCCCGTACGTGCTCGCGACGGACGTGGTCACGTGCCGGCCCGGCGAGGGCTTCCCCGTCGAGGAGATCGCCGCGGCCGTCTCCGCGCGGCTCGGCGAGGCCGGGACGGGCCTCGCGGCCCGCCTACCCGTGCTCCGCGAGCCGCTCTGCCGGGAGCTGATCGAATCCTTCTCGCGCAAGAACGGGATCCTCGCGGTCGCGATCTTCGTCCCGGGCGCCGACTTCCCCGTCCTGACCCTGAACCAGATCCGGCTCGTGCTCCGGCTCGGCGCCGCCCACGGCGTCGACGTCGACCAGCAGCGGCTGCCGGAGGTGCTCGCGACGGTGGCCGCCGGCTTCGGCTTCCGCGCCGTCGCGCGCCAGCTGCTGGGTGCGATCCCGATCGCCGGCTGGGCCGTGAAGGGCGGCGTCGCCTACGCCGGCACCCGCGCGCTGGGCGAGGCGGCCATGCGCTACTTCCAGCAGGTCTCCCGCCAGCCCGTCTAGACGCTGGTGCGACCGCAACGCGGTCGCCTTCAGGGATCTGCGCGCTGTGGGATCCGCACTGCGGATCCCACAGCATGCGACGGCAAAACAGCGCCGGTGGCCGCTTGCGGCCGCCCTTCAGGGGTTTGCGCGCCGCCGGATCCGCTCCTGCGGATCGGACGGCATGCGACGGAAAACCGTGCCGTCCGGTCCAGGTCCTAAGGTTCTGGAAACGACGGGAGGGAGGCGGGGATGGTCGGTTCCGAGCATGCGGAAGAGCTGCTTCAGATCGAAGAAGCGGACGCCTGGTTCGAGTACCTCGAGGCCACGCGCGCGCAGAACGAGACGCGCTACGCCGAGCTCGAGCCGTGGGCCTGGGCCCGCCTCTCACAGCGGTTGCGTGCCGTCCGCGCGCGCCGGGCGCGGCTCCGTCCTGCGGCCGCATAGCCGTACCGCAGCCCGGCCGGGCCTGCTGATACCCTGCCTGCAGGCCATGCCTACCGTTTTCACACCCAATCGCAGCGCGCGACCGGCCGCTTCCGCGGCCGTGTCTTTGCGCGCGCTCACTCTAGGAGAAGCATTTGTCCCCGTGGTTTCGCAGGAAGAAGAAGCAAGAATCGACCGAGCAGCCGGCGACCATCGTCGCCCCGCCCGCTCCACAGCCCGAACAGGCTGAGCAGACCTCCGCAACGGCTCCGGCCGACGCGGCAACCGATCCGAGGAAGCGACGTCGCGGTAATCGCGGCGGGCGCGGGCGCAAGAAGCCCGGCGCCGTCGCGACCGCGGAGAAGACGGCCCAATCAAACCA
>DATMEO010000003.1:0-5339 GCA_035556515.1 Gaiellaceae bacterium
CATCACCGGGCCGCGCTCGCGGAGGCCGAGCGCCTTCAGGATCTCGAATGCGGTCTCAACCTCCTTGACCGGGTCGGCTGTGAGCGAGACGCGGATCGTGTCGCCGATCCCGTCCGAGAGCAGCGCGCCCATACCGACCGCGCTCTTGATCGAGCCGGAGAAGGGCGTGCCCGCCTCCGTGACGCCCAGGTGGAGCGGATAGGGCACCTTCGCGGCGAGCATCCGGTAGGCGCGGATCATCGTCGGCACGTGCGTCGACTTGACCGAGATCTTGAAGTCGCGGTAGTCGAGCCGCTCCAGCAGCTCGACCTCCTCGAGCGCGGCGGCGACGAGCGCCTCTGCCTGGTCGGTCTGGGCGAGGTCGTGCAGGTGCTTCGGCAGTGAGCCGGAGTTGGCGCCGATCCGCATCGGGATCTTCGCCTTCTTGGCCGCGTCGACGACGAGCTCGACCTTGTCGGGGCCGCCGATGTTGCCCGGGTTGATCCGGACGGCAGCGACGCCGGCCTCGATCGCCTTGAGCGCGAGGCTCGCGTTGAAGTGGATGTCCGCGATCACCGGGATCGGGCTGAGCCGGACGATCCGGGTGAGCGCTTCGGCGTCCTCGGTCTTCGGGACGGCGCAGCGGACGACCTCGCAGCCGGCCGATGCGAGCGCCGCGATCTGGGCGGTCGTGGCCTCGACGTCGCGGGTCGGTGTGAGGGTCATCGACTGGACGACGACGGGCGCGCCGCCGCCGATCGCGACGTTGCCGACCTTGATCCCGACCTGCGAAGCCATCACCCGAAGGGTAGCCGGGCGGTGGCTCCGCAGGCTTCGGGCTCACGCGTGCTCGGCCAGGAAGTCGAGGACGAGTCTGTTGAAGACCCTGGGCGCCTGGTAGCTCATGAAGTGTGTCACTCCGGGAACGTCAGCGAGGCGGCACTCGGGCACGCAGCCTGCGACCAGCTCGACGATCCGCCTCGAGTACGGCATGCCGTACTCGGCTGCGAGTGCGAGCGTCGGCGTTCGGATTGCCTTCAGCTGCTGACACGTCAGCGGTTCCGGCGGCGTCGTGGGACGGTCGCGGCCAAAGTTGTCGAGCCACATGCTGCGGAACTGCTCGGGCTGACGAGCAAACGCGCCCCGCCCTCGGTTGTTGACGAGGTCGAACCAGAGCGCGGCGGCCTGCTCGCGGTCGTCTCCTGCCTCGGCGTGTATCCGCTTATTCTCCCTGCGCCAGTCGGCGAGCGCCTTCTTCCCGGCGCGGTCCCCCTCGAGCACCCATGGCGCGTTCGGCTCGACGATCGTCAGCGACCGTAGGAGCTCGGGCTCTTGTGCGGCGACGCGAAGCGCGATCGCGGTCGAGAAGCCCACCAGGTGGACCGGCCCCGCCTCTAATCGGCGGATGATCGCCAGCAGGTCGGCAACCTGCGTCGCCGCCGAGACGTCGCCCGTCCGGCGGCTGTAGGCGACGAAGCGGTACCGGCTGGCGAAGGCATCCCGCTGCGGGGCCCAATAGCGCAGGTCCGAGGCTCCGCCGTGGGAGAAGACGACCGGTACTCCGGTTCCGCGTTCCTCGTATTCGACCGCGACCCCGTTCAGCAGGAGACGCCGCACGAGTGGCTCAGTCCCCCAGCCGCCCGATGTCGTTCGTCAGGCCGATGAAGAAGAGCAGCAGCACGACTGCGATCCCGACCACCGAGACGCGCTCGTAGACCTCGCGCGCGACCGCACGCCCGCGGATCCCCTCGATCAGCGAGAAGGCGATGTGGCCCCCGTCGAGCGGCAGCAGCGGCAGCAGGTTCAGGAGTGCGAGCGAGAGGCTGATCAGGCCGAGCACCCAGAGATACGTGTCCGTGCCCTGCTCGACCGCTTCGGACGACCCCTGAACGATGCCCACCGGGCTCGAGACGTCGCGTCCGTCACCAGTGACGAGCCGGCCGACCGACCTGCCGATCTCCTGCGTCACCTCCCACGTCACCCGGAACGACTCCCCGACCGCCCCGACGACACCGAACTCCTCCGACTTCTCCGGCCGGACCGGCTGCAGTTGCACCGTCTTCCCGCCTCGCTCGACCGTCAGCGTCACGGGCGCGCCGCGCGAGTCCTGGATCGTCGGGCGGATCGAGTCGCCGTCGACCCTCTCGCCGTTGATCGCAAGGATCTTGTCGTCCGCCTGCACCCCGGCGGCTTCCGCGGGCGAGTCGGCGAGCACGTCGTTGACCGTCGCGCTGACGCTGTCGCTCGTGCCGCGAAGCTCGAACCCGAGCCGGTAGCTGCCGCTGAGCGACATGAAGAGCGCGGCGAAGATCGCGACGGCGAGCAGAAGGTTCGCGGCCGGGCCGGCGAAGATCACGGCGACCCGCTTCCACGTCTGCGCCCGCCAGTACGCGTCCGGCGCGAGCGCGTCCTGGATCTCGGTCAGCCCCCGCTCGGCCGACTTCAGCGCCAGCGGCGAGAGCGACGCTTCGGGAAGGGCTGCCCGAACGCGTTCGAGCGCCATGGCGGCTCCGTCGTAGTCGTTCTCGTCGAGATGCCGCCGCAGGTCGCCGACCGGCCGGCCGAGCGGCGGCGCCTCCTCGATTGCGCGGCCGAAGTGGACGTCGAGGTCACCCGCCGCCGGCCTGTGCATCCCCGGAATCTTCACGTAGCCGCCGAGCGGGATCGCGCCGACGCCGTACTCGATCCCATTTCGCTTCGTCTTGACGACCGCCGGCGGGAAGCCGAGATAGAACTTGCGCGGGTTCATCCCGACCGCGCGCGCGACGAAGAAGTGGCCCGCCTCATGGATCAGGATCAGGAACGCGAGGCCCAGGACCGAGACGAGGATGCTCACGGGACCAGCACTCCCTGACCCGCAAGCCGGCGCGCGTCCGCGTCCGCATCGACCAGCTCGGCCAGATCGCGCGCGGGGGCTCCGTCCGCGGCCTCGAGTGTGGCCTCGACCACGTCGGCGACGCCGAGAAACGGGAGCCGGCCGTCGAGGAAGGCAGCGACCGCGACCTCGTTGGCCGCGTTGAACACGGCCGGGTAGGTCCCGCCGGACGCACCGGCGCGGCGCGCGAGCGCGAGCAGCGGGAACGTCTCCAGGTCGGGCGCCGAGAACTCCAGCGTCAGACCCCCGGCCAGGTCGAGCTGGGGCACGTCCGTCGCAGCCCGCTCGGGATAGGTGAGTGCAAAAGAGATGGGCACGCTCATGTCCGGATAGCCGAGGTGCGCGAGCGCCGCGCCGTCGCGGAAGCGGACGAGCGAGTGGACGACCGAGGACGGATGGATCACGACCTCGATCCGGTCGTAGGCGACCCCGAAGAGGAAGTGCGCCTCGATCAGCTCGAGCCCCTTGTTGGCGAGCGTGGCCGAGTCGACGGTGATCTTCGGGCCCATGCTCCAGGTCGGGTGCGCGAGCGCGTCCTCGACCGTCACGCCCTGGAGGTCGTCGCGGCTGAGGCCGCGGAAGGGCCCGCCGGAGGCGGTCAGCACGAGCGAGTCGACCGAGGCCGGCTCGCGCCCCTCGAGGCACTGGAAGAGCGCCGAGTGCTCGGAGTCGACCGGGAGCATTACGCCTCCACCCCGCTCCTTGGCGGCGAGCGCAAGCTCACCGGCGGCGACGAGGCTCTCCTTGTTCGCGAGCGCCAGCGTGACGCCGCGCTCGAGCGCCCAGAGCGTCGCTCCGACGCCGGCGAAGCCGACGATCGCGTTCAGGACGACGTCGGGCTGCGCGGCCTCGAGCAGCTCGGTGAGATCGCCGCCCACCTGGGCGTGCGCGACACCGTGCTCACGCACCAGCGCCGTCAGGTCGGACGAGCCCGACGCCAGGGCGCACAACTCGAGCTCGGGGTTCCGCTCCACGACCTCGATCGCCTGCCGGCCGATCGAGCCGGTGGCGCCGAGCAGCGCAATCCGCTTCACCGGCACAGTGTGCCCGAAGGGCTCTACGCCAGCGCTATGACCACGTAGAACGCAGCCACGGAGGCGAAGAGGAGCGAGTCGATCCGGTCGAGCATGCCGCCGTGGCCGCCGAGCAGCTGGCCCGAGTCCTTCACCTGCAGGTCGCGCTTGAGCGCCGACTCGAACAGGTCGCCGGCGGCTCCGGCGAGCGCGATCGCCGCGCCGAGCGCAATCGACTCGGGGATCGTGAGGAAGTCCTGCTCGTAGAGCGCGAAGAAGGCGACGGCGATCGCGGCGACGGTGCCGGCGACGAACCCCTCCCACGTCTTCCCCGGCGAAAGCGAGGGCGCAAGCTTGTGGCGGCCGAGCACGCGCCCGACGAGGTAGGCGGCCGTGTCGTCGGCGAAGACGGCGAGGAGCACGGTGAAGACGGCGAGGCGGCCGTGCTCGGGCACGTCGCGGAGCAGGACTAGATGCCCGAGCCCGAGCGCGATCCACGCCACCCCCATCACCGTCGTGCTCATCGTCACCGTCGCGGTCTGGCGGGTCTCGGCTATCCCGTAGAGCGAGAACGCGAGCACGAGGGTGAGCATGAAGCCGCCGAGCATCCACTCCGGGCCGCCGAGGTGAGCGCCGAGGAGCGTCGCAAGCGCGCCGGCGTATCCGGCGAGGACGAGCGGACGAAGCGACCTCGCCATCACGTAGAGCTCGTGCAGCGCCACGAGCGCAGCGAATGCGGCGAGCCCGAAGAGCCACCAGTCGCCGAGGTAGACGAGGTACAGGACGACGGGGACGCCGACGACCGTGACGAGGACGCGCGAGAGGAAGTTGTTCATCGACCGCCGAAACGCCGGCGCCGGGTGGCGTAGTCGGCGAGTGCGTTGCGAAGGTCGTCCTCGCCGAAGTCCGGCCAGAGCGTCTCGACGAAGACGAGCTCGGCGTAGGCGAGCTGCCAGAGGAGGAAGTTCGAAAGCCGCAGCTCACCCGACGTCCTGATCAGGAGGTCGGGATCGGGCAGCTCCGGCGCGTACAGCTGCGCCGCGAGCAGGTCCTCGTCGACGTCGTCTGCGCGCACACCCATCTCCAGCAGGCGCCGTGCGGCATCGACGAGCTCGGCACGGCCGCCGTAGTCGAAGGCGATCCAGAGCGAGAGCCGGTCGTTCGCCGCGGTCTCCGCCTCGAGCGCCGCCATACGCTCCTGCAGCCAGTCCGGCGCGCGGTCGCGGCGACCGATGAAGCGGGTGCGGACACCCTGCTTGGCGAGGTCGGGAAGCTCCCGCTCGATCGTCTCGCCGAAGATCTCCATCAGCGACTCGACCTCGGCGGCCGGCCGGGCCCAGTTCTCGGTCGAGAACGCGTAGACGGCGAGCGAGCGCACGCCGAGGTCGATCGCCGCCTCGACGGTCCGCCGCAGCGCGCGCGTTCCCTCCCGGTGGCCGTCCGCCACCGGCAGTCCACGCCGCTCCGCCCAG
>DATMEO010000004.1:0-4780 GCA_035556515.1 Gaiellaceae bacterium
GCCTACAAGAAGGGCATAAAGCGCAGACATGCTTTCGCACACTGGGCATCGCCCGTTTCACGTGATGAGGCCGAGGCGTTCGTCGATTCGGCCGAGCAGCTCGTCGAGCATATGGCGCAGGTGATGGCTGACACCTTCCCCGACCCGACCGAGGGCTGAAGTTCCCGGACTTGCGCGTCAGCCGCTAATAGTGGAACCTCGCGCGCCAGCCGACTAGCCCTGCCCCGATAAGTGCCGTCTGCTCGGCGAGCGGAGGCCCGTCAAGGCGCGGAGCGCCGACCCCGCTTGCGGAACTTCCAAGAGTGCGGTGTCCCGGCTCGTCAATCGTCTCGCGGTTGTCGCCTCAAAAGCTTCCGCCTGACAGCCAGGAATCAGATGCATGAAAGACCCCCAGTCGGGGGCCTTTCACGTCGGGAGTCGGGCGGCGTCGCCTCAGGCGCTCTCCGCCGCGGCGGCGCCGATCGGCGTTCCGGTCGCGTTCGACCGGGACTCGGCGCGGCCGGGAGCCCGGACGGCGACGAAGAGAGCGCCGAGGAGCAGGAGGGCGGCGCCACCGATGAGGCCGCGGGTGAAGCCGTGGAGGAAAGCCGTCTGCGCGTGCAGCACGAGCTGATGGCCCTGCGGGCCGAGCTGCTCGCCGATCTGCTGCGCCGCAGCGAGCGACCCGCGCGCCCTTTCGCCCACGCCGGCGGGAAGGCCTCCGGTCGAGTCGGCCATCTCGGCGCGGTAGACGCCGTTCATCAGGCTTCCCAGGACCGCGATCCCGAGTGCCCCGCCGAGCTCGCGGGAGACGTCGTTGACGGCGGAGGCGACACCCTGCTTGCTCCGCGGCAGCGATGCCACGATCGCGGTCGTCGCCGGCGCGCCGGCGAGGGCCATACCGGCGCCGAAGGGCAAGAGACCCGCGAGGAAGTGCGCGTAGGACGAGCCGACTTCGAGCGTCGAGAGGACGATGAAGCCGAGCGCCATCAGCGACAGGCCGGTCGCACCGGCAACACGGACGCCGACTCGCGCCGCGATCGCGGGAGCCCGGCGCGAGAGCGGGATCACGACGAGAGCCATCGGCACGAGCGCGCCCGCCGCCTGCAGCGGCGAGTAGCCCATCACGAGCTGGAGGTACGGGAGCGCGAGGAAGAGGAAGCCGAAGGCGGCGAAGAACTGGATGGACATGGAGAGGGTTCCGGCGGCGAAGCCGCGCCGGGCGAAGTGCCGCGGGTCGAGCATCGGGTCGCGGCGGCGCAGCTCCCAGAGCACGAACGCCAGGGCCCCGACGAAACCGAACGCCAGTGCAACGACCGTCGTGAGCTCGCCCCAGCCGCGCTCGGGACCTTCGATGACGCCGAAGACGAGCGCTGCGAGGGCCGCCGCCGAGAGGAGCGTGCCGACGAGGTCGAGCCGGGGCGGCTGCGTCTCGCGGGTGGCCGGCACGATCGCGAGCGTCCCGACGAGTGCGACGGTTGCCAGGACGACGTTGAGGACGAAGATCGACTGCCAGGGGAGCCATTCGAGCAGGACACCCGAGGCGAGCAGGCCGAGCACACCGCCGCCCGCGGCGACGCCGACCCACGTTCCGACAGCCTTGCCGCGTTCCTCGGGCGGGAAGACGGTCGTGATCACAGACAGCGTCACCGGCATGATCATCGCCGCGCCGACGCCCATGGCACCGCGGAGCGCGATCAGCTCGCCGGGGCCGTTCAGGAAAACGGCCGCGAGCGAGGAAAGGCCGAAGATGCCGAGGCCGGCGGCCAGGACCGGCTTGCGGCCGATCCGGTCGCCGAGGGCCCCGGCGGGGAGCAGTAGCGCTGCAAAGGCGAGCGCGTACGCGGCCACGATCCACTGCAGCTGCGTCTGCGAGGCGCCGGTGCTGCGCGCGATCTCCGGTAGCGCCACGTTCAGGCTGGCGACGGCGCCGACGACCATCATCAGCGCGAGGCACATCACTCTCAGCACCGCGCCGCGCTGCTTTCTCTCGTCTCGGAAAAGCCTCTTGCCGTGCATCACGAGCCTCCTGTGGTAAAGTCAACGCATGTTGATATCAACGACTGTAGACTTCTGAGGCGCCGATGTCAAGTGAACGTTCCGCAAAGCGAAGTGGACGACGGCCGGGGCCGACGACGACCCGCGAGGCGATTGCGGAGGCGGCGCGCCGTCAGTTCGCCGAGCTTGGCTACGACCGCGCAACGTTGCGCGGGATCGCGGGGGAGGCCGGCGTCGACGCTGCGCTCGTCGTGCGCTTCTACGGCTCGAAGGACGCGCTCTTTTTAGAGGTCATGGCCCTGCCGCCTGCGGTCGCGGAGGCGATGGCCGGCCTCGCCGACGGACCGACGGCGACCGCAGGCCGACGCCTGGCCGAAGTCATCGTGGGGATGCTCGAGGATCCAAGATCGCGCTCGGTCGTCCTCGGTCGAATCCGGTCCGCCTCCTCGCACCCCGACGCCGCGGCACTCGTGCGGGAGACCGTGACGCGCGACGTCGGCAGACTCGTCGCGGCCCTGACCGACGATGAGCCCGAGACACGCGCCGTCCTCGTCGGCTCCCAGGTCGTCGGGCTCGCGCTGGCGCGTCACGTCGTGCGCGTGGAGCCGCTCGCGTCGATGCCGGCGGCGGCCGTGATCGACTACCTCGCGCCGGTCTTCCAGCACTACCTCGTCGGGACGCTGCGCCCATGATCGCCGCCGTCATCCGCGAACGCTTCGAAGGGTCGTTCGGCCTCTACGACGAGCTCGTCGCAGAGCTGCCGGAGGCCGTGCTCGCCGAGGAGCTGCCCGGGCTCCCGTCCAACGCAATCGGAGAGCAGCTCTGGTGTGTCGTCGGCGCGCGGGAGAGCTTCGCCCGGGCGATCGAGGCGGGCGAGTGGTCGGGCTTCTCGTGCTCCCTGTCCGCTACCGGAACCCGGGACAGCGAGGCAGTCGCAACGGCGCTGTCGTCCTCCGCCGCAGACGTCCTCACCGCGATCGAGCAACTCGAACCGGCCGACGACGCGCGCTGCCGACTCGCGCTCAGGCTGCTCGAGCACGAGGCCGCGCATCACGGCCAGCTGATCCGCTACCTCTACGGCCTGCGGCTGGCGATCCCCGCCGGCTGGAAAGAGCGCTACGCGCTCGACTGACCGCTAGATGAACGCCTCGAGCCGCTCGGCCTCGTCCTTCAGCGCGCGGAGCACCCGGGCGTCGAGCTTCCCGAACGGCTCCAGCACGACGTGGCCCTGCTCAAGCTGCCACGTCCCGGCGACGAAGCCGTCGACCAGGATCGTCGCGTGCACGAGCCCGTTCTTCGTCACGATCCGTGTGGGCGGAACGTCACCGAGGATCCGCGAGCGGTCGGCGTGCGAGAGGACGAGATTGTCGAAGCGCGGTACCAGCCGAGGAGGCGCGGGTGTCTCCGGATCCGGGAGCGGCACCCGCGGAAGGTCGTAGAGCACCTTCCCGTCCTGGCCGGCGAACCTCCGCAGCGACAGCCGGTCGAGCGACTCGGCGATCGGCTTCATCCGAGGCACCCCCGCCCACTGGCCGACATCCTGCTTCGTCGCCGGCCCGTACGAGGCGAGATAGGCGCGGACGAGCTCGTCGAACGCCTCCCCTGGCTCGGGCGGCGCGCCCCGCACCTTTCCCGCCGCGGCGGTGTAGACGCCGTGACCGCCGTAGCCCCAGATCCCGGACGGCGGCACGTGGATCACGTAGGAGTAACTCTGCACCCGTCGCCAGAGGAAGGTCGGCGGGACGCCTTCCCGCGCGTACGGCTCGAGCAGCGCACGCACCTGCTTGAAGGTCAACTGGCGTCCGTCGAGCTCTGCGAGCACGAGGTCGGCGAGCTCGGCGATCCGCGCGGCAGGCAGGCGCGCCTCGTACGACGGCGGCCAGAGCGACGCGGCGAGGTGCCGGCGCACGGTCATGATCGCCCAGTAGTGCCGCGGGGCCGCGACGTGCAGCGTCCCGCGCTGCAGCAGCGCCTTCACGAGCCGTCGCCCGGTGAGCGCCTTCGTCAGCTCGTCGCGCTCGAAGCCTTCGAGCCGTGCCCAGAGGGAGAGGTACGGGCTCGAGGTGGACTGCGCCTGCAGGCCTCCGAGCCGCTCGACGGCCTTGACGGCAGAGAACGGCTTGCGCTCGAGCAGCAGCTGCCGCTCCAGCAGCGCGCGATTGAGCTCGCGCCTGGAGAGGACGCGGTCGGCCACCCCCGGACCCTAATCGCGCTCGACTAAGATCGACCGGGTGACCGCGCTCTACCGCAAGTACCGGCCGCTGGACTTCGACGATGTCGTCGGCCAGGAAGCGGTCGTCAGGACGCTGCGGAACGCGATCGAGCTGGACCAGCTCCGGCAGGCATACCTCTTCGCCGGGCCGCGCGGGACCGGCAAGACCTCGATGGCGCGCATCCTCGCAAAGGCGCTCAACTGCGCAGCCGGCCCGACGGCGACGCCCGACAAGGTCTGCAACGCCTGCGTCTCGATCGCCAACGGCACCTCGCTCGACGTCGTCGAGATGGACGCCGCCTCGCAGCGCGGGATCGACGACATCCGCGAGATCCGCGAGCGCGTGATCCTCCAGCCGGCCGAGGGCCGCTACAAGGTCTACATCCTCGACGAGGCGCACCAGCTCACCGACGCCGCCTGGAACGCGCTCCTGAAGCTGATCGAGGAGCCGCCGCCGCACCTCGTCTTCGTCTTCTGCACGACCGATCTGGCGAAGGTGCTGCCGACGGTCCGCTCGCGCTGCCAAACCTTCGTCTTCGCGCGGCCGCGGCTGCCCGAGCTCGTGCGCGTGCTGCGCCGGATCGCGGACGC
>DATMEO010000005.1:0-20423 GCA_035556515.1 Gaiellaceae bacterium
TCGGCGAGCTCGAGGCGGAGGTGGCGCGGACAGGCGAGCCCAACCCGGAAACCGAGGCCGACGCGAAGGTCGCGCACGAGGTCGGCGATGTCCTCTTTACGATCGTCAACCTGGCGCGGCGCCTCAACGTCGACCCGGAGCTGGCGCTTCGCGGTACGAACGTGCGCTTCGTGGAGCGGGTCGAGCGCGCCGAGCAGCTTGCCGCAGCCCGCGGCGAGCGCTGGAGCGAGCTGCCGCTCGCCGAGCAGGACCTCTACTACGACCAGGCGAAGGAGCAGCTGGGATGAGCTCGATCAAGCGGGTGCTGGGAAGGCAGATTCTTGACTCCCGGGGCAATCCCACCGTCGAGGTCGACGTCGAGCTCGAGTCCGGCGCCGTCGGTCGCGCCGCCGTCC
The DNA here is from genome assembly GCA_035556515.1 of Gaiellaceae bacterium. Classification (GTDB taxonomy): domain Bacteria; phylum Actinomycetota; class Thermoleophilia; order Gaiellales; family Gaiellaceae; genus Gaiellasilicea. The sequence continues at coordinate 396 of DATMEO010000005.1, forward strand.
CGTCGGGCGCCTCGACCGGCGTTCACGAAGCCGTCGAGCTGCGCGACGGCGGCTCGGAGTGGGGTGGAAAGGGCGTGACGAAGGCGGTCGCGAACGTGAACGGCGAGATCGCCGGCGAGCTGGCCGGCCTGGACGCGCTCGACCAGGAGGCGCTCGACCGGAAGCTGATCGAGCTTGACGGCACGCCGAACAAGGGCCGTCTCGGTGCGAACGCGGTCCTCGGTGTCTCCCTCGCGGTCGCCAAGGCTGCGGCCGTCGAGACGGGACAGCCGCTCTACCGCTACCTCGGCGGCGAGGAGGCGGCAACGCTGCCCGTGCCGATGTTGAACGTGATCAACGGCGGTGCGCACGCGGGCAATTCGATCGACCTGCAGGAGTTCATGGTCGTGCCGGTCGGCGCCGCGAGCTTCGCCGAGGGGCTTCGCGTCGGCGCCGAGGTCTACCACGCGCTGAAGCGGGTGCTGGCCGACCGCGGGCTCGCGACGGGCGTCGGTGACGAGGGCGGCTTCGCGCCTGACCTCGAGTCGAGCGAGGCCGCGATCGAGGCGATTCTCGAGGCTGCCCAGCTCGCCGGGCACCGCGACGACGTCGCGATCGCGCTCGACCCCGCGACGAGCGAGGTCTTCGAGGACGGCGTCTACCGCTTCGAGGGCCGCGAGCACGAGAGCGCGGCGATGCCCGCGTTCTGGGCCGAGCTCGTCGAGCGCTTCCCGATCGTCTCGATCGAGGACGGCCTCGCCGAGGACGACTGGGACGCCTGGGCGCAGCTGACGAGCGAGCTCGGCGATCGCGTCCAGCTCGTCGGCGACGACCTCTTCGTCACTAACCCGGAGCGACTCCGGAAGGGGATCGAGCGTGGCGTCGGCAACTCGATCCTGGTCAAGGTGAACCAGATCGGGACGCTGACGGAAACGATCGCCGCGGTGCGCCTCGCGCAGGCGAACGGCTACACGGCGGTGATGTCGCACCGGTCGGGTGAGACCGAGGACGCGACGATCGCCGACCTCGCCGTCGCGCTCGGCACCGGCCAGATCAAGACGGGCGCCCCGGCGCGCTCGGACCGCACGGCGAAGTACAACCAGCTGCTGCGGATCGAGAGCGAGCTCGGCGACCGGGCCGTTTACCCGGGTTGGAGTGCATTCCCGAAAGCAAAGAGGTGAGCGTGGCTGATGCGTCTCCAGGATCGCGTCGCCGGAGCCGGGCTTTGCCCGTGCGCAGGCTCGCCCACGATTGTCCGGTCGGGACGGAAGAGGAGGGGCTCTTGGGGGAACCAGGGGTTCCCCCAAGCTGAACCAGCTGCTGCGGATCGAGAGCGAGCTCGGCGACCGGGCCGTCTACCCCGGTTGGGACGCCTTCCCGAAGGCCAAGCGCGAGCGTGGATGAGGCGTCCCCAGGGCTCCGTCGCAGGAGCCGGGCCCGCCGCTAGTCTCCGAGCGATGCCCGTCGTTCCGCGCCGCACCAAGATCGTCGCCACGATCGGACCGGCCTCGTCGGACCCGGCGATCCTGAAGCAGCTGATGGGCACGATCGACGGAGCGCGCCTGAACTTCTCCCACGGCACGCACGAGGATCATCGCGCGCGGGCGGAGGAGATCCGCTCGCTGCAGAGCGAGGTCGGACGGCCCGTGGCTCTGATCGCCGACCTGCAGGGGCCCAAGCTTCGCGTCGGCGAGCTGTCCGAGCCGGTCCTGCTCGAGCGCGGCCAGGACATGACGATCGCGGGCGAGGACGTCGCCCAGGGCGACGACCTTCCGATCGCACCGGCGGTGCTCGGCTCGGTGCTCCAGCCGGGCTACGACGTTCTGATCGACGACGGATCGGTGCGGCTCCGCGTCATCTCCGTCGACCGCGGCCGGGCGCGCTGCGAGGTGCTCGTCGGCGGCAGCGTCACCTCGAACAAGGGCGTCAACCTCCCCGGCATCGCGCTGCCGATTCCGTCGCTGACGCGCAAGGACATCGACGACCTCCAGTTCGCGCTCGACCTCGGGGTCGACCACGTCGCGCTCTCGTTCGTGCGCTCGGCCTCGGACGTGCAGGCGCTGAAGACGTTGATCGAGGCCTCCGGCTCGACCGCGCACGTGATCGCGAAGATCGAGAAGGCGGAGGCCGTCGCGGTCCTCGACGACATCCTCACGCACGCCGATGCGGTGATGGTCGCGCGGGGCGACCTCGGCGTCGAGATCGGCGCCGCCGAGGTGCCGCTGCTGCAGAAGCGGATCATCCTGCGGGCGCTCGAGCGGGGGAAACCGGTGATCACAGCCACACAGATGCTCGAGTCGATGATCCACGCCCCCGAGCCGACCCGCGCCGAGGCCTCGGACGTCGCGAACGCCGTCCTCGATGGCACGAGTGCGATCATGCTGTCTGGCGAGACCGCGATCGGCGAGTTCCCGGTCGAGTCGGTCGCGTACATGGACCGGATCGCGCGGGCCGTCGAGCCGAGCCTCGACTACCGGCACGAGATCCCCGAAGCCGACGAGAAGCCGACCGTCGGGCAGGCGATGTCGAACGCCGCCTGCGACATCGCGGAGGCGCTCGAGGCCAGGGCGCTGCTCGTTCCCACCTTCACCGGCCGCACGGCGTCGGCGGTCGCCCGGCTGCGCCCACGCCGTCCGATCATCGGCCTCACCCACCACGACTACTCGCTCCAGCACATGGCGCTCGAGTGGGGCGTGACGCCGGTCAGCATTCCCGAGTGCGCCGACGTCGAGGAGCTCTGGGCCACCTCGCTCGAGGCGGCGGTCGGGACGGGGATCGTGGAGAAGGGCGACCGCGTCGTTCTCACCGCCGGCACCGCCGTGAACATTCCCGGCTCGACCAACGTGATCAAGGTCGAGATCGCATAGACCTGGTCAGACCAGGTCACACGACTTGGTCAGACTTGGTCACACGACTTGGTCAGACCAGGGCACACGACGTGGACAGACCTGGTCAGGCCTAGAGGAACTGTCCGGCGCCTGCGGAATCGTTCCGCGTGGCCACCCGCAGGACAACCCGCGCCGGCAGGCGTCCCCAGCGGACGACGGTAATCCTGCGCTGGTGCATTGTCGGCGTCGCGCTCTTCGTCGCCTTCCTCTACTACCAACCCCTCTCGAGCTACCTGCAGACCCGCTCGGCGCTGAACGAGCGCGCCGCCGAGGTCGAGCGGTTGCGGGACGAGCGGACGCGGCTCCGGGCGAGGCTCGCCGACTCGGAGACCGTCACCGCGCTGGCACGCGAGGCCAGGCGGATGCGCCTCGTCAGACCCGGCGAACGGATCTTCATCGTCAAGGGCGTCGCCGAGTGGCGGCGGGCGCAGGCACGCGCCAAGGCCAAAGCTACGATCGGCGGCGATGGATGACCGCGCGCTCGTGGAGCAACAGCTCGGCCGGCCTCCGCGCGCGTTTCGGCGCGTAGCCGCGCGCTGCGCGGGCGGGGCCCCGGCGGTGACGGAGCAGTGGCCCTACGACGACGTCGGGGATCCGTTCCCGACCACGTACTACCTCACCTGCCCGCAGCTCGTGGCGGCGGTCGCCCGCCTCGAGGCGGCAGGAGGCGTCGAGCGCTGGAGTGAGGAGGTTGAGCGCGACCCCGAGCTCGCGGCCGACCTCGAGCGGGCAACGGTTGAGCAGCGGCGGATCCGCCACGAGCTCGCCGGCGGCAAGGTGGGGCGCGACGGTGGCTCGTCGCTCGACCTCGGGATCGGCGGCAGCGGCAATCCGCGCCGGCTCAAGTGCCTCCACGCGCACGTCGCCTACGCGCTCGCCCAGCCCGGCTATCTCGTCGGCGAGCGCATCCTGGCGGAGCTCGATCCCCGCTGGCCGCCGCAGTGCTGCCTAGGATCGATCGCATGATCACCGAGGCCGAGGTGGAGAGCGCGCGACGCGAGTGGGAGGAGGGGCATCGGCGCCTGCACGAGGAGGCGCGCGAGGACCCGCGACCCGAGCGGCTGCTCGCGCAGGTCGACGCAGTCGCAGCCGAGCTGCGGCGGCGGGTCGGCGGCACCTTCACGCTCGCGGAGCTGGCGACGGCGTACGCGGGCGCGGAGCGGTGGAGCCGCGCGGTCGTCTCCGAGCAGACGCCCGCACCGGGCTGGCCGCGGACGCTCTCGCTCGTCGAGGCCGCGGCCTTCCACGAGTACGCGCGCGGCGCGCAGGACTACGAGCCGTGAGCACGTCGCCCGCCTATCGGCGTGCTCCCGTGGGGGAAACCATGTTTCCCCCACGAACCCCCTTCTTTTCGCCTCGTGTGGGGGAACCTCCCGGTTCCCCCACACCCCCTCCCCGTGCTCACGCGCCGCGGAGCGGCGCATGAGCACTCCGGCCCGGCGCAACCCGCGACCCCCGCGGCGGAATCCGCTGCTCCGCCCCGCGCTGGCGGTCCTCGGGCTGCTTGCGATCCTGCTCCTGGGAATCTCGATCGGCCGCGCGCTCGAGGACGGCCCGAACCCGGGCGGGACGCAGACGAATGTCCGCACACTCACCCCGCAGCCGCTGCCGCCGGCCGAGCGCACGGTGACCGTTACGGTCACGACGGGCTGAAGTGCCTGCACCTCGGCGCGTTTCAGGTACCGTCAGGTTTGGGTAGGTTCACCGCCGATGGTCTACGAAGGTAACCGCAGTGCGGCCGCAGCTCAGCCCGAATGGCTGACGTTGGGGCAAGCCGCGAAGTATCTCGGCGTCGCCCAGAGCACGATGCGGAAGTGGTCGGATCTCGGCCGCGTGTCCGCGTTCTACACTCCCGGCGGCCATCGCCGCTATCGTCGCGCCGACCTCGATCAGTTCCTCGACCGGTCGGGTCCCGGCGGCGCGCCTCCCGCCTCCAGCTCTGGGCCGCTCGTCCTGATCGTCGACGACGACGAGGGCCTGCGTGAGTTCGTCCGCGTCAATCTCGAGGCCGAGGGCTACGAGGTGCGCGAGGCGGGCAGCGCCGAGGAAGGGCTCGAGGCGCTCGGCGAGCGCTCGCCCGATCTAATCCTCCTGGACGTGATGATGCCGCAGGTCGACGGCTGGGAGACGCTGCGCCGGATCCAGGAGCACACCGGCGTCGGCGCGATCCCGGTGATCATGTTCTCCGGCAAGGTCGACGAGGCGTCCGCGTCCGAGGCAGCCTCGCGCGGCGTCCAGAGCTTCATCGGCAAGCCGTTCGACCCCCGCGCGCTGATCGAGTCGACCAAGCAGCAGTTGCCTGTTTAGTTGGCGCAGGATGAGCATCCGCGGAGCGGATGCTCATCGCGCAAAGACCCCTAAAGGGGCCGCAAGCGGCCCACCAGCAGCGAATGCAATCTTGTTGTAGGTGTCAATGAGCGGCTTCGACCGCGAGCTCCGGGACTGGGTCGTCGACAACCGGATCGGCGTGCTCGACCCGTTGTTCGAGGCGCTCTCGTATGCCGGCTCGTTCGGCTTCATCTGGCTCGCGATCGCCATCGCGATCTCGGGCTTCTCCTGGAGCCGCCCCTGGCTCTGGACACGCGTGGGCGCGGCGATCCTGATCTCCGAGAGCATCACGGGCGCGCTGAAGGAGTGGATCGAGCGCGACCGGCCGGCGGTCGCGGACCCGGACCCCGAGACGCTCGTCGGGCTTCCGGCGACGTTTTCGTTCCCGTCCGGCCACGCCACCGTCTCCTTCGCCTGCGCGACGGTGCTCGCGCTCGCCGTGCCCCGCCTGCGCTGGCCGCTGTACGCGCTGGCGGCTCTGATCTCGTTCTCGCGCGTCTACGTCGGCGTCCACTACCCGCTCGACGTGCTCGCGGGCGCGGTGCTCGGCGTCGCGATCGCTATAGCTCTTCGGATGCTTGCAGCAGTCCTGCGCCGATCAGCGCCACCGATGCAAGCAGGCTGATCCAGAGCCCGATCCCGCGGCCGGCGAAGAAGAACTCGTCCGGGATCGAGATCGCCCGCACGAGCACGAAGATGGTGGCGAGAGCCCCGAGCGCGATCACGACGAGGCTTTCGGGCACCGCGGCGGGGAGGTCGATACCCCTTTGACGAAGCGCGACGACGAGGATCGCCAGCAGCCCGATCGCGAGCACGAGCTTCCCGAGCACGCCCGTATGCCAGCCGATCACGCTCACCGTCACGCCCTGGCCCTCGCCCGAGTACCAGCCGGTCAGGGCCGAAAGGGCGAGCACGAGACCGGTGATCCAGGTTGCTTGCTCGCCGAGCCCCCAGAACGACGGACCGCCGCGACGGGCGGCCGGCGGGGGCTCGCCCTCAGGCTCCCAACCCGGCTCGGGCAGTGTCTCCGGCGTTTCCACGGACGAGAGTATGGGCATATCCGCACCGAAAGTCACGCAGGTACGGGGTTGCAGGACAGGGGGTCGGACGGCAGTGCAGATCGAACCGAGGGGCGTAGACGGCGCTGCGGTCGACAAGGACGGCATTCCGGTGTTTCTCGGGGCAGGCACCGACGCGACCGGCGAGTACCACTGCGCCGACTGCGGCTACGGCGTCATCGTCAGACTGATGCTGCCCGTTTGTCCGATGTGTCGCGGGCGCTCATGGGAGGGGCCTGCCACGAGCCCGTTCGGACGCTCGTCGGTCTGAAGCCCGGCGACGCGCACTACACTTGGCACATGGCTGAGCCTGCGACGGACTCTCGGGCAGGCGACGACGCGCCGCCGTTCGATCCGGTCGCCGTCGACCGCGCCTACCTTCAGGAACGGGCCCGGCGCCGCGCCCGCATCGAGCGGTCTCGGGCGAAGCGCCGCGCCGCGCTGCGCTTCTGGCTCGTCCTCCTCGGCCTGATCGCGGTCAGTGTGCTGCTGACGCTGACGATCTGGCGTGAGGTCGAGCGGCTCTTCGGACTTTGATCGGCAGCCGGGCGAGCTCCGACATCGCCGAAGCGCTCGCGGTGCTGGCGCGCTCGGTGCGCTCTCTCGCCGGCGGTGCTCCGATCGAGCAGACGCTCGGGGAGCTCGCGGAGGCGGCGGCGAAGGGAACGGGCGCCGAGGTGGCGGTGATCTGGCTGCCCGAGCGTGACGGTGCTCTCGTCGCCCGCTCCGTCTCGTCGTCCTCGGCCGGGCTGGCCGCGGAGATCGAGGGGCTGCGCGCCGAGTCGATCGAACGGGCCGCCGCCATCGTTCGGGCACGGCTCGACGCGGGCGCCGACGCGCTGACCGTCCCGTTCGACGCGGCCGCGGGTGATGCGGCCCTCGAGCTCGTGCGACGCGGAGCGCCGTTCGAGCGGGACGAGCTCCGGCTCGCGACGCTTGCCGCCGAGCTCACGGGGCTTGCGACGCGGCTCGAGGGCGGCGTCAACGCGCGCGCGGGCGGCAACGCCACCCTCGACGTCGCCGGCGACGCGCTCGCTGCGGTCGCCTCCGACGACGGGGCGCCGACCCGCGTCGCGCGGCTCGCCGCGGTCGCGTCTGGCGGCGATGCCGCGGTCGTGTGGCGGCTCCGTGACGACGCGCTCGAAGTCGCCGGCGCCTACGGTCCGATCGTGGCGGACGAGGAGCTCGCCCGGGCCGCTCACGCAATCGTCGCGGAGGTCGGCATGGTCTCCGTCGACAGAGGGGCTGCGGCACACGTCGTGACGCTTCAGCTCGGCCAGCCCGTCCTGGGCGCGCTCCAGGTCCGGTTCGCATCCGGTCGGGCGCCGGACGAGCACGATCTCGAGCAACTCGCCAGCTTCGCCGTTCGCGCCGCGCACGCGCTCCGGTCGTCGGAGCGAGCCCACGACGCCGGGCTCGAGCTCGAGCGCAGCCGCGCGCTGCTCTCGGTCGTCGGCGAGGCGATCTCGCAGCTCTCGCTCGCGCACACCCTGGAGACGGCGATCGAACGCGTCGCGCACCTCCTCGGCGCCGACCGGGTCGCGGTCTACCTGACCGAGGGGGACGAGATTGCCGTCGCCGCGAGCCGCGGGATCGAGGGCCCGCACCAGGCAGTCGCGCACGCGCTCCTCGCCGCGGCGGTGCAGTCGCGCCAGGCCGGCGTCATCGTCGAGATCGATGCGGCGACGGATGAGCGGCTCGAGCAGGTCCGAGCGCACGTCGAGGAGTCGGGGATCGGGTCGGTGCTGGCACTCGGTCTCGTCGTCGGTGACGAGCCGATCGGCGTCCTCGCGGTCTATCCGCGCCAGCGGCGGGCGCTGAGCGAGAACGAGCGGGCGCTCCTGACGGCGCTCGCGGCCCAGCTGGCGGTTGTCGTCCAGAACGCGCGTCTTCACGAGCGGGTAACGAAGCTCTACGACGACCTGAAGCAGGCACTCGCCTCGGAGCAGGAGAAGTCGAAGCGGCTGCACGCACAGCACGAGATCTCGCGGACGTTTGCCCAGAGCCTGTCGCTGGAGACGACGCTGGACGTGCTCGCGTCGTCGATCGTCGAGCTGCTCGGCGTCGACGCGGCCGTGATCCGGATGCCCGACGAGCGGGGGATCGAGCTGGCCGCGCGCTCCGTGCACGTCAACGACGAACGGGTCGACCCGGCGGCGCGGGCGCTCCTCGCCCGGCCGCAGCAGCTGCCGCGGCGCGAGCTGCTCGGCCTGCTCCGGCGCGGCGAGCCGATCATTCTCGATGCCGAGCTGGCGGAGTCTTTCGGGGGCGCGCTGGCGCTGCTGGCGCCGTTCCTGCGCAAGGGCTCGAGCGCCGCGCTGATCCCGATCGCCACGCCGGCGGAGCTGCTCGCGACGCTGACGATCATCTCGCTCCATCCCGGCCGCCCCGTTGCCGGCGAGATCGCCGAGACCGCGCTCTCGATCGCCGGCCAGGCCGCGCTCGCAATCGACAACGCCCGCCTCTACGGGCAGCAGAAAGCCTTCGCGGACACGATGCAGCGCTCGCTGCTCCCGCGGGCGGCTCCCGAGCTACCGGGGCTCGAGCTCGGCGACGTCTACGAGTCGGCGGCTCGCGTCGAGGTCGGCGGCGACGTCTACGACTACCTCACCCTCGACGACGGCCGGCTCGCGGTCGTCCTCGGCGACGTCACCGGCCACGGTGTCGACGCGACCGCCGACATGGCGATGGCGAAGTACGTTTTCCGCTCGCTCGCCCGCGAGCACCCCGATCCGGGCACGTTCCTCGCCGCCGCCAACGAGGTCGTCTCGTCCGAGATCGCGCCAGGCCGCTTCATCACGATGGTCGAGCTCGTCTTCGACGTGGCCGGCGGCGAGGTGGCGTGCGCGAGCGGCGGCCATCCGCCGCCGCGGCTCGTGCGCCCCGACGGGACCGTCGAGTCGATCTCGGCGCGCGGGCTCGCGCTTGGCATCGAAGCCCCGCAGGAGTACGACACGGTCACGGAGCCGTTCCCGCCGGGGGCGATCGTGGTCGCCTACACCGACGGCGTGATCGAGGCGAGGCGCGGCGGCGAGCAGTTCGGCGTCGAGCGGCTGGACGCGCTGCTGGCAGAGCGGCGCGCGCTGCCGCCGCAAGAGATCGCGGCCGCTGCGCTGGCGGCCTGCCGTGACTGGACGGAGGGCGAGCTCACCGACGACTTCGCCGTCGTCGTCGTCAAGCGGGCAGCGGGAGCATGAACCGAGGCCAGGCAGCTCTCGCCGCGCTGGTCTTCGGCGCCGGCACCGGCTCGCTTGCGACCGAGATCGCCGCCTCGCGGATGCTGGCTCCGTACTTCGGCTCCTCGACGATCGTCTGGGCGAACCTGATCGGAATCGTCCTCGCGGGCCTCGCGCTCGGGTACTGGCTCGGCGGCCGGCTCGCCGACCGGCGGCCCGAACGCCGGCTGCTCGGGCTGATCGTGCTCGCGGCGGCCCTCTGGGTGGCGATGACGCCGTTCATCGCGCGGCCGTTCCTCGACGCCGCCGTCGGCAACCTCGACGACGCGTCGGCCGGCGCCGTGATCGGCTCGTTCTTCGCCGTGCTGCTCCTCTTCGCGCCCGCCGTCGTCCTGCTCGGGATGGTCTCGCCGTTCGCGATCCGGCTTGCAATCACCGACGTCGAGAGCGCGGGCGCGGTCGCCGGCCGGTTTTACGCGCTCTCGACCTTCGGCTCGCTGCTCGGGACGTTCGTGCCCGCGCTGATCGCGATCCCGCTCGTGGGGACCCAGCGGACGCTGCTCGGCACCGCCGCGCTGCTGGCGGTCTCGGCCTCGTTCCTGCTCGGCCGGAAGTTCGTCGTACTGGCTGCGGCGATCGCCGCGCTGGGCGCGGTCCCGCCGGGCGTCGTGAAGGCCGAGGCGGGCCTGCTGCATGAGGAGGACTCGCTCTACCAGTTCATCCAGGTGGTCGAGCGCGATGACGGCCGGCGGCTGCTGCGGCTGAACGAAGGCGTCGCCGTCCACTCCGTCTGGCGCAGGGACACGGTCCTCACCGGCGGCGTCTGGGACGCGTTTCTCGCCCTGCCGGCGCTGCTCGACCGGCCGCTGCGGTCGGTCGCGATCCTCGGCAACGCGGCCGGCACGACCGCGCGCGCTCTCGGAGTCTTCTACCCCGATGCACGCGTCGACGGGGTCGAGCTCGATCCGGCGGTCAGCCGGGTCGGCCGTGAGTACTTCGGGATGGAGGACAACCCGCGCCTGACCGTGCACGACGCCGACGCGCGGCCGTTTCTGCGCCGCACCGACGATCGCTACGACCTGATCATCGTCGACGCCTACCACCAGCCCTACGTCCCGTTCTACCTGGCGACGCGCGAGTTCTTCCGGCTCGCGCGGGAGCGCCTCGCGCCCGGCGGAATCGTGGCGCTGAACGTCGCCTCCGTGCCCGGCGACGACAGCCTGCTGGACGGGATCTCCGGCACGCTCACGCACGAGTTCGAGTCGGTCGCCGTTTGGCCGGCGCTCCGGTTCAACAAGCTCCTGCTCGCGTTCGACGAGGCGGGAGCGACGACGCAGATCCGGGCGGACGTCGCGCCGGAGCTGCGGCCGCTCGTGCAGTTGCTCGTCACCGATCTCACCCCGGTGTCGGAGAAGGCGAAGCGGCCCTGGACGGACGACCGCGCCCCCGTCGAGTGGGTGACCGACCGGATGATCGTCGAGTACGCCGCGCGCGGCGGCGAGCTCGACGAGGATTTCCTGCCAACCAGACCTTGAGTATCGATCGCATCACTCGCGTGTCTGGGTCGCGAGGCGGCGCAGGAGGCCGGCTTCGCCGGCCGGGAGGCGACGCCGACCAGGAGCGCGAGCGGCCGTGAGGTTGCTCCGGGAGAACGGGCCCCTGATCCGGGTCGGGCACCGCGGCGCCGCACGGCTCGCGCCCGAGAACACTCTGCCCTCGTTCGAGGCGGCACTCGGCCACGGCGTCGACGCGATCGAGTTCGACGTCCTCGATGCGGGACCGGGCCCGCTCGTGCTCGGTCACTCGCTCGCCGAGCTCGGTCCCGACCCAGCCACGCTCGACGAGGCGCTGGACTATCTCGCCGGACGGGACGTCGCCGTCCACGTCGACCTGAAGCTGACGACGCGGCTGGACGAGGTCGCTGTCGCGCTCGACCGGCACGGTGTCGCCGGGCGGGCCGTGGTCAGCTCGTTCCACCTGCCGAGCCTGCACGCGGTCGCGGCGCATGCGCCGCACATCCCGATCGGCTTCACGTATCCCGAGGACAGGTACGGGGTCTCGAAGCGCCGCGGGCTGAAGCCGGCGATCCGGCTCGGCACCCTGGCGCTCCGGCGCGCCGTCGTCGCGAGGATCTCGGCGATGATCGCGCGCGCCGACGCAAAGGCGCTGATGCTGCAGCACGCCGTCGTCTCGCCGGCCGCCGTCGCCCGGGCCCACGCCGCCGGCGCCGCCGTCTGGGCCTGGACGGTGGACGACGCCGTCGAGCTCGCCCGGCTCGAGGCGGCGGGGGTCGACGCAGTGATCACAAACGATCCTCGTCTGTTTGCGCAGGGGATCGGATCCGCTACCGCGGATCCGATCCCGCGCGAAGACCCCTGAAGTGCCGCTGCGCGGCAAAAGCAGGATCTTTTCGGGCGTGGCTACACTGCCGCCGTGAGGCGCTCACTCTCATTTGCCCTGCTCGCGGCGTGTCTCGTCGCGGGCGTGCTCGCAGCCGGATTGCTCGTCGGGACGCCGTCCGCCGACGCGCAGGAGGGGACGACGACCGGGACGACCACCGCTCCGCCGCCCCCGCCGACGACGACCACGACGACCACGACGACCACGACCCCGACCCCGACGACGCCTCGCCCGACCACGATCGCCGCCGGCGTCACGGTCGGCGGCGACCTGCTCGTCGGCGGCCTCTCCCCGGCCGACGCGACGTCTGTGGTCAAGTCCTTCTTCGCCCGCCCCGTCACGCTCAGGCTCGGGAAGGTCTCGCTCCGCGCGACGCCGAAGCAGCTGGGCGCCGCCGCCTACGTCGGCGACGCGATCAAGCGCGCCCGGATCGTCAGGCCGGGGGCGAACGTGCCGCTGAAGGTGGCGGCTCCGCTGCCGCGGATCGAGCGCTACGTGGCCGGTGTCGCGCGCCGCTTCGACCGCGCGCCGGCCGACTCGGAGCTGTCGCTCCGGAACGGGAAGCCCTTCGTGACCAAGGAGCGGCTCGGTCGCCGGCTTCGCCAGGCGACGGCCGTGCGCGCCGTCTTCCGCAGCCTCAAGACCCACGCCCGCGAGCCGATCGCGCTCCGTACCGATGTGCTCACGCCGCAGGCAACGCGCGCGACGTTCGGCGACGTGATCGTGATCCGTCGTGGCTCCAACAAGCTCAACCTCTACGCGGGGATGAAGCTGCGGCGGACGTTCGGCGTCGCGACGGGTGAGTCCCGCTACCCGACGCCGCTTGGCAAGTTCCAGATCGTCGTCAAGTGGCGCAACCCGTGGTGGTATCCGCCGCAGTCCGACTGGGCCAAGGACGCCAAGCCGATCCCGCCGGGCCCCGGCAACCCGCTCGGCACGCGCTGGATGGGGATCTCATCCCCCGCGGTCGGAATCCACGGCACCCCCGATCCCGCCTCGATCGGCTACTCCGTCTCACACGGCTGCATCCGCATGCTGATCCCCGAGGTCGAGTGGCTGTTCAACCAGGTCGACGTCGGGACGCCCGTCTACATCGTCAGGTGACGCAGCGTCTCCGCCTCGCAGGGCAGGTCGCGGCCGTGTTGGTCGTGGCGGCGCTGCTCGGGCTCCTCGGCTGGAAGCTGATGCAGGACGAGAGCGCCGTCACCTCGGAGCTCGACCAGGGCGGCTCACCTGCCGCGCCGGCGTTCACACTGGAGCGCCTCGACGGCAAGGGCGAGCTCGCGCTTGCATCCCTGCGCGGCAAGACGGTCGTGCTCAACTTCTGGGCCTCGTGGTGCGGGCCGTGCAAGGACGAGACGCCGCTCCTGCAGGAAGGCTGGAAGCGCTGGCAAGGGAAGGACGTCGTCTTCGTCGGCATCGACGTGAAGGACTTCCGTGGCGACGCGAAGGACTTTCTCGCCCGCTACGGCGTCACCTACGCGAACGTCTACGACGGCAAGGGATCGACGGTCGGACGCTACGGCGTCACCGGCTTCCCGGAGACCTACTTCGTCGACGCCTCCGGCAAGGTGCGCTACCGGATCGCAGGCCCGGTCGAGGACGCCGCCGAGCTCGACGCCGGGATCAAGCGCGCGCTCGCCCCGGCGTGAGGGCTGCGGCCCTCGCGCTGATCGCGCTTGCACTCGCCGCGTCGGCGGGAGCGGGCGAACAGCGCCCGACCGCGGCCGAGCTCGAGTCCGAGCTCGTCTGCCCGGTCTGCGAGACGACGCTTGACACCTCGAACGCGCCGGTCGCGCTGCGGATGAAGGCGTTCATCCGCGAGCGGATCGCCGCCGGCGACACGAAGAGCGAGATCAAGGCGGCGCTCGTCGACCAGTTCGGCCCTTCGGTGCTGGCGGTGCCACCCAAGAAAGGGTTCGAGCTGATCGCGTGGGTGCTGCCGCTCGCCGGGCTGGCGGTTGGCCTGGTCGTGGTCGGCCTGCTCGCGTGGCGGTGGAGCCACACGCGTCGCGGCGACGACGAGCCGCCCGACGACCGCGGAGAGCCGCTCGATCCCGCCCTCGAGCGCCGGCTCGACGACGAGCTCGCCCGCTTCGAGCCGTGACCGTCGCTCGCCTTCGGCTCGCTCCCGTGGGGGAAACCATGTTTCCCCCACGAGCCCCCTTCTTCCGCTCTGTGGGGGAACTTCCAAGTCCCCCCACACCCCCTAAAGCTCACGGGCCAGTCGGCCCGTGAGCGTCACCGCCGTCGTCGTCGCATTCGGCGCTGGGTTCCTCTCGTTTCTCGCTCCGTGCGTCCTGCCGCTCGTGCCGGGCTACCTCTCCGCTGTGTCGTCCGTCGAGGCGGAGCGACTGGGCGAGCCGGGCTCGTCGCGTCGCGTCGTCCGCTCGAGCCTCCCGTTCGTGGCGGGCCTGGTGACGGTGTTCGTCCTCCTCGGCGCCGGTGCGGCGGCAATCGGCCTCTCCTTCACGCAGGACCAGTTCCTGATGGAGCAGATCGCCGGCTTCGTCCTGATCGTCTTCGGCTTCGCGTTCATGGGGCTGCTGCCGTGGCCGCAACGGCTGCTCGGCGCCGGCCTCGTCCAGGACGCGCGCCGGCGCGGCTCCGGCTTCCTGCTCGGGGGCGCCTTCGCCATCTGCGCCGCACCGTGCATCGGGCCCGTGCTCGGCTCGATCCTCGTCCTCGCCGGCGACTCGGACACGATCTGGGAGGGCTCGCTCCTGCTCGCGATCTACGCGCTCGGGCTCGCGGTTCCGTTCCTGATCGCGGCGGCGCTGTTCGCCCCTGCGATGGGCCTCTTCCGCCGCGTGCGTGACCACTATGTCGCGATTCAGTTCGTCAGCGGGCTGATCATGGTCGCGCTCGGCGCCCTGCTCTTCGCGGGTGAGTTCTGGCGCCTGCGCGTCTACCTCAACCGGCTCTTCGAGGCGCTCGGGATCTCCGGGTAGGAAACCCGCACGGACGCTGATAGATTCGCATTGTGGCGACCATCCTGCTCGCAGGGGTCGATCTTTTCTTCAGAGGGAAGCTCGAGGCCCTCTTGCACGGCCATCACCTCGTCACGACCGACAGCGTCGATCCGCCCGACCTCGTCATCGTCGACATCGCGCGCGTCGAGCCTGAGGAGGTCGTCGACTCCTGGCCCGACATCCCGATCGTCGGCTTCACCAACCACACGGACAAGTCGGGGCTGCAGCGCGCCCACACGGCGGGGTTCGACCAGGTGATCGTCAAGTCGGCGCTGGCGGAGCGGGTGCCGGAGATCGTGGCCGAGCTGACCGCGCCTTTGGCCTGATCCCTCCCGCTAGACTCGCCGCCGTGACGTACATCATCGCCGAGCCCTGCATCGACATCAAAGATCTCTCCTGCGTCGACGTCTGCCCGGTGGATTGCATCCACGAGTTCGACCGGATGCTGATCATCGATCCCGAGGAGTGCATCGACTGCGGGGCCTGTGAACCGGAGTGCCCCGTCGAGGCGATCTTCCCGGAGGATGCGCTTCCGGACAAGTGGGAGCCGTTCGTCAAGATCAACTACGCCTACTCCGAGGGGCCCGCGGCGCTGAATCCGCTCGTCGACACGTACGCCACCGAGCACGACGTCAAGAACCTCCCGCTCGACGCGGAATAACCTCGCTCGAAAGTGGGAAAGAGCTTGTCTCCACGACAAGGAGAGGTCATGCCGCCAAAGGCCTGGAACGCGAAGCGCGAGCGCCAGTACGAGCACATCAAGGACAGCCTCGAGGATCGGGGCACAACGGAGGACAAGGCCGAGGAGATCGCGGCGCGGACGGTGAACAAGGAGCGAGCGCGCGCGGGCGAGGCGAAGACATCGTCGCGGCTCTCGCGCACGGACATCTCGTCCAGCCGTCGCGGCGGGCTTCGTTCCGGCACGCGCCGCCCGAAGGGGCGGACGCGCGATCAGCTCTACGAAGAGGCGAAGGGCATGGGCATCGAGGGCCGCTCGAAGATGACGAAGGAGCAGCTGCAGCGGGCGGTCGACCGACGGAAGTAGGCCTGGCTCCTGCGGCTATCCTCGGATGGTGAAGCCGCTGACGCTCGATCACGTCGCCCTCTGGGTCGCCGACCGCGAGCGGATGTCCGCCACTGCGGTCGCGCGGCTCGGGCTGCGCGTGATCGAGCAGACCGACCGGTTCACGCTGCTCGGCGCCGACGCGAGGCGGGGCAAGCTGACGCTTTTCGACGCCGAAGGGCCGCGCGACCAGGGCGCGCTCGGCCGGATCGGGCTCCGCGTGTCCTCGCTCGACGGTCGCGAGTCAACGGTCGACCTGGGTGAAGGGCTCGAGATCGTGCTCGTCGAGGCGGAGACGGACTCGGAGCTCGACCTCGACCACATCTCGCTGCGAGCCAAGGATCCGGATGAGGCGGCGCGCGGCTGGGAGCAGCTCGGCTTCACGCCGACGGGCGACGGGCGGCTTGAGGTCGGCGGCGCCTACCTCGAGTTGACGACGGGCGACCCGGGCGACCCGGAGCGGCCGCTGCTCAACCACCTCGGCGTCCTCGTCGACTCGGTCGAGGAGCATCGGCTCGGGGCGGAGGACCTCGGCGTCGAGATCGACGACGTAGTCGATGCGCCGAACACGCTCGCGCTCTTCGTCTGGGGGCCGGACCGGGTGAAGCTCGAGTACATCGAGCACAAGCCGTCGTTCTCGCTCAGCTGAGCGCGTTCACGGTCGCCGGCGCCGGCATGGCCGGCCTCGCCGCGGCCGCGCGAGCGCGCGAGCTGGGCGCGGCTCCCGTCGTCTTCGAGAAGGGCGACCGCGCCGGCGGGTCGATGCTGCTCTCGAGCGGCGTCATCTGGCGCCACCGGACGCTCGCCGACTTCCGCTCCGCGTGCCCGCAAGGCGATCCTGCGCTGCAGGCCAGGATCGTCGAAGAGCTCGACGACGCGCTCGACTGGCTCGAACTGCTCGGGATCGAGCCGGTACGGCGGGAGACGGGCAATCCGCTCACGGTCGGTCGCCGTTATGAGCCGCGGGCGCTCACGGACGTGCTCGTTCGTGCGGCGGGCGACGTGCGGCTCCAGCAGCCGTTTCGCGAGGCGGACGTGCTCGCGACCGGCGGCTTCGGAGTGCGGCTGGCGCGGGAGCGTGCGCTGCTGCTGCGGGCGGCGCCGTGGAGTGAGGGAGACGGGCTCGTGTTCGCGCTCGAGCATGGTGCTGCCCGGACGACGGGCATGGACGAGTTCTACGGGCGCGCGCTGCCCGCTCCCGTGGGCGAGGACGATTTCGTGCGCGCGTCGCAGCTCTACGCGGGGCATGCACTGGTGCTCGACGACGAGGGGCGGGACCTCGGTGACGCCGCCTGGCACGAGAGCGACATCGTCCAGCGGTTCCCGAATGGAAGGGCCTGGTACCTCGTCGACGCGCGAGCACTGCGGCAGCCGGTGCGAGAGCGGACCGTGGCCGACCTCGTCGAGGCCGCCCGAGCGGCCGGAGGCGACGTGCGCCCGGCCGCGGAGCTGCCGTTCGAGATCTCCTCGTCGCCGAAGCTGGTCGAGCCGCCGTTCCTGGCGATACGGGTCTACGCGGCCGTGACGCACACGACCGGCGGCATCCGCATCGACGCCCGTGCACGAGTGGTCGACGCCACGGGCGCGCCGATCCCGGCCCTGTACGCGGCGGGCGCGGACGCCGGCGGGATCTTCACCGGCGGCTACGGCAGCGGCCTCGCCGCGGCCCTCGTCTACGGCCGCATCGCCGCCGAGACCGCGCTTACGACTTAGTTGCTGTCAGCAACTAAGTCCCAACTAGGCGAGCTGCGTGTACGCGCAGGGGCGGCGGTCGCCGGGGAGCGGCGAGGGGCCGATCTTGCTGATCCGCAGCAGCGTCTCGTTCGCCTCGACGGTTGAGCCGATCGCGGGGACGTCGCCGTCGCGCTGCTGCAGCGTCCAGCCGCTCGGCGACCAGACGAAGAGCAGGTGCCCTGCGGGCGCGTGGTGGCCGTTCTCCATCGGCCGCGGATTCTAGTCGGTGGAGGGGCGGCCGGCGTAAGCCGGCAGGACGACGCGGATCGCGGTGCCGCCGTCGGCGCCCTGCTCGACCGAGAAGCGGCCGTTCAGGGTCGACGCGCGCTCGCCGATCGCCGCGAGCGCGGCCGTGCGCCGCTCGCCGGTGCCGTTGTCGGCGACGATCGTCTCGATCCGCCCGCCCTTCGTCTCCTGGATCGTGACCGAGATCTTCGAGGGCGGGCCGCGGCGGACCGCCTGGTTCAGCGACTCGCGGACGATCTGGTAGAGCCCGACCTGCTCCTTCTCGCCGAGGCGCGCGGCCGGCGCGACGTCGACCTCGATCTGCACCCGGTGCTCCATCCCGAGCTGGTTCGCGAGCTCGTCGACCGCGGCGCCGAAGCCCTGGTCACGGAGCACGACCGGCTCGATGTTGAAGGAGAGGTCGCGCAGCGACCGGATCGTCTCTCTGTGGCGCTCGAGCGCCGACACCATGATCCCACGCGCCGCTTCCGGGCGGCCGTCGTCGATCGCCTGCACCGCGGCGTCGAGCATCAGCGCGATCCCGGCCAGGTTCTGCACCGGCCCGTCGTGGAGGAAGAGCGCCAGCCGCCGCCGCTCGTCCTGCTCGGCGGTGATGATCCGCTCGACGAGCCGTTCGCGCTCGTCCTCGGGGACTCCCTCGGCCATCCGCGCCTGCGCTAATCGATGATCGCGTCGCGCAGCGCGATCGCGACCGCGTGTGTGCGCGTGTCGGCCTCGAGCTTCGCGAGGATGTGGCGGACGTGGCTCTTGACCGTCTCCTGGCTGATGAAGAGCCGGGCGGCGACGTCGGCGTTCGACATCCCGTCGGCGAGCAGCTGCAGGATCTCGCGCTCGCGCGAGGTCAGCATCTCGTTCTGCTCCTTGCCGGTCAGGAACGCCGGCATCAGCGCGGGGTCGACGAAGCTCTCGCCGCCTGCGACCTTCTCGATCGCGCGCAGCAGCGTCGCGTGCGGCGCTTCCTTGAGGATGTAGCCCTTCGCGCCCGACTCGAGTCCACGGCCGAGGAGCGAGCGCTCGCTGTAGGCGGTGAAGATCAGCACTGCCGTCTCGGGCACTTTTTCCTTGATCTGCTTCGTCGCCTCGAGCCCGTCCATGCCGGGCATGCGGACGTCCATGATCACGACTTGCGGCCGGCGCCGCTCGACGAGAGCGACCGCGCCGGCGCCGTCCGAGGCCTCGCCGATCACGCGCACGTGTGGCGCGCGGGAGAGCGAGAGACGCAGGCCCTCGCGGACGACCTCGTGGTCGTCGACGATCAGGCAGGTGATCTCTTCGGGCATTGCCGGGGAGTGTATGCCGCGGGTCGGCTTTCACACACTCAGCGAGAGCTGGACAGGCTCCGGCGGCGGCGTCAGCGGCGAGCGCCGCCGGTCGCGGATCCCGTGCGCCCGGGCCAGGCCGCGCACCTGCTCGCGGACCGGATCGACCTTCGCCCGCGGGAGATACGCGCCCTTCGCGTACAGGCCCTCGTAGCGCTCGAGCTGCTCGGGCCAGTCGCGCGCGAGCGCCTCGAGGAAGTGCTCCTTCGTGCCGGGGCGGAGGTAGAGCAGATTCGCCCAGATGCCGGTCGCCCCGGCGGCGCGCGCCGCCTTCACCACCTCCGCGAGCTGCTCCGGGCGGTCGGAGAGCCCGGGCAGGATCGGCGCCATGCCCACGTTCGCCTCGATGCCCGCCTCGACGAGGCGCGTCAGCGCGCGCAGGCGCTGCCGCGGCGGCGCCGTTCCGGGCTCGGTCGCGCGCCAGACCTCGTGGTCGAGCGTCGGCACGGAGAAGGTGACGCTGACCGCGGTCCGGCGCGCGGCCTCTGCGAGCACGTCGAGGTCGCGCACGATCAGCGGGCCGCGCGTGATCAGCCCGAACGGCGAGGCCGCCTTCCCGAGCGCCTCGATGCAGGCGCGTGTCAGCCGGTAGCGCCCCTCCGCCGGCTGATAGGGATCGGTGGCGGCGCCGATCGTGATCAGCTCCTTCGCCCACGACCGCCGGCCCAGTTCGCGCGCGAGCACCTCGGCGACGTTCACCTTGACGCGGATCGAGCGGCCGTAGCGGTCATCGGACGGCCGGTCCGCCCGCTGCTCGAACGCGCGGACGTAGCAGAAGGTGCAGCGATGAACGCAGCCGCCGTAGGGGTTCATCGACCAGGCGAAGGGCATCCCCTTGACCCGGTTCAGCGCGCTTCGGCACTCC
>DATMEO010000006.1:0-12068 GCA_035556515.1 Gaiellaceae bacterium
GTCGAGCTGCTCGGGCAGCTCGGAGGGAGCGAGGCGGCGGATCTCGATCTGCTCGACCACGGTTGCCCGGGAGTCTCGCACCGCGCGTGTGGTAGAGCCACGGCATGAGAGTCATCGCCGGCACCCATCGCGGCGCCCGGATCGTCGCGCCGAAGGGCCTCGCCACCCGCCCGACCGGCGACCGTGTCCGCGAGGCCGCGTTCAACCTGATCGGCCCGGTCGAGGACGCGCGCGTGCTCGACCTCTTCGCAGGCTCTGGCGCGATGGGCATCGAGGCGCTCTCCCGCGGGGCGGCGAGCGTCACCTTCGTCGAGAGCGATAAGGCGGCGTGCCGGACGATCTCGGAGAACCTCGAGCGGCTTCGGCTCACCGGCGCACGCGTCACCTGCGGCGACGTGCTCTGGGAGCTCCGGCGCGAGTCGCGCACCTACGACCTCGTCCTCGTCGATCCGCCCTACGAGGCCTGGCAGGAGCTGGAGCCGAGGCTCGCCGAGCACCTGCCGAGGGTGCTCGCGCCCGAGGGATTGCTCGTCGTCGAGACTGGCGCGCGCACCGAACCTGCGCTTCCGCTGCCGCTGCGCACCTCGCGGCGGTACGGTTCCGCGCGGCTCACCCTCTTCGAGCCCTCCCCAAGCCGATGACACTTCTTCGCCCACGCCTCCCTCATGTTCCTGGCGCGCTGCTGGCGGTGCGAGTCGGCGGCGGAGGCCGGCTCTGCCGGCCGGGAGGCGCCGACGGCCAGGGGCGCGAGGGATGATCACCGCCATTTGCCCAGGCTCGTACGACCCCGTCACGATGGGACACGTCGACGTGATCTCCCGCGCGGCCTCGATCTTCGACCGCGTCGTCGTCGGCGTCGTCGGCAGCCCGCGCCACAAGACGCCGCTGTTCAGCCTCGACGAGCGCGTCGAGTTCCTGAAGGAGGCGGTCGGCGACCTCGACAACGTGGAGGTCGACGTCTTCTCCGAGCTCGTGGTCGAGTTCGCCCGCCGCTGGCAGGCGAAGGCGATCGTCAAGGGCCTCCGCGTGATCTCGGACTTCGAGTGGGAGACCCAGATGAACCAGCTCAACCGCCACCTCGCTCCCGAGATCGAGACGGTCTACGTGATGGCGAGCCCCGCCGTCAGCTTCGTCTCGTCGAGCGGCGTGAAGGAGATAGCCGCCTTCGGCGGAAAGGTGGACTCACTCGTGCCGGACACGGTGGCGCGCCGACTCGCGGAGAAATTCCCGAACGGCCGACCCGGTGCTCCGGAAAATCCTCGAGAGTAGACTTAGGAGCCATGGACGTCCTCGTTCTCATCGACAAGCTCGACGACCTCGTGCACAACGCGAAGGCCGTCCCCCTCACGGATCAGGTCCGGATCGACCGCGAGGAGATCTACGACATCCTCGATCAGATGCGCGCGACCATCCCGGAGGAGATCAAGCAGGCGCGCTGGATCGTCAAGGAGCGGCAGGAGATGCTGGCCGAGGCGAAGCGCGAGACCGACCGGATCCTCGGCGAGGCGCGCGAGCAGGCCGTGCGCGAGGCCTCGCAGACCGAGATCGTCAAGCTCGCCGAGCGGCAGGCGCAGGAGATCGTCGACGACGCCCGCCGACAGGCGCGCGAGACGCGGCTCGAGATGGAGGACTGGGCGGACGGGATCCTCTCGACGCTCGAGGTCAACCTGGTCAAGTTCCTCTCGGCGGTGAAGCGCGGCCGGGAGCGGCTGCACGAGCGCTCGCAGGAGTCGGTCGTGGCCGGCGTGGGCCCGCGTGACCTGAGCCCGCGCGAGCCCGAAGACGACACCAGCTACTTGTAGCTCGCGCTCCCGAACGGCGACACCTGCGGCCGGCGGAGCCGGCCTCCGGCGTCGCCTCGCGCCGCTGCGACCGCTCTGGTCGGGGGCCCGTGCTCACGCACTGTTCCCCCTCCCGACGCGACCGCAGCGACACGTCGTGAGGGCGATCTACCCTGGCGCGTTACCCTCCTCCCATGACCCGCTTCCCGCTCCGTCGCCTCCGGCTCCGGCCGGGCGAGGAGCACCGCGACGCGATCTCGATCGAGCTCGAGCCGTTCGAGCTCGGCGGGCTGCGCTACCTCCCCGTGCCGCACGAGGTCGAGAGCGAGCTGACGATCGTGCAGGCGACCACCGGGCTCGACCTCCGGCTCGCCTTCGAGGTGCGCCTGCACGGCCCGTGCATGCGCTGCCTGACGGACGCCGTCGTCGACATCGCGATCGACGCGCGCGAGTACCACGCGAACGAGCCCGGCGAGGCGGCGGAGCTGCGCAGCGAATACGTGGTCGACGACCAGCTCGAGCTCACCGCCTGGGCCCGCGACGCGATCGCGCTCGCGCTGCCGGATCAGATCCTGCACGCCCCCGACTGCGCCGGCCTCTGTCCGGTCTGCGGCAAGGACCTCAACGTCGAGCCGCACACGCACGCGGACGAGACGCCCGACCCGCGCTGGTCCGCGCTCGAGGGGCTTCGCGACCGTCTGTAGTACGCTCTCGGCGGCGCTCAGGCGCTTGCCCATGACGGACTAGACGAGACCCAGACGTTCGCTGCGGCGCTTCACGCGCCCCGTCCTCGTTCCCACGTCCTCTGGAGGCTCCTTGCGCGTCTCGCTCCACGGCGTCGTCCGTTCGTTCGGCGCCCGCACCGTTCTCGACCATGTCGACCTGACGCTCGGGCCGCGCTCGCGGCTCGGGCTCGTCGGCCCCAACGGGGCCGGCAAGTCGACGCTGCTGCGGCTGCTCGCCGGGCTCGACGAGCCGGACGAGGGCCGGGTCGAGCGAACGCCCGCGTCGCTGACAGTCGGCTACCTCCCGCAGGAGCACGACCGGCGTCCCGGCGAGACGCTGCTTGCGTACCTGGCACGTCGGACCGGCGTCGCCGATGCCGAGGCTGCGGTCGAGCGCCATTCCGCCGCCTGGCGTCCCGACGCGTACGCGGCCGCGCTCGAGCGCTTCCTCGCGCTCGGCGGCGCCGACCTCGAGCCCCGGGCGCGGGCAACGTGTGCGGAGCTCGGGCTCTCAGTCTCCCTCGACCAGGAGACGGCGACGCTCTCCGGCGGCGAAGCCGCACGGGCAGGGCTGGCCGCGATCCTGCTCGCCCGCTTCGACGTGCTCCTGCTGGACGAGCCGACGAACGACCTCGATTTCGACGGGCTCGACCGGCTCGAGCGCTTCGTCGACAGCTTCGAGGGCGGCCTCGCGGTCGTCTCGCACGATCGCGTCTTCCTCGACCGGACGGCGACGCGGATCGCCGAGATCGATCCGTGGACCGGCCGGGTGCACGAGCACGCCGGCGGCTGGAGCGACTACGCGGCAGCGCGCGAGCTCGCTCGGCAGCGGCAGTACGCCGCCTTCGCGGACGCCCAGGAGCGGCGCCACGAGGTGGAGGCCCTTCTTCACGCACGCCGAAACCAGGCACGGGCGGGCGGCGGCTTCCTCGCCCATGCGACGGGCGGCTCGGACCGGCGCGGCACGAAGGCGCTCTCGGGGAAGGTGCGGCAGGCCGAGCGTTTGCTGGAGCGGATCGAGCACGTCGAGAAGCCGTACGAGCCGTGGCGGTTGCACCTCTCGCTCGCCGCCGCCGAGCGCCCGGGAGACCGCGTGGCCTCGCTCGAGGCGGCCGTGGGCGAGCGCGGCGACTTCAGACTCGGCCCGATCGACCTCGATCTGGCTCGCGGAGAGCGCGTCGCGGTGACGGGCCGGAACGGCAGCGGTAAGTCGACGCTGCTCGCGCTCCTGCTCGGCGAGCTGCCGCTTGCCGCGGGCCGGCGCACGATCGGCCGGGCGACCGTCGTCGGCACGCTCGACCAGCGTCGGCAGGCCTACGACGGGAACGAGGTCTTGCTCGACGCGTTCACCGCCCGCGCGGGCCTGCCGCCGGAGGACGCGCGCACGCTGCTCGCGAAGTTCAACCTCGCCGCCGAGCACGTGCTCCGGCCCTGCAAAACGCTCTCGCCGGGCGAGCGGACGCGCGCGCACCTGGCCGAGCTGACGGCGACAGGCGTCAACTGCCTTGTCCTCGACGAGCCGACCAACCACCTCGATCTGGAGGCGATCGAGGAGCTCGAGACGGCGCTGCGGGCGTACGAGGGCACGCTCGTCGTCGTCTCGCACGACCGCCGCTTTCTCGAGGCCGTCGCGCCCACCAGGTCGATATCGCTGTAGCTATACTCCGCAGCCGCTCATGGCAGTCCCCAAGAAGAAAACATCGAAGGCCCGCCGCGACAAAAGGCGCGCGCAGCACGGCATCGAGGCGCCGCGCGTCAATGTCTGCCCGACCTGCCATCAGCCCAAGCGCCCGCATCGCGTCTGCCCGACGTGCCACACGTACAAGGGCCGCGAGATCGAGCCGCTCCGCACGCCGGCTCCCTAGGGGCATAGCTTTTGGCCCGCATCGCGGTCGATGCGATGGGGGGCGACAACGCCCCCGACGAGATCGTCGCCGGCGCTCTCGACGCTGCCGCGGACGGGATCGAGATAACGCTCTTCGGCCCGGCTGGACTCGACACGCACGGGCTCCCGCTCGTCGAGACGACTGAGCTGATCGAGATGCACGAGAAGGCCGCCGAGGCCGTCCGGAGCAAGCCCGACTCGTCCCTCGTCGCCGCGCACGTGGCGGTCGCCGAGGGTCGCGCCGACGCCGTCGTCTCGGCCGGGAACACCGGTGCGATGCTCGCGGCCGGCCTCCTCCACCTGCGACGGATCCCAGGTGTGATGCGGCCGGCGATCGCCGTCCCGATCCCGACGAAGAAGGGGCCGTCCGTCCTCCTCGACTCGGGCGCCAACGCCGACGCCCGGCCGGAGCACCTGCTCCAGTTCGCCTACATGGGGGCGATCTTCGCCCAGGAGATCCTCGAGATCGCGCGGCCCGAGGTGCGCCTGCTCTCGATCGGCGAGGAGGCGGAGAAGGGCAATCAGCTGACGCTTGACGCGCACGCGCTCCTGACCGCGAGCGAGCTCGAGTTCGCCGGCAACGCCGAGAGCCGCGACCTGCTCGCGGGCGCCGCCGACGTGGTCGTCTGCGACGGCTTCACGGGCAACGTGGCCCTGAAGCTGCTCGAAGGGACGATCAGAACCGTCCTCGATGCGCTCCGCGAGGAGATCCTCGCGACGCCGCGCGGCAAGCTCGGCGGCCTGCTGATCCGGCCGGCGACGCGGCGGCTGCGGTCGAAGCTCGACCCGGAGACCTACGGCGGCGCCTACCTGCTCGGCCTGCGCGGGCTCTCCGTGATCGCGCACGGCAACTCTTCCCGCCGCGCGATCTCGAATGCGATCCACCTCGCCGCGCGGGGCGTCGAGCACGACGTCGTCGGCCGCCTGGCCGCCCGTATGCCCGAGCGACGTACGCCTGCGGCTGTATGATCGTGCGCGCTCAAGCCCTGACCACACCAGCAAGGAGTCGATTTGGCAGCGTCGCGTGAAGAAGTCTTCGAGCGAGTCAAGGAAGTTCTGACCGAGCAGCTCGGAGTCGAGGAGACGGAGATCAACGAGGAAGCATCGTTCCAGGAGGACCTGGACGCGGACTCGCTCGATCTCGTCGAGCTGATCATGGAGCTCGAGGACCAGTTCGGGATCAAGATCTCGGACGAGGACGCCCAGAAGATCACGACCGTGGGGCAGGCCGTCGACTACGTCTCCACGCACCAGTAGCGGCGCGGCTCCGACCGGCGACCCGACCGAGCTCGGCCGCCTGATCGACGCGCTGCCGCGCGAGCGGATCGAGCACGTCTTCACGCACACCTCCTGGGCGCCGGACCGCGCGTCCTCCTACGAGCGCCTCGAGTTCCTCGGCGACAGCGTGCTCGAGCTGGCGATCGCGAAAGAGCTGTACGACCGCTATCCGGATGCGTCCGAAGGGCGGCTCGCGAAGATTCGCTCGCACGTCGTCTCGCGCCAGAGCTGCGCCGCGGTCGCGCGCGAGCTGAACATGGGGGAGCGGCTGGCGCACGCCGCAGGCCAGAGCCTCGCCGGCGAGGAGCTGTCGCGGATCGTCAAGAGCCGGAACGTGACCGCGGCGCTGCTCGAGGCGGCGATCGCGGCGCTCTTCCTCGAGCACGGCTACGGGCCGATCGCGCCGGCGATCGTGGCTGCCTTCTCCGACCGGATCGAGTACGCGAGGACGACGCACGTCGACCACAAGACCGAGCTCCAGGAGGCGCTCGCGAAGACTGGTCGCAGCGTCAACTACATCGTCGTCGACGTCGACGGGCCGGCGCACGAACGCCACTTCTCCTGCGCCGCCCAGATCGACGGCGAGGAGCTCGGGGCGGGCACCGGCCGGACGAAGAAGGAAGCCGAGCAGGAAGCAGCCAAGCAGGCGCTCGCCGCAATCGGCGTCTGAGCACTCATCCTTGCGGATGACTCAGAATCGGCCTTCCGACGGATGCCATCTGGCAGCGGATCGGGCATTGTCCCCTGTGCATCGAGGAACGGCTGAGGGAGAGCACGCAGACCGGATCATGGC
The DNA here is from genome assembly GCA_035556515.1 of Gaiellaceae bacterium. Classification (GTDB taxonomy): domain Bacteria; phylum Actinomycetota; class Thermoleophilia; order Gaiellales; family Gaiellaceae; genus Gaiellasilicea. Next base: position 6,463 of record DATMEO010000006.1, read on the forward strand.
GTGGGGGCGCCACCGGCAGCGGCTAGCCCAAGAGACGACGGTGCAGAGCCTGCGTCGACGAGCTTGGGGCGGCCCCCAACTCGTCGCGCAGGTGCCGTCGCAGCGCCTCGTACACGAGCAGCGCCTCGGCCGCGTTGCCTCGCGCCTCCAGGGTCTCCATCAGCAAGCGATGCCCGCTCTCGCGGTAGGGCGCGCGCTCGATCAGCTGCCGGGCGGCTCGTTCCGCCGTGTCGAGCTCGCCGCCACCGATCGCGACGCAGGCGCGCCCGACGAGCTCCAGCGAGCGGACGAGGATCTCCTCGAGCCGGCGGCGCTCGGCGTCGATCCAGGGTGCGTCCTCTCCCGGCAGGAACGCCCGCGTCGCGACGTGCTGGGCGACACGCGCCGGCCCCCAGGCCCCCGCGAAGTCATCTTGTGCAACCGCGCTCTCAGCACGGTGGAGGCCCTCGGCCGCGGCCTCGAGATCGATCCAGGTGTCGTCGGGGAGCGCCAGGCGGACGTCGCCTCGGCCCTCCAGCGGGACGACCTGCCGCAGCTTCGAGACCAGCGGACTGAGCCTGTCGGAGCCGCCCGCCTCGCGCCAGAGCGCGCCGCCCAGCTCGTCGCGCGTCACCGGCCGGCGTCGGTTCACCGCGAGGTAGACGAACGCGAGCCGGCCCTGACGTCCGGGGAGCGCCTCCTCGATCCGCCGACCGTCGATCCGCACGACGAGCCGACCGCAGAGCTGGATCCGCGTCTCCGCCAAGGTTTCGCCAAGGTAACGGCAACCCGGCCCGGCGACAATGCGGCAGTGATCCGGCGAGGAGGAAGCGATGGGCAAGGTGATCAACTGCGAGTGTGGCGAGGTCGTACGCGCCGAGAGTGACGACGAGCTCGTACAGAAGGTGGAGCGTCACGTCGGCGAGTCGCATCCCGAGCTGGTCGGGAAGCTGAGCCGCGAGGACGTGCTGGGGATGGCAGAGGAGGCGTAGATCTGCGGAGGAAGGGCGAGCGGCGTCCGTGCCGCTCGCTAGCCTCCCGCCCTGTGCACCTGCGCTCTCTCCGCCTGCGCGGCTTCAAGTCGTTCCCGGACAACTTCGAGCTGAAGCTCGAGCCCGGCGTCGCCGTCGTCGTCGGGCCGAACGGCTCCGGCAAGTCGAACGTCGCCGACGCGATCGTCTGGGCGGCCGGCTCGCTGACGCCGTCGGAGCTGCGCGCGGAGAAGCCCGACGATGTCCTCTTCAACGGCGCCGAGGGCCGCACCCCGGCCGAAAGCTGCGAGGTCGAGCTCGTCTTCGACAACGAGAGCGGCGACTTCGGGGAGCTCGACTTCTCCGAGGTCTCGATTGCCCGGCGGCTGCACCGCGGCGGCGAGGGGCAGTACCTCGTCAACAAAGCGCAGGTGCGCCGAACCGATCTCGTCGAGCTGCTCGCCGACGTCGGGCTCGGCGGCTCGATGCACTCGATCGTCAGCCAAGGCAAGGTCGAGGCGGTGCTCGCGTCGAAGCCCGAGGAGCGGCGCGAGCTCGTCGAGGAGGCGGCCGGCCTGGGCAAGTTCAAGCGGCGGCAGCACCGGGCCGAGCTGAAGCTGAACCGGGTCGGGATCCAGGTCGAGCGCGCGCGCGACGTCGAGGCTGAGGTGCGGAAGCGCCTGCGGCCGCTGGCGCTGCAGGCGACGGCCGCGGAGCGGGCCGAGAAGCTCGCGGAGGAGATCGCAGGGTTGCGCGCGCGGATCGCGCAGCTCGACCTCGCCGTGGCCGATGCTCGCCGCGACGCCGCCGAGGAACGCAAGACCGCCGCAGGGATCGGCCGCCGGAGCGCGCAGGAGAAGCTGACCGCACTCCTCGCCGAGCGTCATGCCGCCGAGGAGGAGCTCGCCGACGCGGCCGGGAAGCGCGAGGCCGCGATCAAGGCGCTCTACCGGCTGCAGGGGGCCACCGAGCGGATCGCCCTGCGGCAGGAGGGCGCCCAGAGTCTCCTCGCTGGGTTGCGGAGCGATCTCGGCGAGGCCGAAGCCGCCGCGAACGAGGTCACCGACGAGTCGACGCGAGCGCTCGAGCGGACGACAGCCGAGGCGACCGCGGCTGCGCGGGCGGCAGCCGCTGCCGGCGGTGCCGCCGCGGAGCGCGCGCGTGCGGCTCAGGAGCGGCTCGCCTCGCTCGAGCGCGCAGCGGCCGCCCGTGCCGAGGAGCGCCTCGAGGCGCTCCGCCGCGAGCGCCAGGGAATCGAAGCCGAGCTGGCCGACGCGGCCGGCGGACGCGAGGGGGCGACCGCAGCGCTCTACCGGCTCGGCACCGCCCGCGAGCGGATCGCGATGCGCGCCGAGTCCGTCTCGACGCTGCGCGAGCGCGTCCGCGTCGAGCTGGCCGAGTCGGACGCCGTCGCGAGACGGCCGGGCCCGTCGCCCGCCGACCTCGAGAGAGCGGCCAACGACGCGGCTGCCGAGGCCCGCGCCGCCGCGCACGCGCGCGACGACCTGACCGAGCGCGCGGTGATCGCGAAGGAGCGCCTCGCGGCGCTCAGGCGTTCACTCGCCGAGCGCGAAGGCATTGCGCCCGCCGCGCGAATGCTCGCCGACGAGGGAGCAGCGCTGGCGCTCTCGCTTCTCGACGTGGCGCCGGGAACCGAGCGAGCCGTCACCGCTGCGCTCGGCCGGGGTGCGTCGGCGGTCATGGCCGATGACGCTGCCGCAGGTCTGGCGCTGCTCCAGCGTGCGAGGGATGCCGGCCTCGGCAGCCTCGCCGTGCTGGTCGGCAAGAGCCCGGCCGAGCGTGTCGCCGAGCTGCCGGTCGTCTCGCTGGACGAGCTGCTGTCGGCGACGGTCCCGTCTGTGACCGGCGACGGCTTCGGGTTCGACCCGCAGCGTGGCGAGCTTTGGTTCGCAGGCGAGGCCGCCGAGGCGGTCCTGCTCGAGCTGGAGACGCGGCGGCGGGAGCTGGCGGCCGAGTTCGACGAGCTGAAAGCGCAGGCTACGGCAGCTGAGGTCGCCGCCGCACAGTCCGCCGACGCGGCTGAGCAGGCGGAGGCCGCCTACGCGCAGGTGGCTCATCTCCGTAGCGTGCGCTCCACCGATCCAGGCGTGCTCCGCCGCATCGGCTCCGGCGCCGACCGGCTCGACGAGGCGCTCTTGGCGGCTGTCGCCGTCGCCGCCCGGCTCGAGCAGCCGTTGCGCGCACGCGCCGACGCGGCCACGGAGCGCGCGGGAGAGCTCGCAACCGAGCTCGCGCGCGTCGGTGCGCTCGAGCACGAGGCGCGCGCGGCGTCGACGACCGCGAACGAGCGCGCCGGCGCCGCGGAGCTGACGCGCGTCCGCCTCGGCGGTGAGGGCCAGATCCGCCTGCTCCACGTCGAGGAATCGGAGCGCGATCCCGTTGAGCGAGAGGCGCGGGAGCTGACGGAGGAGGCGGAGCGGCTCGCCGCGGCCGCCGCCGAGGCCGGCGAAGCCGCCAGAGACGCTGCGGCGGCTCAGACTGCGACGGGCGTACGCCGTGCGGTCGCGCGCGACGTCGACCTGCTCCGGCGGGTCCTCGTCGGCGCTGAGCGCCTCGGCGAGACCCTCGCCGCAGCTGCCGGCGCTGCCGGCCGTTTCGAGGCGCCGCTGCGGGCGCGCGTCGACGCGGGTGCGTCCCGGACCGGTGAGCTGGGCGCGGCGCTCCGTGATCTCGGCGCCGCCGAGGTCGAGCTGCGCCAGGGCGCGGAGGATGCCGCCCAGCGCTCGACCGAGATCGAGATCGAGCTGACCAGGATCGAGGCCGAAGCCGCCGACGCGCGCCGCCGGCTCGAGGAAGTTGCTGCCGAGCCGGCCGAGGGCGACGATCGCGAGGAGCTCGCCGCCCGCGCCGAGCGACTCGAGCAGCGGCGGATCCAGCTCGGCCAGGTCAACCCGCTCGCGAAGGAGGAGTACGAGGCGGAGAAGGAGCGGCTCGCCGAGCTCGAGACTCAGCGCGAGGATCTCGAGCAGAGCCTGAAAGAGCTCGCCGACCTGCGCGACGAGCTCGCCGCCACGGTCGAGCGCCGCTTCACCGACACGTACGCCGCCGTCGCCGAGCACTTCGAGGAGGTCGCCGCCACACTCTTCCCGGGCGGCGAAGGCCGGCTCCGGCTCGTCGAGCCCGAGGAGGAGGGCGGCGAGACCGGGGTGGAGGTCGAGCTGCGCCCGGCCGGCAAGAAGATCACGCGCCTCGGGATGCTCTCGGGCGGCGAGAAGGCGCTCGGGGCGATCTCGTTCCTCTTCGCGCTCTTCCTCGCGAAGCCGTGCCCGTTCTACCTCCTCGACGAGGTCGAGGCCGCGCTCGACGACGCCAACATCGGCCGGTTCGTCGAGCTGCTTCGCCGCTACGCCGATCGCGCCCAGTTCGTCGTGATCACGCACCAGAAGCGGACGATGGAAGCCGCAGACGTCCTCTACGGCGTCACGATGGGCGGCGACGGGATCAGCCAGATCGTCTCGCGCCGGCTCCCGCGCGAGGACGCAGCGGCACTCGCGGGGTAGACCCGGAACGCGGCATCCCTCGGTCGACCTCGTACGACCGTCGCGGCCGGCCTTGTCAGGGACTGTCCCTGACAACGAACGTTGTCGGGACAACAACGGTTGTCAGGGACAGTCCCTGGTTCGTATCGTGGTCGCGTCGCCCGCGAGGCCGGGCAGGTCTCGCTAGTCGAACTCGTGCTGCGCCGCCAGCCGCTTCGGCGCCTGGATCAGCCACGCGTCGATCAGCCGTTCGCGCACCTCGTCCTCGTCGATGTATTCGAGCCAGATCAGTAGGAACGCGGGTGAGGCTTCGAAGTGCGGCGTCAGCCGATAGGCGTCCGGATTGGACGCGACGAGCAGCGGCCGCTCCTCCCGATCGCAGCGCGTCCACATCGCGCCCTCGTGGCGCGTCGAGAGGCCGGCGAACTTCTTTCCGCGCACGGCGAACGACGGCTTCCCCCACGAGGTCGTCTCCTGGATCTCGGGGAGCTCGCGCGCGATCTCCGCCACCCGCTGCCACGTGATCATGCGCTGAGGCTAACGTTCCGCGCCGATGGCGAGAAGCTGGGCAGAGCTATTGGGGGACGCTGAGGGGCCGGAGGAGACGGTCGAGCAGCAGCACGGCTTCTTCGGCCGCCTGCGCGACTCGCTCGGCAAGAGCCGTCGAGCGCTCACCGGCGAGCTCGCCGCCGCGACGTTCGATCCTGGCAACGACGAGGACTGGGAGCGGCTCGAGGAGGCGCTCATCCAGGGCGACGTCGGCGTCCGCGCGACGGCCGAGCTCGTGCGCCGGCTCGAGGCCCGCAACGAGCTGACCGACCTGAACGGGGCGCTGGCGGAGGAGATCGCGGAGATGCTCGGCGAGCCGGGGACGCTCAACCTGCCCGGCACCCCGAGCGTGATCCTCGTCGTCGGCGTCAACGGGACCGGCAAGACGACGACGATCGGAAAGCTGGCGCAGAAGCTGCGCGAGCACGACCGGACCGTCCTGCTCGGCGCCGCCGACACGTGGCGCGCTGCGGCGGAGGAGCAGCTCGAGATCTGGGCCGAGCGCGCACAGGCCGACTTCGTCGGCGCCGCGCAGGGCGCCGACCCGGCCGCGGTCGCCTACGACGCGATCGAGGCCGCCCGCGCGCGCGGCAAGGACGTCGCGATC
>DATMEO010000007.1:0-3619 GCA_035556515.1 Gaiellaceae bacterium
CTCCTCTCGGCCGGCCTGGCGCTGATCTTCCTCGACGAGCCGCTGCGGCCCGCGCTCGCCGCCGCCACGATCGTGATCGTCCTCGGCGGCGCGCTCCTCGTGTGGGAGCGCTCGCGCCCGCCCGGGTTTCACGCGGTGGGCATCGTGCTCGCGCTCGTCGCGGCGAGCCTCTTCGCGGTGCGCGACAACGTGGTGCGCTGGGCCTCGCTCGACACGGGGGCCGACCCCGTGCTCGCCGCTGCAGTGTCGCTGGGCGCGGCGGCGCTCGCCCTGCTCGCCTACCTGACGGCCTCCCGTCGCGCCGGTCCCGTCGTGCCGCGCGTCCGTGCGGCCCTCCCGGCCTTCGCGCCGGCTGCGGTCTGCCTCGGATTGGCCTACATCGCACTGCTCCTTGCGTTCTCGCGCGGCGACGTCACCGTCGTGGCCCCGCTCAACGCGACGCAGTCGCTCTGGGGCGTGCTCCTCGCCGCCGCGCTCCTGGGCCGCGCCGAGGCCGTCGGCCCTCGCCTCGTGCTGGCCGCGGCCCTCGTCGTCGCCGGCGGCGTCCTCGTGGGCGCGACCCGCTGAGCCTGTTCAGCCGCTGCGCGGGCTCCTCCGGGCGAAGTCGTCCGCGATCTCGTCGAAGGTGGCCCAGCGAACGCCGTCGTGCGAGTTGATGTGCTCGATGATCCGCTCGTGCATGAGCAGGACCTGCGGCCGGCCGCTCACGTCGGGATGGATCGTCATGGTGAAGACGGCGTAGTCGTGCTCGCGGTAGACCCAGTCGAAGGCGTCCATCCAGATCTGCTCGAGCTGCCGGGGGTTGACGAAGCCGTGGCTGTTCGGCGAGGCCTTGATGAACATCATCGGCGGGAGGTCGTCGAGGTACCAGCTGGCGGGGATCTCGATCAGATCGGTCTCCTCGCCGCGCACGAGTGGCTTCATCCAGTCGGCCGCTGCCTGCGAGTAGTCGATCTTCGTCCACGAGTCGCCGACGCGGACGTAGTAGGGGTGGAAGTCCTTGTGCATGAGCGAGTGGTCGTACTTGATCCCGTGCTTGAGCAGGAGCTCGTTCGTGACCCGTGAGAACTCCCACCACGGCGCGACGTAGCCGGTCGGACGCCGGCCCCAGACCTCCTCGATCAGGCCGATGCACTTGACGAGGACGTCCTCCTCCTGCTCGGGCGTCATCGCGATCGGGTTCTCGTGCGAGTAGCCGTGCATGCCGATCTCGTGCCCGGCCTCGGCGACCATGCGCGTCTCGTCCGGGAACGTCTCGATCGAGTGCCCGGGGATGAACCACGTCGTCGTGAGCTCGTGCTTCGCAAACAGGTCGAGCAGCCGCGGCGTGCCGACCTCGCCGGCGAAGAGCCCGCGCGAGATGTCGTCCGGCGAGTCCTCGCCTCCATAGGAGCCGAGCCATCCGGCGACCGCGTCGACGTCGATGCCGTACGCGCAGAAGATCTCCTTGGCCATCGCTTCCTCCTCCTCTTCGGACGGGACGTGAACGTAGTGCGGGCACGTGCTAGAAAGCAAGCGCCATGTGCGCTCTCTGCGGCGTCCTCACCACGAGCCACTGGGCGGAGCGCGACTCCGGCCGGCGCGAGCGCGTCTTCCGCGTGCGCCTGCTGAACCGCGTGCTCTCGCACTTCGGGCTCGAGCTGGGTGACTGGAGCGGTCGCGTGTACGTCCTGCGCGACCGGAAGGGCAAGACTGCGGTGATCGACGACCTGGGCGGGCTCTGGACCGCGGCGGAACGGCTCGCCGGGCGTCCGCTCGACCCGCTCGATCCGGTGCTCGTGGCGGCGCTCCGCGGTGGCTGAGCGCCTTCCGGTCGTCCTCGTCACCGGGTTCCTCGGGAGCGGCAAGACCACGCTTCTCTCCCGCCTGCTCGGCCGGCCCGAGCTGGGGGAGACGGCCGTGATCGTCAACGAGCTCGGCGAGGTGGCGATCGACCATCACCTGCTGCGGCGGGTCGACGAGCGCACCGTGCTGCTCGGCAACGGCTGCATCTGCTGCACCCTGCGCGGCGACCTGGCCGACGAGCTGCGGGATCTCTTGAGCCGCCGCACGCGCGGCGAGATCCCGCCCTTCCGGCGGGTGCTGGTCGAGACAACCGGCCTCGCGGACCCAGCGCCCGTGCTGAACACGCTGCTGGCCGAGCCGGTCGTCCGGAGCCACTTCGAGCCGGGAGCGGTGATCGCGACGGTCGACGCGCTCAACGGAGACCGGCAGCTCGACCGCGAGGCCGAGACGCTGAAGCAGGTGCTCGTGGCCGACCGGCTCGTCGTCACGAAGGCGGATCTCGCCGAGCGCGGCCCCGTCGACGCGCTGGTGGGCCGGCTGCGGGGCCTCAACCCGGCCGCCGACCTGCTCGAGGTCTCCTTCGGCGAGACCGATCCGGCGCTGCTGCTCGCGCCGGGGGAGCCCGATCCGCGCCACCTCCAGCTGCCGGAGGCGACCTCTCACGCCGACGTCCGGCCCTTCGTGCTCTTCCTCGACCGGCCGGTGGACTGGACGGCGTTCGGCATCTGGCTGACGATGCTGCTCGCGAGCCGGGGCGCCGACGTCCTGCGCGTCAAGGGCCTCCTCGACGTCGGCGGTCCGGGGCCGGTCGTCCTGAACGGCGTCCAGCACCTCGTCTACCCGCCGGAGCACCTCGACGCCTGGCCCGACGACGACCGTCGCTCTCGACTCGTCTTCATCGCCCGCGGGATCGGCAGGGACGAGGTCGAGGAGTCGCTGGCCGCCTTCGACGCGGCCGCCCGGCAGCCGTAGCTCACAGGACCTCCTCGAGCAGGCGCCGCACCTGCACGGGCTTCGGCTCGCGGCCCATGGGCACGAGGCCGACCCGCTCGCCGGGCCGCAGCGCGAGGGCGGCGAGGCGCTCGCGACACTCGGCCGCGGTGCCCGCAACGGCCCAGTCGGCGACGATCTCGTCGGGCACGAGGTCGGCGTGCGCCCCGGGGGCGAGGTGCCGGCCGTACTCGTACGACGCCCGGATCTCCTCGGCGGCCTCGCGCTCGACCGGCGTCAGCTCGGCCGGAAGCGGGTGGCGAAGCGAGCGGGCGACGTACGGCTTGACGTCCTCGCGTGCGTCCGCCGGGTCGTCGGCGACTGCGATCGGCACCCACCAGACGATTTCGAAGCCCTCGGCCGGCCCGCCGGCCGCCAGGCGGGTGCGCGCCGCCTCGAGCTGCCGGGGATGGAGGCCGACGACGACCAGACAGCCGTCCGCGACGCGCCCGGAGAGCTCGAGCATGCGCGGGCCGCTCGCGCCGAGCAGCAGCGGGATGGGCGGTTGGTCGCCGCCGTAGCCGAGCCCGCCCTCGCCGCCGTCCCAGCGCGCGCGCAGCTCAGCGACCGCCCGTTCCAGCTCCGCCAGCCGGGCGGGCCTCGCGCCGACCGTCCGCACCGCGCTCGCTCCGAGCCCGAGGCCGAGCGCGGCCCGTCCGCCCGAGAGCTCCTGCAGGGTCATGAGCGCGCTCGCCGTCACGGCGATATGGCGAGAGACCGGGTTGGTCACGGCCGGCCCCAGCCTGAGCCGCTCGGTCCGTTCGGCCGCCGCGCCCAGGAGGACGAACAGCTCGCGCCAGAGCACCGGCGAGTCGCCCACCCAGACGCCGCCGAGGCCGGCCGC
>DATMEO010000008.1:0-18407 GCA_035556515.1 Gaiellaceae bacterium
AGCATCGTGTCGAACGACCCGAGCGAGAGTCGGCGCAGTAGCCTGTTCTGGTTCAGCATCAGCTTCTGCGAGCCGACGCCGGCGAGCGAGGTCGCGAACCAGTCGTGCCAGACGAGGGTCATCCGTTCGACGAGCGGGCGCGACGTCCGCACCATCCGGTCCATCCACCAGAGGTGGTCGTGGCCCCAGGCGTCACCCGGAGCGAGGCCGCGTCCCTTGTCGTCGCGCGGCGCCGGGCCGACGAACTTCTCGCCCCCCGGCCGCGTCAGCGAGCGGACGGCACCGTCGAGCCCGAGCTTTGCGAGCGCAGCCGCCTCACCCTTCCGCGGCCCGAAACCGGCACGCCAGAGCAGACGCTCGGCCTGCTCGCGTCCGAAGGGGCCTTTGTAGGCGGCAACCCCCATCCCACCGTGTTATCGGCGGGATGGGGGCGTGCCTGGACCCCTGATTCGAGCGTCAGCTCTTGCGCGCGGTCGCCTTGCCGCCCTTGCGGCCGGCGGCCTTCTTCTGGGCGGTGGTGCCGCCCTGCGACGAGTCGCCGCTGCCGGAGTGCGACTTCTCGCCCCCGTGCTGCGACGCGTCCGGGGAATTCGCGATCCTGGCCGCGCGCTCCTTCGACATTCCCTTGTCCTTCAGCGCCTCGTACTGCTTCTCGTTCTTGACGTTCGCCGACTTGCTCGGCATGTCGACCCCTTTCCCTCTATTGCGAGATCTTCTGCACGACCTCGCCCGTGAGCGTGTCGTGGCCCGCCGAGGCGACGTCCGCCTGAGCGAGCATTCCGACGAGCCGACCGTCCTCCTCGACGACCGGCAGGCGGCGCACCTGGTGCTCCGCCATCAACCGCGCGGCCTCCTCCAGGCTCTGCTGCGGGTCGATCGTGACGACGTCCTTCGACGCGAGCTCGCGTACCGGTGTCTCCGTCGCCACGCCTTCCGCGACACCGCGGATTGCGAGATCGCGATCGGTGATCACGGCGGTCAGCCGGCCGTCCTCAACGATCGGCAGCGCCCCGACGTCCTCGCTCTTCATCAACCGTGCTGCTTCCTGCACGGCCGTATCGGGCGTGATCGCCGTTGGATTCGACGTCATCGCCTCCTGCACCGTCTGGTGCCCCATGTCGCTCCTTTCGTTCGTTACAGAAGGGATACCCTCGGCGGCGGTCTGAAAACTGTCGCCCTCCTCTTCGCGTTCGTGTCCCTCCAGCCCGGGAGTGCTGCCGTGGGGGAGGAGATCGAGGTGACCGGAACGCCGACGCGGGCGGTGGTCCTGGAGGCGCTCGACACGGCCTTGGCCCCGGCGCCGCTCGGAGTGATTGGCGCCGCCGGGACGCTGACCGTCGAGGTGCCCGACGTCCCGGCCGGGCGTTATCGCGTTGTTGTCGCCGGCGAGCCGGAGGCGCCCGTGCTGGAGGTGGTCGCGCTCTCGCGCGACACCTCGCTGCTCCTGCTTGGGTTCGGCTTCCTGCTCGTGCTCGGGTTCTTCGTCGCCGGGGTGATCGTGCACCGCCGCTGGCGCGACGCAATCTCCTAGTCGCGGATGACGACCGAGACGACGTACGTGAGGCTGACGTCGCCGATGCGCGCCGTCACCCGCCAGCAGCCCGGAGTGGGAAAGAGGACCGGGGATCGGTACGAGGGGCTGGAGCCGTTGAGGCCAAGCACCTTCAGCGGGGGTGCGGTGGCGTCAAGCCGCACCCCGGAGACCGTGGGCTCGTCCCGCAGGGATACGGTCTCCCACGGCAGCTTGTTGAAGATCGAGCCGTCGGCCTCGACGCGCTCGCGCGGAACGGCGTAGAAGCCTTCGGCGCTGAGGCTGGTCCAGAGGAGCCCGTTGCCGTGCCAGTTCGGGCTCGGTAGCTGCCCCTGCGGGCGGCTCCCATTGGGACGCGTCACGGGGCAGCCGGCCGTCGACCGAATCTGCAGGCGCGCCGCGCCCGTCCTGAACCGGGCGGCTTCACAGCGGCGGCACCAGACGACGAGGCTGTACGTGCCGGCGTCGAGCGGCGGCACATTGAAGGTCAGCGAGCGGTTCGCCCCGAGCGCGCCGACGAAGCTGAGACGCCGGTCGGTACGCGACGTGACCGCGCGGGCGACGTCCTGCCGGACGAGGTAGAGGCGGACGGGCCGGCTCAGGGCCGACGTAATCTTGACGCGCTCGTTCGGTTGCGCGGTCGCGCGGTCGAAGGCGATCACGTTCCCCGCGTGTGCGTCCAGCGGCAGCGCCAGCGCCGCGAGTGAGGCTGCGATGACCGGAAGCCTGAGCATGGTCGTCTCTCGGAAGTACACCACCGCCCGGCGTCGCGTTCCAGCCTCAGTCCGCCGTCGGCACGTCCTCGGCGTCGCCGGTCTCCTCCTCCGGATCCGGGACCGGTGTCCCTTCCGGCTCGTCGTTCCGGTCGTCCTCGCGCGGGTGCTCAGTATCCTGATCGGTCATGAAGGTCGTTCTCCCCGACTCTTCGGAACTCGAACTTCCCGACGGCGCCACCGGTCTCGACGCCGCGCGGGCGATCGGCCCGAAGCTGGCCGAGCAGGCGGTGCTGATCCGCCAGAACGGGAACGTCCAGGATCTGCGCCTGCCGCTCGCGGACGGCCAGCCGATCCAGATCCTGACCACGCGCGACACGAGCGATCCCGACGCTCTCTACGTGCTGCGCCACTCGGCCGCGCACCTGCTCGCCGAGGCCGTTCGCCGGCTCTATCCCGGCGTCAAGATTGCGATCGGACCGCCGATCGAACACGGCTTCTACTACGACTTCGAGTTCCCCGAGCCGATCCGCGAGGACGACCTGGAGAAGATCGAGGCGGAGATCCAGCGCGAGCTGCAGGAGGGGCGCACCTGGGAGCGCGAGGAGATCTCGGCCGAGGAGGCGAAGCAGCGCTTCGAAGCCGAGGGCGAGCGCTACAAGGTCGAGCTCGTCGACACCGCCGAGGGCGAGATCTCGCTCTATACGCAGGGCGACTTCAGCGACCTCTGCCGCGGGCCGCACCTGCAGGACTCGAAGCCGATCAAGGCGATCAAGCTGACCTCGCTCGCCGGCGCCTACTGGCGTGGCGACGAGAAGAACACACAGCTGACGCGGATCTACGGCACGGCGTTCTACTCCCAGAAGGATCTGGACGCGTATCTCGAGCGGCTCGAGCAGGCGCGCGAGCGTGACCACCGCCGCCTCGGCACGCAGCTCGACCTCTTCCACTTCGACGAGCATTCGCCGGGCTCACCCTTCTGGCACCCAAAGGGGATGGCGATCTACAACGCGCTCGAAGAGGTTCGCCGCCGCGAGAACGCACGCCGGGGCTACTCCGAAGTGCGGACGCCGCTCATCTACGACAAGGCGCTCTGGGTGACCTCCGGCCATTGGGAGAAGTTCCGCGAGAACATGTTCTTGATCCCGCTCGACGAGCAGGTGTACGCCATCAAGCCGATGAACTGCCCGGGGCACATGCTGCTCTTCGGCAGCGCCCTCCGGAGCTACCGCGACCTGCCGCTGCGCTATGCCGAGGCTGCGCCGCTGCACCGAAACGAGCTCGCCGGAGCGCTGCACGGGCTCACGCGCGTCCGCTATGTGACGCAGGACGACGCGCACATCTTCTGCACCCGCGAGCAGATCGAGTCGGAGCTTGACGGCACGCTCGACTACCTGAAGTTCCTCTACGGCCTGTTCGGGCTCGAGCCCCGCGCGGAGCTCTCGACGCGGCCCGACAACAAGCTCGGCGCCGACGAGGAGTGGGACTTCACGGAGGGCGAGCTCGTTCGCGCGCTCGAGAGGCACCAAATCCCGTACTTCGTCGGCGAGGGCGAGGGGTCGTTCTACGGGCCGAAGATCGACCTGCACATGACCGACGTGCTCGGCCGCTCGTGGCAACTGGGCACGATCCAGCTGGACGCACAGATGCCGGCCCGCTTCGGCCTCAGCTACATGGGTGCCGACAATCACGAGCACCCGGTCTTCGTGATCCACCGCGCCTTCTTCGGCTCCTTCGAGCGCTTCATCGGAATCCTGATCGAGCACTACGGCGGCGCGTTCCCCTTCTGGCTTGCACCCGTGCAGGCGCGCCTGATCCCGGTCGGCGAGAACCATCGCGAGGCCGTGCACGAGCTTCGCGCCAGGCTCGAGGCGGAGGGTTTCCGCGTCGATGTCGACCAGCGCGACGAGACGCTCGGCAAGCGGATCCGCGAGGCGGAGCTGGAGAAGATCCCCTACACGATCGTCTACGGCGACCGCGAGTCGGACGAGTCGCTTGCGGTGCGCGAGCGCGGCGGCGAGCAGCTGACGACGAGCCTTTCCGAGCTGCTCGAACGGTTCCAGGCGGAGCTTGCTACGATCAGCCCCTGAAAGCAGGAGCGGACCACTGCCCCTCACCTTCCCGGGCCACGCGTCCGCGAGGGTTCAACCGAGCCGGTTGGACGAGGAAAACGTGGCCGCTGCTTGCAGCGGTTTTTGTCGTCGATGAGGAGGATTCAACGAGCTTGGTGAAGAGCCTTTGAGGCCGAGACGCCGTCCGGAAGACCGGCGCATTCCACAGCCGCAGGACCGGATCAACGAGAACATCCGCGTTCCCCAGGTCCGCCTGGTGGGCGAGGACGGCGAGCAGATCGGGATCAAGTCGACCGATGAAGCGCGCGAGTACGCCTATTCGAAGGGCCTCGACCTGGTCGAGGTCGCAGCGGGGGCGGACCCGCCCGTTGCGCGGGTCATGGACTACGGCAAGTACCGCTACGAGCAGGAGCAGAAGGCCAAGCTCGCCCGAAAGCACCAGACGCAGATCAACGTCAAGGAGATCAAGTTCAGGCCGAAGATCGGCATTCACGACTACGAGACGAAGAAGGGCCACGTCGTGCGCTTTCTCAACCAGCGCGCCAAGGTCAAGGTCACGATCATGTTCCGGGGGCGCGAGAACCTGCACCCGGAGCGGGGCCGCGACCTCCTTCTCCGTCTCGCCGACGAGATCAAGGAGCTCGCGGTGGTCGAATCGCCGCCGCTGCTCGACGGGCGCAACATGGTCATGCTGCTCGGCCCCACGAAAAACGCAGGAGTGAAGACAGATGCCAAAGATGAAGAGCGGGAGCGGAGCGAAGAAGCGCTTCAAGGTGACGGGGACGGGAAAGATCCTGCGCCGGCACGCGATGCAGAGCCACAACCTGGAGCACAAGTCGGCCAAGCGTAAGCGCGCCTTCGGCAAGGACTACGAGGTCGCCGAGGTGGACACGCCGCGCCTGAAGAAGCTGCTGGGGCTGAAGTAGATGCCAAGGGTCAAACGATCAGTCCACGCGCGCAAGAAGCGCCGCAAGGTCCTCGGCGAGGCGAAGGGCTACTGGGGCCTCAAGAGCCGCAGCTACCGCTACGCGAAGGAGCAGGTCGAGCACTCGCTCGTCTACGCCTACCGCGACCGCAAGAACAAGAAGCGCACGTTCCGCCAGCTCTGGATCGTCCGCATCAACGCCGCCGCCCGCGCCAACGGGATGTCCTACAACCAGTTCATCTCGGGGCTGCACAAGGCCGGCATCGAGCTCGACCGCAAGATCCTGGCCGATCTGGCCGTGGCCGACCCGGCCGCGTTCACCGCGGTCGTCGAGCAGGCGAAGGCCGCGCTCGCGGCCGACAAGTCGTCTGACACCCAGGCCGCTTAACCCACCTTGATCACCTCGGCGTCGAACCCGACGCTGAAGCTCGTCCGCAAGCTCCTCGCGCAGAAGCGCAAGCGCGAGGAGCTCGGGCTTTTCGCCGTCGAGGGCGAGGATCTGGTCGAGGCGGCGCGCGCGGCGGGGATCGAGCCGATCGAGCTCCTCGTCGCCGGCGAGACCGTCGAGCCCGAGCTGCTGGCCGCGGTCTCCACCCTCGCGCATCCGGCGCGCGTCGTCGGCGTCTACCGCATCGCCTCGCTGCCGCGTGAGCCGCGCGAGACGACGCTCGCCCTCTGGCGCGTCGCCGATCCCGGCAACGTCGGCACGCTCCTGCGCGCCGCCGACGCGTTCGGTGCCGCGGTCGCCCTCTCGGAGGGCTGCGCCGATCCGCTCGGCTCGAAGGCGCTGCGCGCCTCCGTCGGCGCGATCTTCCGCGTTCCGCTGCTCCCCTTCGACGAGGCCCCGGGCGAACGGGTGGCGCTCGTCGCGCATGGCGCTCCGCCGCTGCACGAGCTCCCTCTTTCCGGCCCGGTGACGTTCGTGCTCGGAGCGGAGCGCGAGGGCTTGCCCAGAGAGATAGTTGCTGACAGCAACTATGTCGCCACGATCGCGACGAGTGGGGCGGCCGAGTCGCTCAACGTCGCCGTCGCCGGCGCGATCGCGCTCTACGAGCGCTCCCGCCGCGGCTAGCCCGGCGCGCCGGCGAGGAACCAGCGCACGGCGGCCGCGGAGGTCTCCGGCGAAGCCTCGTGGCCGCCGCGGAACCGGCGGTACGTGACCGGGTAACCGGCCTGGCGGAGCTTGCGGACGACGGCATCGCCGGCCCGGCCGATCGGAAGGACGTCGTCGAGCGTGCCGTGCGAGACGAAGACGCGGGGGACACCGTGCTGCTCGCCGCCGACGATCCCGCCCGGCGAGAGCGCCATGATCGCCGGGAAGAGATCGCCGTTCGAGACGCCGAGAGTGAGCGCGTAGGTGGCGCCGTCCGAGAAGCCGCCGACCGCGAGTCGGCGCCGGTCGATCCGGCAGCGCTCGTACGCCTCGGCCAGGGCGAGGTTGACGGACTCGAGGTCGAGGTCCTGCTCCGAGCGGAGGATGCTCCACGTCTGGCCCTTCGACGCCGGCGCGATCAGGACGAGCCCCGGCTCGTCCCAGCCGCCGCGGAAGGCGTCGAGCGCGCTGGCCGGCGTGCCTCCGGCGCCGTGGAGGACGACGACGAGCGCCCGCTCGCCGCGGCCCGGCGTCACCCGCATCCGCGCCGCCTGGCCGTTCGGCAGCGTCAGCGCGTGCTCACCGGGCGCGCAGCGCTGCCCGCTCGACACGGTGGTGGTCGCCGCGGTCGTCACGCCGGTGACCCGCCCCTCTCCGCCGCCGCAGCCTGCCGCGCCGATGAGGGCGCAGGCAAGCGCGACCGCGCCGAACGTTCTCACCAGGCGCCGCCGCCTCCACCGCCGCCGCCCCCGCCGCCTCCGCCCGAGAAGCCGCCGCCGAAGCCGCCCGAGCCGGACGAGGGTGGTGCGAGCGCCGAGCCGAAGCCCGAGGCGAGGTCGCCGATGCTCATCGAGGTCGGCCCCGATGCGAGGTCGCCGTGCGGGCCGATCCAGTAGAGCGTGCTCGCCTGGGCGAGCGCCTCCGGCATGTGCAGCTGCGCGCCCTGGAGCACGCGCTCGGCGATCCCGAAGGCGATCCCGTAGACGAGGTAGCGCTCCCAGAGCTCGAGCGACGCCGCCGGGGCGATGTCGAGACGGGGGAAGTCGGTCAGGTAGCGGCGGAATGCCTCCCAGCGCTCGGCCTCGGCCTGTGCCTCGGGCGAGCGGCGCCGCCAGAGCCTGCGGTTGAAGGCGGAGGCGGCGAGGACGGCGGCGCCGACGAGGCCGCAGACGCCGAGGGCGATGACGACGACGCTGTTCCAGGTCGGAGCGACCGAGTCGTAGGAGCCGATCCCGATCAGGAGCATGATTCCGCCGGCCGCGGCGAGCACGGCGGCGCCGCCGAGCAGGGCTGCGAGCCCGACGTTCTGGAACCAGTGACGGTTCTTCACCTCGGTGCCGATGGCCGACTTGAACGAGGTGAAGCGCTCCGAGTTCCCGGCCCGGTCCTCCTCGATCCGGTCGCGGAAGCGGGAGAGCCGCTCCGGCCCCTCGGCGAGGATGGCATCGACGACCTGACCGACAGGAGCCTCGAACGCCTCGACGGGAGCTTCCACGTCCCCGAGCGACAGCTCGAGGTCGGAGATCTGCTGCGTCTTCAACCCGCCCCAGATCTTCCGCTCCGTCGTCACCTGGTCGGCGCGGTATCGACCACGCCGGATCAAGTCGAAGAGCGTCGCCGTGAACTCGAGCGAGCCGGGGTCGCCTCCCTGTGCGAGCAGCCCCGGCACGAGCGCGGGCTGCGTTTCGCTCGGCGGCTCCTGCTCGTACTCGCGATCGTAGGCCGTGCCACGCTCGCGGCCCCAGCGCCACCAGACGAAGCCGATCAGGGCGAGCGCGGGGAGGAGCGCGATCCCGAGCAGCTTCGCGATCGTCGCGCCGAGGTTGTCGAGCGCGTCGTCGATCTTGCGCTGGTCCCGTTCGTATGCGGCCGCGTCCTCGCGCTCCTCGGCCGCGATCTTCTCGAGGCCGAGCCCGCTCGCCACCTGCATCCCCGCCGTCGAGGTGAAGAAGCGGCGCGGGATCAGCGCGCGCAGCTCGACGAACTGGCCGGATGGAATGCGCTCGGCGCGAAGGTCGGCGCGAGCGCCGTCGATCGTGACGTCTCCGCGCACGCCGACGGGATGCCCCCAGGCGCGCTGGATCTCGCCCGGCGCGATCAGGGCCGCGGTCAGCTGGTCGAGCCCGACCTCCCACTCGTCGCCCCAGACCTGCAGGTTGACGTCGACGACGTCGTCGTAGGCGACGGGAAGGCCGCGCAGGCGGTAGTGGATGCGGAAGCGCCGCTGCTCGTCGACCGCGCGGTAGTGCCAGACGATCCGAATCCCCTCACCTGTTTCGGTCGTGCCGAAGGTGCCGGGGCTCCCGGAACAGCCAAGCTCGGCGCAGGCGCCGCTCGTGTACTGGCGGTCGCCCTCGGCGACGAAGACCTGGTCGACCGACTCGCCCTCGCGGAGCGGGATCTCGCGGTACGCCCCGCTGAAATCGCCGAGGAACGAGAACGCGATCACCTCGTCCACGATCAGGCTGCCGTCCTGCTGGACCTGGACGGTGACGTCCGCGGCCGGCAGGGAGAACGATTTGGCGGCTGCGTCGCCGGCGAACGCGAGCGCCGCCAGCAGCGCGAACCCTAGAACGCGACGCGTGGCGCCTCCCGGGCCTCGTCCTCCACCTCGAAGAACTCCTTGCGCGAGAAGCCGAACGGCCCCGCGAAGAGCACGCCCGGCACCGTCTGGATCGCGGTGTTGTAGGTGAGGACGGTGTCGTTGTAGACCTGGCGCGAGACCGCGATCCGGTTCTCGGTTTGCGCGAGCTCCTCCTGGAGCTGGCGGAAGTTCTCGTCGGCCTGCAGCTCCGGATAGGCCTCCGCGACGGCGAAGAGGCGCCCGAGCGCCTGGCCGAGGATGCCTTCGGCTGCACCCTGCTCCGCGGGGCCCTGCGCCTGCTGCGCGCGCGCCCGCGCCGCGGTCACGGCCTCGAACGTCTCCCGCTCGTGCGCCGCGTAGCCCTTGACCGTCTCGACGAGGTTCGGGATCAGGTCGTAGCGCCGCTTCAGCTGCACGTCCACCTGCGCCCACGCGTTCTCGACGCGGTTGCGGAGGCTGACGAGCCGGTTGTAGAGGAGGACCGCCGCGATGAGCAGCAGCACGACGATGCCGACGACGATCCAGATCATGCGCGGACTCTACGCATCCCGCCGGATCGCGGCAAAAACCACGTCCTCGCCGCCCGAGTAGGGCCGGCGGTCGAACCAGCCCCACTGCGCCTCGATGTCGAAGCCGGCGCGATCGAGCAGCAGGCGCCATTCGGGCGGCGAGAGCCAGGCGAGCTGCATCGTCGAGGCCGCGTCGCCGCGCCGCACCGAGAGCGTCAGTGTCCGCTCGTCCTCGTCCCAGTCGGCGCGCTCGAAGATCCCCGGCTCGCGCTCGAGCCAGCGGCCGTGTGTGTCCTCGACGTCCTCCGCGCTCGGGGCGAAGACGTCGAAGACGAGCCGGCCGCCGGGCAGCAGCAGCTCGCGCGCGGCGCGCAGCGCCCGCAGCCGTTCCTGCTCCGTCGTCATGTGCAGCAGCGAGCGAAAGGGGATCAGCACGAGCGGGACGCGCTCGGCGACGGGCGGCTCGCGCAGGTCGCCGAGCCGGAGGTCGAGCACGACGCCTTCCGCTGCCGCGTACTCGCGCGCGACCTCGAGCATCCCCGCCGACGCGTCGACCCCGATCACCGAGACGCCGGCCTTGGCGAGCGGCACGGAGATCCGGCCGGTGCCGCAGGCGAGCTCGACGACCGGCCCGCCCGACGAGACCGCCTCCTCGACGTAGAACTCGACGTCCTCGACGACGCTCGCGCTCCACGCGTCGTAGAGCCGCGCGATTTCGTTATACGGGCTTGCGGACAACCCAGACGAACTCGTTCGCGTTCTCGTCGAACGGCTGCCGGTCGAAGCCGCCGTAGAGAGCCTCGACCTCGAACCCGGAGACGTCGATCACGCCTTCCCACTCGGAGCGGTTGAGCCACCAGAGCGAGATCGCACCGCCGTTCTCGAGCGTGATGTCGAGCCGGTTGTCGTGCTTGAACTGGTCGATTCGGTGCCTGATCCCGTTCTGCTCGTTCCACTCGCCGTCGACGCGGACGGCGATGCGCGGGTCGAAGACGAACGCGTTCCAGGCGAAGCGGCCACCGGGGCGGAGAGCCGCGAACACGCGCTCGAAGACGCGCCTCCGGTCGGCCCACGTGGGCAGGTGCAACAGCGAGCGGCCGGGGACGTAGATCAGTCCAGCCGGCTCGTCCAGCTCCAGCTCGCGCATGTCGCCGTCGCGCAGCTCGAGCTGCGCGCCGGCTGCGGCCGCTCGCTCCTGCGCCAGCGCAAGCATCGCCGGCGAGCTGTCGATTCCGAGCACGGGACGGCCGGTCTCCCTCGCCACCTCGGTCGCGACGCGCCCGGTGCCGACTGCGAGCTCGACGAGCGGTCCGTCCGTCTCCCGGGCGAGCTCGACGTAGAACGCGACGTCCTCGGTCATGTGTGCCGACCAGGCGTCGTAGATCGGCGCGAAGGCGTCGTAGAGGCTCATAGAGCCGATGCTATCGTCGCGCAGTGGACGCCAAAGTGGACGCCAGGGCGCTCGAGAACGAGGCGCGGACCGCGATCGCCGCGGCCGCGCATGCCGACGCGCTCGAGGAGCTGCGCGTCCGCTATCTCGGCCGCAAGAGCGAGCTCAAGCAGGCGCTGCGGAACGTGCGCGACCGCGAGACCGGGATCGCGCTGAACGCCGCACGCGACGCGATCGAGGCGGCGCTCGCGGAGCGCGAGGCGGCGTTCGCAGCCGCGCCAGAGGAGGACGGGGAGCCGTTCGATCCGACGCTGCCGGGCGAGCCGTTTCAGCGCGGCAGCCTGCACCTGATCACGCAGCTGCGCCGCCGGATCGAGGACATCTTCGTCGGAATGGGCTACGAGGTCTACGACGGCTGCGAGGTCGAGACCGTGTGGCACAACTTCGACGCTCTCAACCAGCCCGAGGCGCACCCCTCCCGGGATCCTCGCGACACCTTCTACCTCGACGCGAACACGCTGCTCCGCACCCACACCTCCCCCTCGCAGGTTCGGGCGATGCAGGCGCAGGAGCCGCCGGTCTACCTCGTCTCGCTCGGCCGTACCTACCGCCGCGACCCGCTCGACGCGACGCACACGCCGGTCTTCCACCAGGTCGAGGGTCTCGCCGTCGACCGGGGGATCACCCTGGCCGACCTGCGGGGCACGATCGAGCTCTTCGCCGGCGCCATCTTCGGACAGCGTGAGGTGCGGATGCGGACGAGCTTCTTCCCGTTCACAGAGCCCTCGGTCGAGTTCGACATCACCTGCTATCTCTGCGAAGGCGCCGGCTGCGCGGTCTGCAAATGGTCGGGCTGGATCGAGATGGGCGGCGCCGGCGTCGTCGATCCGAACGTGTTCGAGGCGGTCGGCTACGACCCGGAGGAGTGGTCGGGCTTCGCATTCGGGCTCGGGATCGACCGGATCGCCTTCCTCCGCCACGGCCTGCCCGATCTGCGCCTGTTCTGGGAGAACGACCTCCGCATGGTGAGGCAGTTCTAGCCGCATGAAGGTCCCGGTCTCCTGGCTGCGCGAGTACGCCGCGTTCGACTGGCCGATCGAGCGGCTCGCGGCGAAGCTCGTCGTCACGAGCTGCGAGGTCGAACGGATCGTCGAGCGCGGCGTCGCCGACGCCGACGGCAACCTCGGCCGTTTCCTCGTCGGCCGGGTCGTCGAGGCCGGCAAGCATCCGAACGCGGACCGGCTGCAGCTCTGCCGCGTCGACGTCGGCGAGGGCGAGCCGCGGCAGATCGTGTGCGGGGCGTGGAACTTCGGCGCCGGCGCAACCGTCGCAGTCGCGCTTCCCGGCGCGCTCCTGCCCGGGGCGGACGAGCCGCTCGGCGAGGCGAAGCTGCGCGGCGAGCTCTCGCGCGGAATGATCCTGTCCGAGCGCGAGCTCGAGCTCGGCGCCGATCACAGCGGGATCATGGTGCTCGCCGACGGGCTCGAGCCCGGGACGCCTCTCGTGGATGTCCTGCAGCTCACCGAGACCGTGCTCGAGATCCAAACGGGTTTCAACCGTCCGGATCTCACGTCCGTGTACGGGATCGCGCGCGAGGTGGCGGCCCTGACGGGCTCCCAGCTGTCGCCACTGCCGGGGGACGATCTCGAGCCGGAGGGCAGCGACCAGGTGGACGTGCGCGTCGAGGATCTCGAGGCCTGCCCGCGCTACATCGGCCGGATCTTCCGCGGCGCGACGGCGGGCCCGAGCCCGACGTGGCTGAAGGCGCGCTTGCTGGCGGCGGGCATGCGACCGATCTCGAACATCGTTGACGTGACGAACTACGTGATGCTGGCGCTCGGCTCGCCGCTGCACGTCTTCGACCTGTCATTGCTCGATGAAGGCCGGATTGTCGTCCGGCGCGCCGCGAAAGGGGAGAAGATCCTCACGCTCGACGGTCACGAGCGGACACTGGCGGAGACCGATCTCGTGATCGCGGACGCGCGGCGGCCGGTCGCCGTCGCGGGGATCATGGGCGGCGAGGACAGCGAGGTGCGCGAGGAGACCACCGACCTGCTGCTCGAGGCGGCGAACTTCGACGCGCTGACCGTGCTGCGAACGTCACGGCACCTGCGCCTGCGCAGCGAGTCGTCGACGCGCTGGGAGAAGGGCGTCGACCCGTACGCGGCGGAACAGGCCGCCGTGTACGCGAGCGAGCTGCTGGTCTCGCTCACCGGCGCAAGCTTCACGGGCCACGTCGACGTCCACGACACGCTGCCGCCACGTCCGGTCGTCAGGCTGCGCCCGGAGCTGGCGGATCGGCTGAGTGGGATGTCGTTCCCGGAGGCGGAGCAGCGCGAGACATTGACGCGGCTCGGCTTCGAGCTCGACGGCCATGACGTGACGGTGCCTACCTGGCGCGCGCTCGACGTGACGCGGCCGGTGGATCTCGTCGAAGAAGTCGTGCGGTTCCGGATCGAGGAGGTGCCCTCGACACTGCCCGCTCGCGACGCCGCATCCGTCCAGCTCTCGAAGGAGCAGCGCCTGCGCAGGCTGGTCGAGGACGTGCTCGCCGGCGCCGGCTTCTCCGAGGCATACACCTGGAGCCTCGTACCGGCTGAACCGGGGCGCATCCCGCTCGAGGAGCCGTACACGGTCAACATGGCCGCGCTGCGCACGGATCTCCGCCTCGGGCTGCTCGAATCGGCGGAGCGGAACCGCAACGCGGGGGTCGAGGAAATCGCGCTGTTCGAGATCGCCCGTACCTACCGTCCTGTCGGCGAGCAGCTGCCCGAGGAGCGCTGGCACGTCGGAGCCATCACGGAAGGCGGCTTCTTCCGCGCGAAAGGGGCTGCCGAGCTGGTGCACCGCGCGGTGGGCGTGCCGCTCGAGGTGGTCGAGCGAGGCCCCGGCCGGTCGGCGAGAACCGACTACGGCGAGCTCCTCGAGCTTCCGGGCAGCTGGGGCTACGTCGAGCTCGACCTCGATGCGCTCTTCGCGGCCGCCCCGGAGACGGTCCCGTACGAGGACGTGATCACCTTCCCCGCCGTCAAGCAGGATCTCGCGTTCCAGGTCGACGAGTCGGTGGCGGCGGGCGACCTGATCGCGGCTGCCCGCGAGGCGGCCGGCCCCGAGCTGCGCGAGCTCCGCGTCTTCGACGTCTACCGCGGCGAGCAGGTCGGCGAGGGCAAGAAGTCGGTCGCGCTGGCGGTTGCCTTCCAGTCGCCGGAGCGGACGCTCTCGGACGAGGACGCCGCGAAGCTGCGCGAGCAGATCGTCACCGCACTCGCCGAGCGCTTCGGCGCCGAGCTGCGCGCGTAAGTCGCCTCTGAGCAGGGCAATACGCCTTAGAAGCCGTATCTTTTCCAAACCGCATTCCGTTGCTCCTGCGTCACTGGCCACCGAGGACGAAGGGGAGAGGAAATGCGGCTATTCACCACACTGACGCGCGCGGCGGGGCTGGGTCTCTGTGCCGTCGCGTTCACCGGATCGGCGCTCGCCGACCCGGGCAACGGCAACGGGAACGGAAACGGCAACGGCGGCACGCCGCCGGGCCAGGAAAAGAAGGCCGAGCAGCAGGCCACACCCGCTGCGCCGGCGATCACCGCGACGACGCAGGCGGCTGCGCCGGCGCAGGCGAAGACGGACGACTCCGGGAAGTCCAAGGAGAAGCCCAAGCACAAGTCGGGGCACAAAGCCGAGCACAAGTCGGAGGCGAAGGCGAGCGCCAAGGTCGAGCACAAGACCGAGGCGAAGGCAAAGGCAACGTCGGGTTCGAAAGCGAAGGCGAAGCTGCACGCGAAGGCGAAGGTGCACGCGAAGGTGAAAACCGAGGCGAAGCCGAGCGGCTCGAAAGGTCGCTCCGCGGAGGCGCACCACCACGTGATCGTCTGCCATCGCACCGGCTCGGCCTCGAACCCGTACGTCGTCATCAACATCCCGTGGACGGCGTGGAGCGAGGCGCACAGCCCGGACACGGGCGCGCACCCCGACCGCGACGGCCGGCACGACATCATGCTCAAGGACCCGGCCTCGCGGCCCGGTTCCAAGGACGGCTTCAGCAAGAGCGCGTGCGGCTCCCCGGCGGCTCCGGCGGTCGCTCCGCAGCTGAGCCAGCCGATCGACGTCTGCCCCAACGTCGAGGGGATGCAGACGACTGTTCCGGCGGACATGGTCAAGGACGCGAGCGGCAACTGCGTGGTCCTGGCACCGCAGACCGATGTCTGCCCGAACGTCGAGGGGATGCAGTCGACGGTTCCGGCGGGGATGGTCAAGGACGCGAGCGGCACCTGCGTCCTGCTCGCGACGGCAACGGTCGTGCAGACAAAGGTCGAGAAGAAGGAAGTGAATGCTGTGCTCGCCGCCACGTCCCCGGCAACCGCCGCGAAGGCGAAGGCCGCGGCGACGCCGGCGACCGAGGCCGAGCAGCCCACCTCGGGCGTCCTCGGCGCGGTCGCGACGGCGCCGGAGTCGATCGCCGAGACGGCCGCGAGCGGCACGCTGCCCTTCACAGGCGTCCCGCTGTGGATCGCAGCGCTCCTCGGCGCGGGCCTACTCGCCACCGGCGTCGCGCTGCGTCGCGCCGCCCAGCACTAGCAACGGAAGCGGTGGGGAGACGGGGCGGCCTTCGGGCCGCCCCGTCGGTGTGCGGCAATCCGATCCCGCCCTGCCCGCGTAGACCTGGACGATGCGCGTTCGGGGTCTCCTCGTTCTCATCGCCTGCGCGGCGCTCGTGCTCGTCCCGGGCGCGGCGACGGCACCGGCGCAGGCCGTCAAGCTCGTCGGGACGGTGGGGCCGGGCTTCTCGATCTCGCTCGAGTTCGCGGACGGGCGTCCGGTGACGCAGCTCGACCCGGGTACGTACGAGATCACGGTGCGCGACCTCTCGGATGAGCACAACTTCCACCTGTACGGGCCTGGTGTCGAGGAGTCCACACAGGTGGAGACGTCGGGAACCGTGACGTGGACGGTCACGTTCCGGGAAGCGCGCTACACGATCCAGTGCGACCCGCACCCGAGCCAGATGGTGCGTGTGATCACGGTCGGAAACCCACCGCCCGTGCCGGTCCCGAAGCCGCCGCCGACGACGAAGACGCCGCCGAAGCTGCTCGCAACCGTCGGCCCGAAGAGCACGATCTCGCTGCGCAATGCGCGCGGCGCGGTGCTGCACCACGGCGTCAAGGCGGGGACGTATTCGGTCGTCGTCCGCGACCGCTCGAAGCTGCACAACTTCCATCTCGTCGGCAAGGGCGTCAACCGCAAGTCGGCCGTCACCGGCGTGGGCACGACGACCTGGAAGCTGAAGCTCGCGAAGGGCATGCTCCGCTTCTACTCGGACAAGGCGCCGAAGACGGTCAAGGGCTCGGTCAGGGTCACCTAAACGCGGCGGCTTGGCTTGACGAGGCCGGCTTTGTCGCCGCCGGAGGCGCGGATCTCCGCCTGGCGGTCGAGCTCGGCATTGAGCTCGGCGCCGAAGAGGAGCGCGAAAGCCGAGTAGTTGAGCCAGAGCAGCAGGACGATGCCGCTGGCGAGCGCGCCGTAGGTCTTCGAGTAGGAGTCCGAGAAGCTGGTGTAGAGGGCGAACAGCCCCGAGAGCACGAGCCACATGACACTGCCGACGAACGCTCCCGGCGTCAGCCACTTCCAACTGCGGACGTCCAGGTTCGGCGCGAGATAGTAGACGAGCGAGAAGAACATCAGGATCGCGACGAACGCGATCGGCCAGCGGAGGACCGACCAGAGCAGCTCGAAGGCGCCTCCGAGCCCGGCCTTGTCCGCGATCGCGGTCCCGAGCGGGCCGCCGAAGACGATCAGCAGCAGCAGGCCGGCGAGCACCAGCCCCATCAGCATCACGAGCACGATCCCGATCAGCCGCGTCATCCAGAAGGGGCGGGTCTCGACGCGGTCGTAGGCCCGGTTGACAGCCTTGATCACGGCGTTCATTGCGCCGCTCGCCGCCCAGATCGCACCCGCGGCTCCGACGACGAACGCGACCACTGACGTGCTCTTCGACGTATCCGCCTGGAGCCTGTCGATCGTGTCCAGAACGTCGCCGGGTGCGACAGGGGCGAGGAACTCCTGGAGCGTGTCGTAGGCGCCGACGAGGTCGAGCAAGCCGACGAGGAAGACGACCGCGGGGAAGAATGCCAGCAGTGAGCTGAACGCGACCTGGGCGGAGAGCCCCATCGCGTCGTCCGCGAGGAACGCCTTGAACGTTCGCCGGAAGACGGCGACCCACTCGCGTGGCGAGAGCCGCCACGGGCTCGACGGAACGCGGCCGATCTCGACGGCGGGCGAGGCCAACCCGGCGGCTCTCAGCGGTCGCGGCCCTTGCGGGCGAGGAAGCGCATCGTCGCGCCGATCCCGCCGGCGAGGAAGAATCCGGCGCCGAGCGCCCCCGCCGCGACCATCGGCAGGTTGGAGCGCAGCTTGGCGGACACGTTCGTCGCCTCGCCGAGGCCGTCCCGCAGCTGTTCGACCGCCTCCGCCAGCTCGCGCCGCTCGCGCTCGATCTCGCGCCGGAGCGTGTCGGGCGTACGCCCGTTCAGGCTAGTGGTGGCCATCGGACTTCAGCGCCTCCGAGGTCAGCTTCGCTTCCCTGATCGCCAGCTCCGGGACGGGCGGCGTGCCGCGCTTGATCCGGCCTCGGGCGAGCAGGCCGAGCAGGGCCGCGAGCACAAGCAGCCCTACCGTCACGATCAGCAGCGCCAGCCAGGCGTCGAGCACGATCGCGAGTGCGACGGCGACGGTGGCGAAGAGGAACCCGACCGCGTAGAGCGCGACAACCGCGGCTCCGAGGCCGAGGCCGACGCCGGTCCCGAGCGCGCCCGCCTTCTGCTTCAGCTCCAGGCCGGCGAGCTCGAGCTCGAGCTTGGCGAGCGTGCTCGCATGCTCGGCGACCTGCTTCGCTGCAGCGCCGACGCCTGGCTGCTCGGTGTCAGCGGCGTGGGTGGGCATGGCCTCTCCAGTCGATCAGCTTTGCGAGCAGGGTGCCGACGCCGAAGGCGGCGCCGGCGACGACGAACGGGTTCGGACCGGACTTCGTGGACCTGCGGGAGTGTTGTGGACCGTTCGGCGAAGCCGGTCGGCGCGCCGTGGTTGAACCGGATTGCGGCATGGGCAGAAGGTTGCCGGGGCGCTATTCCGGCAAACCTGCCGTACTACGCCAGGTGCAGGTCGCCCTCGTGGATCTGCGCGATCCGGTCGGCGATGATCTCCTCCTCTTCACCGAGCAAGCCGCGCTCGACGAGCACGCCGTGGAAGATGTCGGCTTGCTCGTCCGCCAGCACCTGCTTCACCTTGCCGACCTTCTCGCCGTTCGCGTCGTAGACCGTCCAGCCCGGCTCGATCAGCAGCCAGGAGACGGGATCTCCGGCCATCGTTAGACCGCCTTCCCGGCGACGCGCCAGACGGGGCCCTGCGTGGCGACGTTGTGGGTGTCGGAGAGAACGTGCAGCAGCGTCAGCCTGGCCGGGATGCCCTCGGCGTCGAGGCGTTCGAGGCAGCGGCGCGTCATCTGCGGCGACGCGCCGTAGCCGAACCGCCGCGCGACCCGGAAGCGGAAGGCACTGCGGCCGGGCACACGGGTCGGGTTGACCGGCGCGAGCAGCA
>DATMEO010000009.1:0-3506 GCA_035556515.1 Gaiellaceae bacterium
GCGACCGTGAGCCCGACGTGCTCCTTCGTCGCCAGCGCGGCGACCGCGCAGAGCGCGAACGGCAGCAGCCGCCGCTCGTCCAGGAACCACCAGGCGAAGAGGAGCAGGGGGCAGGCGAGCGCGACCGGGTGGAAGTCGCTCACGGTCAGCCACTGCACGGGCGGGAAGAGGAGATACGCGACCGCCAGGGCCGCCGCCGGTCGCTCCGAATCGAGATGCGCCCGCGCGAGCCAGAAGACGGGGAGCGCTCCCGCGGCAACCGCTCCCGCCTGAACGGCGAGCAGGAGCTCCGGGCTCGGCCAGAGCCACCAGAGCGGCGCGAGCAGCGCGAGAATCGGGTCGAAGTGCGAGCCAAGCCGCGAGATCTGCTCGCCGTGGACATCCGTGACCGAGAGCATGTCTCCGTTCGCAGTCGACCAGACGGCCTGCGTCATGTTCCCGAGGTCGAAGCGGCCGCTGCCGAAGGCGCGGTGGCGCAACACGGCGAGAGCGCCGAAGCCGGCGGCGAAGGCGGCCGTCGCGAACCAGACGAACCGCGCCGGCGTCATCGCGCGACGAGCTGCTCGACGAGGCCGCGCCAGCGCTCGCCGAGCACCGCCTCGCTCGCGTGCTCTCGGTAGACGGCGAGCCCGCCCTCGCCGATCGAGCGTGCGAGCTCGGTGTCGCCCGCGAGCCGCCGCACCGCCGCTGCCAGTGCCTCCGGATTCCCGGCCGGGACGAGCAGCGCGCTTTCGCCGTGGACGAGCAGCTCGCGTGCCGCCGGGGTGTCGGCGGTCACCAGCGGCGTCCCGCACGCGAGCGCCTGAAAGGCCTTGTTCGGAATCACCCGACCCGTCTTCGCCGACGTGCCGAAGATGCCGAGCGCGCAGCCCGAGCGCTGAATCTCGCCGGGGAGCTGCTCGTACTCGACCCATTCGACCCACTCGGCGTTCGGTGGCCGCTCGGCCATCAGCGCGTCGAGCTGACCGCTGCCGACGAGACGGAACCGGAGCTCGGGCGCGAGCCGGGCGGCGGCGAGGATCGTCTCGAGGCCGTGGAGCGGGATCAGCTTGCCGACGAAGAGAGCATGGAACGCCTGCGCCGGCTGCCGGCCGGGCCGGAAGAGGCGTTCCTCGGCGCCGACGAAGCAGACCGCGAGCCGCTCGGCGGCGAGCTCGCCCAACTCGGCGAGGTGTCGCGCGTTCTGAGCGGTGTCGGCGACGACGAGATCGGCGCGCCGGAGCGCGATCCGGTCGATCTGGCGGAGGACACCGGCGGCGGGAGAGCCGGCGGCGAACCGGCCGCGATCCTCGACGAGCGTCTCGTGCAGCGAGACGAGCGGATTGAAGATGATGGGCCGCCCGCGGGCGATCCGCCGTGCCGCGGGTACGTCGAAGTGGCCGGGGTAGCCGACGATGACGGCGTCGAAGCGCTCGCCGCGGGCGCCGAAGAGCAAGCGCAGCTCGGCCCAGCCGATCCGCCCAGCAGCGGCGAGCCCGAGCGACCACTTGTGCCGGCGCCGCTCCCAGACGTCCGCATGTCGCTCGATCACCTCGACGCCTGCGCCGCGCAGGCAGGAGATCACCTGCGCGTTTCGCGGGTAGTCCCGCTCGTACGTGCCGAAATAGAGAACCCGCAAGCTCAGCGCAGAATCTCGTCCACGTGCTGCTCGAGCTGCCGGCCGCCCGTCCGCTCCTCATGGTGGCTCGCGACGAGCTCGCTGACGAGCCCGAGCGAGACGAGCTGCACGCCGACGACCACGAGCAGGACGCCGAGCGTCAGCAGCGGCCGGTGCCCGATCGCCTCGCCGGTCAGCTTCAGCACTGTCAGGTAGGCGAGCAGCAGCGCTCCGACCGCCCCGAGCAGGAGGCCGACGCCGCCGAAGAGATGGAGCGGCCGGTGCCGGTAGCGGCCCATGAAGGTGACGGTGAGCAGGTCGAGGAAGCCGCGGACGTAGCGCTCCATCCCGTAGCGCGAGCGCCCGTGTTCGCGCGGGCGGTGATTGACGGGCAGCTCGGCGACGCGGAAGCCGCGGTAGTGGGCGAGCACGGGGATGAACCGGTGCAGCTCGCCGTAGATGCGAAGGCCCTTCACCACCTCGGCCCGGTAGGCCTTCAGGCCGCAGTTGAGGTCGTGCAGCCGCAGGCCCGAGAGCCGCCCGGTGACGCGGTTGAAGATCCGCGACGGGATCCTCCTCGTCAGCGGATCGCGGCGCTTTGTCTTCCAGCCCGAGACGAGGTCGAAGCCCTCCTCGAGCTTCGCGAGCAGGCGCGGGATCTCGGCGGGATCGTCCTGGAGGTCGCCGTCGATCGTGACGACGACGTCACCCTGCGCCTCCTCGAAGCCGGCCTGCAGCGCCGCCGCCTTGCCGAAGTTGCGGCGCAGCCTGACCACGCGCACCTCATCGTGTCCCGCGTGCAGCCGCGTGAGCGCCGCGAACGTGCCGTCCGTCGAGCCGTCGTCGACGAAGACGACCTCCCACGGGTGCCCGAGCGGCTCGAGCGCGGAGGCGAGCTCGTCGTGCAGGAGCGCGATGCTTCGCTCCTCGTCGTGCACCGGGACGACCACCGAGATCACGGCCGTTAGCGTATGCCCCCGATGAGCGGCTTGCTGTCGATCGAGGAGGCTCTTCGGCGCGTGCTCGCTCGCGCGCGTGCACTCGAGGCCGAGCAGGTGCCGGTGGCCGGGGCGGCCGGCCGCTTCCTCGCGGCGGACGTGACCGCGCAGGTCGACCTGCCCCCGTTTGCGAGCTCGGCGATGGACGGCTACGCCCTCAGAGCCGGCGACACGCCCGGCCGGCTGCCGGTCGTCTTCCGGATCGCCGCCGGCCTGCCGGCCGATCGGGCGCTGGCCGGTGGCGAGGCGATGGCGATCTCGACCGGCGGCGTCGTCCCGGACGGTGCGGACTCGGTGGTTCCGATCGAGGTTGTTGGCGAGTCGGACAACGTACTGGAAGTCCCGGCTCCGGTCGACCTCGGTGCGAATGTCAGACCGGTCGGTGGAGACGTCCGAGCGGGCGACGTCCTGCTCGCGGCCGGAATGCGGATCGGCGCGGCGCAGATCGGCGCGCTCGCCGCGGCCGGTGTGGCCGAGGCGACGGTCACGAGGAGGCCGAAGGTCGTCGTGCTCAGCACAGGTACGGAGCTGCGCGCGCCGGGAGAAGCGCTCGGCGCGGGGCAGATCTACGAGTCGAACGCGCCCATGCTCGCGGCGGCGTTCGAGACCGCCGGCGCCGACGTGGAGCGGATCGGCCCCGTCCCCGACGACGAGTCGGAGCACCGGCGTGCGCTCGAGCGTGGCCTCGAGGCCGACGTGCTCGTCAGCTCTGGCGGTGTCTCCGTCGGCCCGCACGACCTCGTTCGCCGGATCCTGGCCGAGCTCGGGGTCGAGGAGGACTTCTGGGGCGTCGCCGTGCGTCCGGGGAAGCCGGTCGCGTTCGGCGCCCGGGGCGGGACACTCGTCTTCGGGCTCCCCGGCAACCCGGTGTCCGCGCTCGTCGGCGTGGAGCTGTTCGTGCGCCCGGCGCT
>DATMEO010000010.1:0-10075 GCA_035556515.1 Gaiellaceae bacterium
GCCGAGCTGCACCATGCAGCAGCGGTCGTCGATGACGATGATCGCGCCGGAGCCGAGCATCGAGCCCGCCTCGGCCATCGCGTTCGCCTCGAGCGGCGTGTCGAGCTGGTCGGCGGTGAGGACGGGCACGGAGGAGCCGCCCGGGATCACGGCCTTCAGCTGGCGGCCGTTCGGGATCCCGCCGCCGAGCTCGGGGTCGTAGATCAGCTCTCGCAAAGTGACGCCCATCGGCAGTTCGAAGTTGCCGCCGTTGACCACGTTCCCGGACAGCGAGAAGACGCGCGTGCCGGACGAGTCAGGCGGCACACCTGTCTTCGCGTACTCCTTGCCGCCCAGCGTGATGATCGGCGGCACCGTCGCGATCGTCTCGACGTTGTTGATCAGGCTCGGCGAGGCATAGAGGCCTGCGACCGCAGGGAACGGAGGCTTCGTGCGCGGCTGGCCGCGCTTGCCCTCGAGCGACTCGAGCAACGCGGTCTCCTCACCGCAGATGTAGGCGCCGGCGCCGCGGTGGAGCACGATCGTGACGCCGCCGAGCAGCTTTGCCTCGTGCACCTCCTCGAGCGCGTCGCGCAGGATCTCGAACTCGCGCAGGTACTCGCCGCGGATGTAGATGAAGACACGGTCGGACTCGATCGCGTGCGCCGTGATCAGGCAGCCCTCGATCAGGCGGAACGGGACGGTGAACATGATCTCGCGGTCCTTGAACGTGCCCGGCTCCGACTCGTCCGCGTTGACGACGAGATACGTCGGCTTGCCGGTGCCCTTCGCGAGAAAGCTCGCCTTGCGCCCGGTGGGGAAGAAGGCGCCGCCGC
This sequence comes from Gaiellaceae bacterium, assembly GCA_035556515.1. Classification (GTDB taxonomy): domain Bacteria; phylum Actinomycetota; class Thermoleophilia; order Gaiellales; family Gaiellaceae; genus Gaiellasilicea. The sequence goes on from DATMEO010000010.1 coordinate 816, forward strand.
GCCCGCGCAGGCCCGAGTCGAGGATCTCCTGGACGACGGCCGCCGGCTCCAGCTGCCGCGCCTGCTCGAGCGCCTCGAACCCGCCCGCGTCGCGGTAGTCGGCGAGCTTGAGGAGCGGCTGCTCCTCGGCGCCGGCGAGGACGACGAACTGCTCAGCCGCCACGGATCTCCTCCACGATCGCCGGCACGTCCGCGGCGGTGACCCGCTCGCGGTAGCGGTGGTTGAGCGCGACGACGGTGCCCCAGCCGCACCCGCCCGCGCACTCGATCGTGCGCAGCGTCACCTGGCCGTCCTCGCTCGTCTCGCCGGCGTGGATGCCGAGCTCGGACTGGAAGGCTTCCAGCACCTGCTGCGCGCCGACGAGGGCGCAGGAGACGTTCGTGCAGACCTCGACGAGGTGCGTCCCGACCGGAGCCAGGTGGTACATGTCGTAGAAGGACGCGACCGCCATGCAGTACGCGGGCGTCTCCTCGAGCGCCTCCGCAACCTCGCGAAACGCCTCGGGCGAGAGCCAGCCGTGCCGTTCCTGCGCGAGCCGCAATGCCGGCAGCGTCGCCGAGCGCGAGATCGGATAGCGCGAGCGGAGCTCCTGGATCTCGTCGTAGAGCGTCTTCTCGGGCGCGTTCAACGGTCGACGTCCCCCATTACGGCGTCGAGCGAGCCGACGACGGCGATCAGGTCGGCGACGGCGACGTCCTGGCAGCAGGCGGCGGTGGCGTGCAAGGCGGCGAACGACGGCGCGCGAAACTTGACGCGCCACGGCCTCGCGGTCCCGTCGGAGACGAGCGTGCAGCCGGACTCGCCTCGCGGCGACTCGATCCCGACGTAGACCTCGCCCTCGGGGACGCGGAAGCCTTCGGTGACGATCTTGAAGTGATGGATCAGGGACTCCATCGAGGTGTGCAGCTCCTCGCGCGGCGGCAGGACGACCTTGCGGTCATCCGCGATCCAGGGCTCGCCCTGCATCTGCTCGAGCCGGTCGATGCACTGCTCGATGATCCGCACCGACTCGCGCATCTCGTCGACGCGCACCTTGTAGCGGTCGAAGACGTCGCCGCCGTCGTAGACGGGCACGTCGAACTCGACCTGGTCGTAGGCCAGGTACGGCTCGCGCTTGCGCAGGTCCCAGTCGACCCCGGAGGCGCGGAGGTTCGGCCCCGTCTGCCCGAGCGCGATCGCGTCCTCGCCGGAGAGCGCGCCGACACCGACGGTCCGCTCGAGCCAGATCTTGTTCGTGTTGAGGATGGCCTCGTACTCGTCGACCGCCTTCGGCATCCGCTCGCAGAACTTGCGGGCCTCGTCGTAGAACCCGACCGGGATGTCCTCGGCCAGCCCGCCCACCTGGAAGTAGCGGGTGTGCATGCGCGTCCCGGCGACCATCTCGAAGAGGTCGAGCACGAGATCGCGCTCGCGGAAGCAGTACCAGAACATCGAGATCGCGCCGATCTCGAGCGCCGACGTGCCGAGGTAGACGAGGTGCGAGTGGATCCGCACGAGCTCGCCGAGCGCCATCCGCGTCCAGGTCGCCTTCCGCGGCACCGGCAGCTGCAGCAGCTTCTCGACCGCGAGCACGTAGACGAGCTCGTTGTACTGGAAGGAGACGTAGTCGACCCGGGCGGGATAGGTGACACCCTTCCACCACGTCTTCTGCTCCATCGTCTTCTCGAAGCCGGTGTGCAGGTAGCCGATCACGGCCGCGAGCCCGACCACGTGCTCGCCGTGCAGATCGACGATCAGGCGCAGCACGCCGTGGGTGGACGGGTGGTTGGGGCCGAAGTTGACGGTGAGGACGTCCTCGAGCCGCGGGTCCGGCTTCAGGATCGTCGGGACGGGCTGGGGGATGCGCGAGCCCGCATAGGGGCGGGCGCCGCGGATCGGGACGCGGCGATCGACCGTTGCCACTATTCAGCCTCCGAGAAGCGGACCGGCTCGCCGCCGATCGGATAGTCCTTGCGCAGCGGATGCCCTTCCCAGTCGTCCTCCATCAGGATCCGGACGAGATTCGGATGGCCGTCGAAGGGGATGCCCATCATGTCGAACGCCTCGCGCTCGTACCAGTCGGCGGTCGGCCAGACCGGGATCACCGTCGCGACCGGCTGCCCGTCGTCGAGCCAGACCTGAACGCGCACGCGCGCCGGGTCGTCGGCGACGCGGATCAGGAGATACGAGAGGGAGAAGCGCTTCGGCTTCGGCTCCGGTGAGCGCGAGTAGCCCTGCGCAGCCGGCTCGTTCAGGTTCCGTCCGCTCGCCGAGCCCCAGTAGCCGGCGACATCGCCCTCGCCCCAGCCGAGGTAGTCGGTCGCGACGATGTCCAGGAGGAGGTTGAAGCCCTCCTCGTCGCGGAGGTGCAGGCACGCCTCCTCCAGACGAGCAGGGTCGACGACGAGGGTGGTCTCGCCGTATGCCTCGCGGGTCTCGACGAGGCCGGGAACGCCCTCGTAGGGCACTAGGAGGCGACCCCGCGGATCTGATACGCGGGCGGCACGCCCGCCATCACCTTCTCGTGCAGCCGCACGATCCCCTCCATCAGCGCCTCCGGCCGCGGTGGGCAGCCGGGCACGTGGATGTCGACGGGGACGACCTTGTCGACGCCCTGCAGGATCGTGTAGTTGTTGAACATCCCGCCCGAGCTCGCGCAGGCGCCCATCGCGATCACCCACTTGGGCTCGAGCATCTGGTCGTAGACCTGGCGCAGCGGCGCCGCCATCTTGTGCGCGACGCGGCCGGAGACGATCATCAGGTCGGCCTGCCGCGGGGAGGACGAGAACTTCTCCATCCCGAAGCGTGCGATGTCGTAGCGGGAGGAGACGATCGACATCATCTCGATCGCGCAGCAGGCGAGCCCGAACGTCGCCGGCCACATCGACTTCGTCTGCGACCAGGCGACCGCCTTCTTGAGCGTCGTCAGCCCGAGCGCGTCCTCCATCGACTCGACCTCCTCCTCGAAGACGCCCTTCTTCGTCGGCCAGAGCAGGCGCTCGGACTGCAGCCCCGCCTTGGCCAGCGGCCGCTTCGAGGCGCGGGAGCGGTCGACGCTCGGGTCTAGCGCCACTCCAGCGCACCCTTCCGCCAGATGTAGATGTAGGCGACGGCGAGGATGGCGACGAAGACGAGGAACTCGGTCAGGCCGAACCAGCCCAGCTGCTCGAGCACGACCGCGAGCGGGTAGAGGAAGACGATCTCGATGTCGAAGAGGATGAAGAGCATCGCCGTCATGTAGAAGCTGACCGTGAAGCGCTGCTGCTTCGGCGGCCCCTCCGAGACGCCCGACTCGAACGGCAGGAAGCGGGCGTTGACGCGGCTCTTCGGACGGGTGGCGAAGATGAACGAGAACGCGATCATCGAGGCCGGGATCGCGGCGGCGAGAAACGCGTAGACCAGAAGCGGGAAGTAATCCTCAAGCATCCGAGTCGGGCCTACGCTAGCAAGGTTGGCTTGGGCGCACGAAGAGAGCTGCAACCGCAGGAGCCAAGCGCAGCTGACGTGTCACAAAGTCGCCCCTCAAGTGAGGGACGAGACCCCTGCTACGATCATCTCATGGAGATAGCCGAGCGCTCTGATTTCGACCAGCGGGAAACCCTGGTCTCGTTGACGCCCACAGCCGCGGAGAAGATCCGCGAGCTGATGGCCGAGGATCCCGACGGTCAATCGTCGGTCCTCCGCGTCGCGATCCAGGGCGGCGGCTGTTCGGGCTTCCAGTACGGGCTCGGCTTCGACGCCGGCCCGGTCGACGACGACGAGACGCTCGAGCTGCACGGCGTCACGATCGTGATCGACCCCCACAGCGCTCCCTATCTCAAGGGCGCGACGATCGACTTCCTCTCGGGGCTCGAGGAGTCCGGGTTCAAGATCGACAACCCGAACGCCCAGGCCTCCTGCGGCTGCGGCCACTCGTTCACTGTCGAGGAGGGCGCGACCGAAGCCGCACCCGACGCGCACGGCGGCGGCTGCGGCTCCGGCTGCTCGCACTGAGTCAGCAGCGCAAGACCCCTGAAGGGGCCGCCTTCGGCGTCCCAGCCTCTAACTAACCGTCGCGCAGGCGCGCAACGAGGTCGCGGGCATCGGACTCGCTCGCAGCGATGATCTGCACCCCAGGCGCGTCCGGGATCCCGTCCGGGTAGACATCGAAGTCGATCTCCGGGAACGCGACGATCTCGTCGCCGACGACCACGGCGACGTGATGCCAGCCCTGGTCGCGCCCGCCGGTCCTGGCGATCTCCTTCGTCAGGCGTGCGAACGCCATGCGCCCTTCGGCCGTCAGCGCGACCGTCAGCAACGGCGATCCCGTGGCGGTGTCGGTCGCGCTCCTGACACTGGCTCGGTCGATGTGGTCACTCGTGACGGCGGGGGCCGCTTTCACCTCGTAGTGGACGACGGCCGGTGGCGGCTGCTTCAGCACGCCCGGGCACGCGCGGCGCGGCGGGCCGCACCGCAATTCGCCGTCGGTGCCCGGCGGCCCGATCGCGGCTTCCAGGTGGTAGAGCTCGAAACGCTCGCCGCGATCGTCGCCGCCGCAGGCGCTGCCGGCAAGAAGCAGCAGTCCGCCGAGGACGAGGCTGCTAGCCCGCCCGCGCACCGTCCAGCTCGTGCAGGCGCCCGAACTTCCGGTCGAGCTCGACGTCGTCCGGCAACTCGCCGTCCGGGGTCGCCTGATCGACCACGTCCGGAAGTACCTGCGCCACAGCCTCGGCCGCTTCGTCCTCGCTGACGCCGAGCTGCTGAGCGATCTGCGCCAGCTCCTCCCGGTCGAGCGCCTCCTTGATGTCTGCTCCGTCGACGGGCTCGTTCGCGCCGGTCGAGACCCACGACTGCCCCTTCTCCCCCTTGCCGCTCTGCTGGAGCCGGCCGAGGAGCTTCTGCAGCCCGCCGTTCATCAGCATGCTCGCGACGAGCGGCAGCAGCATCCGAAGCATCGGATTGCCACCGAGGCCGCCGCCTGCGCCGAGGCTTCCGCCCTGGGAACCACCACCGAGGATGCCGCCGAGCAGGTCGCCCAGGCCGCCGCCGCCGCCGCTTCCGCCTCCGGCGCCCTTCAACAGATCACCGAGACCGCCCATGCCGAGCTCCCTTCGTCGGGTTGATACCTCACCCTAGACTCTCGCGCGTGGATCCTCTCCGTGTCGCAGTCGTCGGCTCCGGGCCGGCCGGGTTCTACGCCGCCTCCGCATTGCTCGCGAGCGACCTTCCCTTCGAGGTCGACCTGATCGAGCGCCTGCCGACGCCGTGGGGGCTCGTCCGGCTCGGCGTCGCGCCCGACCATCCCAACATCAAGGCGGTCTCGCGCGCCTTCGAGAAGACCGCCGCCGTGCCGGGATTTCGCTTCTTCGGCAACGTCGAGGTCGGCAAGCACGTGACGCACGAGGAGCTGCGCAGCCTCTACGACGCCGTCGTCTACTCGGTCGGCGCGCAGACCGACCGGCAGCTCGGGGTTCCCGGCGAGGACTTGCCAGGCTCCTGGGCGGCGACCGAGTTCGTCGCCTGGTACAACGGCCACCCGGACTTCCAGGAGCTCGAGTTCGACCTCTCGCACGAGCGGGCGGTCGTGATCGGGAACGGGAACGTCGCGCTCGACGTTGCGCGCATGCTCGCGCTGACGCCGGAGGAGCTCGCGCCCACCGACACCACGGATGCGGCCATCGCCGCGATCAACGACGCAGGTGTCCGCGAGATTCTCGTCGTCGGCCGGCGCGGTCCCGTGCAGGCCGCGTGGACGCCGGTCGAGGTCGGCGAGCTGGGCGAGCTCGCGGGCGCCGACATCGTCGTCGATCCGGCCGACCTCGAGCTCGACGAGGCGAGCGCCGCCGAGCTCGAGGCCGCGCCGCCGACGGTCAAGCGCAACGTCCAGCACCTCCGTGACTACGCGGCTCGCGAGCCCGAAGGGAAGCCACGCCGAATCAGGCTTCGCTTCCTCGCCTCGCCGGTCGCGATCCACGGCGACGACAGGGTCGAGGCGATCGAGCTCGTTCGCAACGAGCTCGTGGACGGGCGTGCCGTCGCCACCGACGAGCGCGAGACGATCCCCTGCGGCATCGTCTTCCGCAGCGTCGGCTACCGCGGCGTCGCCCTGCCCGGCGTCCCGTTCGACGAGGGCTCCGGGACGATTCCGAACGAGGGCGGCCGCGTCGAGGCGGGGCTGTACGCAGCCGGCTGGATCAAGCGTGGCCCGAGCGGCGTGATCGGGACGAACAAGAAGGACGCAACCGAGACGATCGCGCTGCTGCTCGAGGACGCCCGAGCGGGGAAGCTGCCGCCCCGTGCCGGCGACGCGCTCGAGGATCTGCTCGCAGAACGCGGCGCCGACGCGGTCCTCTATGCCGGTTGGCAGGCGATCGACGAGGCCGAGCGGAGCGCCGGCGAGCCGCACGGACGGCCGCGGATCAAGCTCTCGAGCTGGGACGCGCTCCTCGCCGCGTCCCGAGCCAAGTAACAGTCTGTTACTTGGCGTCCCTCGCACGAGGGACGGCGTCGGCGCCCCGCTGAGCCGACAACAGAGACGTGGAGTCGCTCACCGTCGAGTGCCTTCGCTGCGGCCACTCCAGAGCGTTCACTCCGGGGCCGCGGCGTCATGAGGAAGCGGGCAGCTGCCCGCGCTGCCAGTACGTCGGCTGGGCGTACTCGAGCGACCTGAGCGAGAAGACGCGCAGGCTGTTCCGCGAGCTACCGCTCGAGCGGCGGCTACGCTTCAGAGCCGTCTAAGTTTTGTCCTGACGCACAGGCGGATCCGTCCGCCGGGTCTCTCAAAGTCACCCTCGCAGGATCAAAACGCGAGGCAAGGAGACGGTCATGTCAGACACTGCGGCTCGCCTCGACGGCGGCGCCGGCTTTCTCGAGCGGTACTTCCGCTTCGGCCAGAACGGGACGACGCTCGGGCGGGACACGATGGCCGGGGTGACGACGTTCGTCGTCATGTCGTACATCATCTTCGTCAACCCGCAGATCCTCAGCTTCGCAGGGATCGAAGGCCTGTCCGAAATCGGGCTGCCGTTCAACCAGGTGCTCGCCGCGACGTGTCTCGTCGCAGGCGTGATGACGATCCTGATGGGCCTCTACACGAACAAGGCCTACGCGATCGCCCCGGGCCTCGGCCTCAACGCGGTCGTCGCCTTCGGCCTCGTCGCCGGAGAGGATCTCTCGTTCCCGGCGGCGATGGGGCTGATCGTGGTCGAGGGAATCGCGGTCACGATCCTCGTGCTGACGGGGATGCGCGAGCGGATCATGGACGCGATCCCGCTCGACCTGAAGAAGGCGATCGCGATCGGAATCGGCCTCTTCATCGCCTTCATCGGCCTGACGAGTGCAGGCGTCGTCGTCCGCGGCGAGGGCACGGTCGTCGACCTCGCCCGACTGACGACGTGGCCGATCGCGGTGACGTTCTTCGGCTTGTTCGTCACGATCGTGCTCCGCGCCCGCGGCGTCCGCGGCGACCTGCTGATCGGGATCGTCCTGACGACGATCCTCGCCACGATCATCAACGAGGCGAGCGAGAACGACGCCGGCTTCACCGCCGGCGCATCGTGGCCGGGCGACGTCTACGAGACGCCCGACCTCTCGCTGCTCGGCGACTTCAACTTCGACGCGTTCACGGAGCTGGCGCTGATCTCGGCGATCGTCTGGGCTTTCTCGCTCTTCCTCGCCGACTTCTTCGACACGATGGGCACGCTCGTCGGGGTCGGCAAGCCGGCGGGCTACCTCGACGAGAACGGACGGATGGAGGACATCCGCAAGCCGCTGCTCGTCGACTCGCTCGCAGCGGTGGCGGGCGGAGCGGCGTCGACCTCGTCGGCGACGACCTACATCGAATCGGCGTCCGGCGTCAGTGTCGGCGGCAGGACCGGGTGGGTGGCCGTCGTCGCAGGGGCGCTCTTCTTCCCGTTCATGTTCATCGCGCCGATCATCGGGATGGTGCCGCCGCAGGCGACGGCGCCGGCTCTGATCCTCGTCGGCTTCCTGATGATGACCGCGCTGACCGAGGCGGAGGAGGACGCCGAGGGGCTCCAGGACGGCCGCAAGCTCGCCGGGATCGACTTCACCGATCTCGCGATCGGGCTCGGCGCAGCGCTGACGATCATGATCATGCCGTTCTCGTTCTCGATCACAGACGGGATCGGGATGGGCTTTCTCGCCTTCACGGTCGCCCGCGCCGCCCAGGGTCGCGCACGAGACGTGCACCCGTTCATGTGGCTCGCGTCGGCGATGTTCGTCCTCTACTTCCTCGTGCCCTTCCTGCAGGACACGTTCGACTGGATCTGATCCCACGACGACGAGGGACGGGTTCTCGATCCCGTCCCTCGTCGTCCCTGGGCGTCCACTAGGCTGGGTGCCGGTGCGCCCGATCCGTTCAGCCGCACTCGTGAGCGTCGGCGCCGTCGCCGGGTTCGCCGCGGCGGCAGCGGTCCTCAAGCGCGCCCTCCCGAGCCGCGGCGACGAGTCGAGCGACGAGGTGGCGCTGGTCGCGATCTTCGACGGTATCGACCTGAAGAGCCGGGCGGCCGCCTTCAGGGGAGGGTCGATGCTCGCATGTTTCGGCGGCATCGCCGTCGACCTGCGCGAGGCGACGTTGGTCCCCGGCGCTCACCTCTCGGTGCACGCCCTGTTCGGCGGAGTCGCCATCCGCGTACCTGCAGGCTGGCGCCTGGAGTCCAACGTGCACGCGGCCGCGGGAGGTGTCGACGTCCGCGCGGGGACGGCCGAGAGCCCGGACGCTCCCACACTGGCGCTCGACGGGTTTGCGCTCTTCGGCGGAATCGCGGTCGGTGCGCGCGCGCCGACGAAGGACGGCCCGGCAAGTCCCGCCACGTAGGCTGGGCTCGTGGAAGAGTTCGCCTTCCTCCCGGCGACTGAGCAGGCTCGCCTCGTCCGGGAGCGCGAGGTCTCGCCGATCGAGCTCGCCGAGCTCTACCTGGAACGGATCGAGCGGCTCGACCCGGAGCTCGGCGCCTTCGTCACAGTCTGCGCCGAGGCCGCGCTCGCGGACGCGCGGGAGAAGGCAGGCGCTCCCGCCGAGACGCCGTTCCACGGCGTCCCGATCGCACTCAAGGACCTCGACACGACGGCCGGGATCCGCACGACCTTCTCCTGCAAGGCGTTCGAGCAGAACGTGCCCGACTTCGACCTCGCTCACGTCGCGAGGACGCGGGCGGCCGGCTTCGTCGTCCTCGGCAAGACGAACACGCCCGAGTTCGGGACGACCGCCTTCACCGACTCGCCGCTGAACGGCCCCTGCCGGACGCCGTGGGATCTCGCCAGGAATGCGGGTGGC
>DATMEO010000011.1:0-5822 GCA_035556515.1 Gaiellaceae bacterium
GATCCGCTCCAGGCCGCGGCCGCGCTGCCCGCCGTGAAGCCGACCGTCTTCCCGAGCGTGCCCCGCGTCTACGAGAAGGTCCACACTGCCGTGGTCGCCAAGTTCGATGCCGAGACCGGCGTGAAGCGGAAGCTGATCGACTGGGCGCTCGACGTCGGTCGCCGCGTCAGCGTCCTTCGCCGGGCCGGGAAGCCGGTTCCGCGCGGCCTGATGGCGCAGCACCGGCTCGCCGACAAGCTCGTGTACTCGAAGGTGAAGGAGCGCCTCGGCGGCCGGCTACGGCTGGCGATCTCAGGCGGCGCCCCGCTGTCCGCCGAGATTGCGGAGTTCTTCCACGCGATCGACATCCTCCTCGTCGAGGGCTACGGCCTGACGGAGTGCACGACCGCCGCCTCGACGAACACGCACGAGGCCTATCGGTTCGGCACGGTCGGACGGGCGCTGCCGGGCACCGAGGTCAAGGTGGCGGACGACGGCGAGCTCCTGATCCGGAGCGACACCGTCTTCCAGGGCTACTACAAGGATCCGGCGGCGACGGCCGAGGTGCTGGGCGCCGACGGCTGGCTGCGGAGCGGTGACATCGCAGAGATCGACGCGGACGGGTTCATCACGATCACCGACCGCAAGAAGGACATCATCGTCACAGCCGGCGGCAAGAACGTCGCGCCGCAGAACCTCGAGAACGACCTCAAGGCCTCGAAATTCGTCTCCCAGGCGATGGTCGTCGGCGACCGGCAGCCGTACATCGCGGCGCTGATCACGCTCGACCCGGAGGCGCTGCCCGCCTGGGCGGCCGAACGCGGGCTGCCGAGAGACATGGAGAGCCTGGCCAAGTCGGCCGAGGTGCGCGAGCTCGTGCAGGGGATCGTCGACGGCGTCAACGCCGACCGCTCCCGCTACGAGCAGGTCAAGCGCTTCGCGATCCTTCCGCGCGACTTCACGATGGACGACGACGAGCTGACGCCGACGCTGAAGCTGAAGCGCCGCGTCGTCGCGGAGCACTTCGGCGCCGAGCTCGGCGAGCTCTACGAGGGCGAGACGCTGAACCAGGCCGCCGGCGTTTGACGGATACCCCTTAGGGGTATAACTCGCTGGCATGAGCCTGAACCGACTCGCTTTCAGCGCCACCGTCCACTGCCTGACCGGCTGCGCCATCGGCGAGGTCCTCGGGATGATCATCGGCACCGCGCTCGGCTGGAGCGACTACGAGACGATCGCGCTGGCCGTCGCGCTCGCGTTCTTCTTCGGCTACTCGCTGACGATGGTGCCGCTGCTGCGTTCCGGCATCGCGCTTGGCGCCGCCGTCCCCGTCGCACTCGCGGCGGACACGATCTCGATCGCCGTGATGGAGATCGTCGACAACGCGATCATGCTCCTGATCCCCGGCGCGATGGACGCCGGCCTGACCAACCTGCTCTTCTGGGGCAGTCTCACCGCCGCGCTCCTGATCGCCGGCGCGGTCGCGTTCCCGGTCAACCGCTGGCTGATCACGCGCGGCAAAGGGCACGCCGTGGTGCACGCCCGGCACGGTCACGGATAGTCGACCGAATAGGGTTCCAGCGTGTACGTGCTGCTGAAGGCGCTGTTGTCCGGCGCCATCGTCGCGGCCGCAAGCGAGGTCGCTCGGCGATCGTCCCTGCTCGGCGCGGTGCTGATCTCCCTCCCGCTCATGTCGATTCTCGCGCTGGTGTGGCTCTACCGCGACACCAGGGACACCGACGAGATCGCCAGCCTTTCGTGGTCGATCCTCTGGGTGATCGCGCCGTCGGTTGTCTTCTTCGTCGTGCTCCCGCTCGTGCTCCGAAACGGTGCCGGCTTCTGGCCGGCGCTGGCGGTTGCCTGCGCCGCGACGGCACTCTGCTACGTGTTCTGGATCTGGATCGCCCGGCGCATCGGCCTGGATCTCTAAAGCCGGCGCGCGCCGACCCAAGTACGCGCGTACCAGGAGTCGGAAAGGCTGGAGATCTTGACGACGTCGCCGCTGTGCGGCGCGTGGATGAACTGGCCGCCGCCGATGTAGATCCCCATGTGGCCGAGGCCGTTGAAGAAGACTAGGTCGCCGGACTGGAGCTGGTCGCGGGAGACCGCCGTCCCCATCCCGTACTGCGAGGCGGCGTGGTGTGGCAGCGAGACACCGATCTGGGCGAAGACGTACATCGCGAAGCCGGAGCAGTCGAAGCCCGACGGGCTTGCGCCGCCCCAGACGTACGGGACGCCGAGGTACTGCATCGCAATCCCGACGACGCCGCCGTAGCGCGCGTCGGGCGCCGGCGCGATCGCCTCCTCGACCGACTCCGCCTCGACGAGTGCCTGCGGCGCCGCCTCGGTCGACGCCTGCTGCTGCGTGGCGCGGAAGCGAGCCTGCGCCTGTGCTGCGAGGCGCTCCTGGCGGCGCTGCTCCGCTGCCTCGAGGCTCGCGATCTGATCCTTGATCGTGGAGAGCAGGCGCTGGCGCTCGGCCAGCTGGCCCTCGATCGAGCTGCGCTGCGCCGCCTTGTCCGCGACGACCTGCACCTGGGAGCGCTGAGCGCGCTCGAGGCGGCCCTTGCGCTCGATCACCTGCGCGCGGAAGCTCTTGACCTCACGGAGCACGCGCGCGTCCTGGTCGGAGACCCGATCGACCGCATCGATCCGGTTGAGCAGGTCGTCGATCGACTGGGCCGCGAGGATGACCTCGATCGTGCCGCCGTCACCACCACCCTTGTAGAGCGCGACGAGGCGCTCGGAGAGATGCGCCTGGGCGGCCTTGAGGCTCGACCGTGCGATCGTCAGATGCTTCGAGTTCGTCCTCAGCTCGCCCTTGAGCCGGTCGAGCTTGACGTTCGCCAGGTTGTACGACTCGATCGCGTGCGAGAGCTGCCCGTCGATCTCCTGGATCTGGGCGAGCACGTTCTCCGCCTCCGCCCGTTTGGCCGAGACGGACGGGTCGGCGGCCGCCGTTCTCACGGATGCCAAAGAGACGGCCACGAAAAGTGCCGTCAAGAGCGTCAGGATCAGCGGCGCCTGTCTGGTGCCCGAGCGGATTACGCTTCCTTCCGTTCGAACACACGTGGCAGCCCGGTGGGGGCCAGGTCCGTCACAAGTCGCGCACCCTAGCAGCCTTGCCGGATGCCTGCATCGCTCAACTGAGCCAAGAACGGCCTCGCCGGCGGAGGCTTCACAAAGCACAAACAAGCGCACTCGAACGGCAAAGTTGCTACGGTCCTCGCCTCGTGAAAGCGCATTCGACGAGCGATGCGGCGCGTCTCGCTGCCGTTTTCACAGGCCTACTGCTGCTTGCGTCGGTTCCGGTCGCGCTCGCCGCGGGCGCCACCGGCCTGCGGTCGGAGGCCGCGGGGCTCCAGGCGCGCTCCGGCTCGCTCGAGGAACGCGCCGCCGCGGCAACGCTCGAGCTCTACTCGCTCGAGTCTCAGCTGACCCGGGCGCGCACGGAGCTCGAGGGCATCGAGGCCCAGCAGGCGTCCCTGGCACGCGAGCAGGCATCCGCTCGCACCCAGCTGACGGTCGCGAAACAGGCGCTGCTGGCGTCCCAGGGCGAGCTCGCGAACCTCGTCCGCGCGCTCTACCAGCAGTCAGGCAGCGACCCGTTGGCGGTCCTGCTCGGCGCCAAGTCGCTCGAAGAGGCACTCGCGGGGCTCGACGGCATCAGCAGGGCGGCAGGCCAGAACAACCGGATCGTCGAGCAGGCGCGCGAGGCGCGAACGCGGCTCGCCGGCCTCGCGGCGCGGCTGGCAGAGCGAGACGCCGAGCTGCACGGGCTTGCCGGGGCAGCCCGGGCACGAACCGCAACTCTGGCAGCGACGGCGGCCGAGCGGCGCGCGCTCATCGGCGCGCTGCGCCGGCAACAGGGTCTGAACGCAGCCCGGATCGCGGCGATCGAGACCCAGGCCCGCGCCGCTGCGACACGGACGACGGCCGTGGCGGTCGTGGCGCCGCCGCCCGCGCTCTCCCCGGTCGAGGTTGCGGCGCCGCTCGTCTCCGCTTCCGGAGAACGCACGCTGACCGTGAGCGCGACCGGCTATTCGATTCGTGGCCGAACCGCAACGGGGATTCCGACCGCGCCGGGCGTCGTCGCCGTCGACCCGTCGGTGATCCCGCTCGGGACGCGCCTGTCGATCCCCGGGTATGGAATCGGGATCGCCGCCGACACCGGCGGCGCGGTCCACGGCAACACGATCGACGTGTGGTTCCCGACGACCAGGCAGGCGCTCCAGTGGGGCCGCCGCACGGTCACCGTCACCATCGGCTAGTAGACTCGCGCCTGCCAAAGCCGAGGGGGGCAGCGCTGAACGACACCGCTTCGATCGAGGACACGGAGACACACGCCATCCGCGTGCTCCTCGTCGACGACCACGATCTCTTCCGCACCGGGTTGCGCAACCTGCTCGAGGAACAGGGCGTCGACATCGTCGCGGAGGCGTCGAGCGGGTCGGAGGCCCTGCACTACGTGCGCGAGGCGGCTCCAGACGTGGTCGTCATGGATCTGAACATGCCGGGGATGACCGGCGTCGAGGCGACGCGTCACATCAGCCGCGACGCGCCACTGACCAGGGTCGTCGTGCTGACGATCTCCGACCAGGAGCAGGACGTGATGGACGCGATCCTGGCGGGAGCCTGCGGCTACCTGCTTAAGGACGCGTCGATCCAGGAGCTGATGCAGGGGCTCGAGGCCGCGGCCGTGGGCGAGTCGCTGATCTCGCCGCACATCGCCGGCAAGGTGCTCCAGCACGTACGCGCCACGACCGCGGCGCCCGAGGCGGCCGCCACGATCCGCACCGAGCTCTCCGACCGCGAGATCCAGGTGCTGAAGCTGATCGCGAACGGCAAGGACAACGCGATGATCGCCGGCGAGCTCCACATCAGCCCGAAGACGGTCAAGAACCACATCTCGAACATCCTGATGAAGCTGCAGATCGAGAACCGGATCCAGGCCGCGGTGTACGCGGTCCGGTCGGGAATCGTCTAGCCCAGGGCTTGCGCGCGCAGCTTCGAGAGCACCGCGCGGACGCCCGCGAGCTCCTGATCTGCATGGGCGAGGCGACGAGACAGCGCGCCGACCTCGTCCTGGTCGGGCCGCTCGCTGGAGCGCACGAGCGCCCGCAACGCGCGCTCGATCCGGAGCCGATCTCGCTCGAGCCCGAGCGCGTAGGCGTAGCCGCTCGTGAGCGTGTCCTCGACGTCGGCGCGCGGCGGCAGCTCGGCGCCCGCGGGCAGGTCGAGAAGCGACCGGATCTCGGCCATCACCCCTGGGAGGCGATCGTCCACAGCAGTTCGATTATCAGCCGCGCGAACGGCCTCGACATGGGCCGCCGGGCCTATTTTCGACGTCTTCTCGGCCCATGTCTCGCGCTGATCGCGCTGCTGCTCGCGCTCGCCGCGCCGGCACGCGCTGCCGACGCGACCCTCGCGACTCGGCTCGCCAAGGCGTTGGCCGTGCCGCACGTCGACCCGGCGCGGACCGCCGCGCTGGCGGTCGACCTGCGTACCGGCACCGTTGTCTTCGAGCGCAACGCGACACTCTCGCTCGTCCCGGCCTCGAACCAGAAGCTTCCGGTCGCGTACGCGGCGCTCGCCCTGCTCGGGCCCGGTTACCGGTTCCACACCGAGGTCGTCGGCAGCGGCACCCTCGTCGGCGACGTCTGGCACGGCGACCTCTGGCTGCGCGGGTTCGGCGACCCAACGCTGGGGCCGGCCGACCTCGCCGCGCTGGCTGCCGAGGTTGCGTCATGGGGGATCCGCCACGTCGACGGCGCCGTGGTCGCCGACGAGTCCTGGTTCGACGCCCGCCGGACGGCGCCCGGCTGGCGGCCGAGCTTCTATCT
>DATMEO010000012.1:0-10821 GCA_035556515.1 Gaiellaceae bacterium
TCCGCGACCATCAGCTCGGCCAGGCGATCGACCGACACGTCGAGGTACGGGTTCGCGCCCAGCCGCAGCGCCGCGCGGTAGAGCTCGAGCAACAGCGGGGCGCCCGTCTCGGAGCTGTCGAAGCGGACGACCTCGCCGGGCCGCAGGTCCAACGAGTAGCCCGCGATCAGCCCGGCCAGCCGCTCGAGCCGAGGGTCGCTCAAGGATCCGTTCGCTTCGGCTGCGCGCTCGTGACGAGGAAGGCGGGGCTGCGGAAGATCGAGACGCGGCGCGGGTTCAGCTTCGCCGCGACGCTGACGACGAGCACCTGCCTGCCGCTGCCCGGCCTGGCGGAGACCTGCAGCGGGGGCCGCCGGTAGGCGTCCACGATTCCGGCCGGCCTCAGGAATGTCTGAATCCGAGCCAGTGGCGTTCTCGCGGGCACGAGCCCGGCGCGAACGACGACGTCCTCGGCGGCCCTGGCCTTGAACCAGAAGCGGCGCGACGAGCCCGCCTGCACTCCCTTGAACTCGCCGAACGTGACCGTGGCGCGGTCGGGCCGCCGCAGCGGCGTCCAGCGGCGCAGCTTCCCGCGGCAGCGGCCTCCCGTCGCGGCGATCGCCGACGCGACAGCCTTGTGCGCGGGCCGCGCCGTCCCGTCGACGCGCCGGAGCGCGGACTGCCAGCCGCCGAGCGCGTCGTCGTCGTAGTAGCCGAAGAAGTTCAGCTCCGCGACCGCAGGGTCGCAGACGACGAAGCGCACGAGCTGGCCGTAGATCACGGCCTGTGCCTTCTCCGTCGTCACCCTGACGTTCTCGGCGCCTTCGTACCCGCGCCACCGGCTGACGCCGACCTGCCAGCCCACCTCGTCGAGATAGAGCTTGAGCCCGCCGGCCGTCGTCGGCTGCCGCGTGCCGGCGAAGGCGTCCCAGAGCGCCTGCTTGACGCGGTGCAGCTCGTGCAGGCCGGCGTTCGGCCAGGAGTAGGTGAACCCGAACAGCACCTTGAAGTTGCTCGGGCTCGGGTAGGGGTGGAAGCTGAAGCCGTCCATCAGCGGCGCCCGCCGGTGACTCTTGCGGTACCAGGCTCCGAGCGACGAGATGAAGTGCATCGGCGAGGACTTGCCGGCGCGCCCGGGGGCGCGGTTGCCGCGGGGAGACAGACCGACGCCCAGCACGGTGATCTCGCGCGAGACGGCCTTCAGCGCGTCGTAGCCGGCGGCCAGGAAGGGTCCGAACGACGCGCCCGAGCGGATCGCGCCCTTGCGGTTGCCCTGCGGGCGCCAGAACGTGTTCAGGTTGGGCTCGTTGCCGACGATGTAGGTCTTCACCTGCGGGAACGCACGGGCGACGCCCTCCAGCCAGTCGGCGAAGCCGGACGGGCCTGACCGACCGGTCTCGATCGCTCTCGGGGGATACGGGTAGACGGCGAACACGGGCCTGATCCCAGCCTCGACCGCGGCCGGCACCACGCGCTCGAGCAGCTCCCGATCGGGGATCTCTCTCGACCCGGGCGTCCAGCGGACGGTGATCACGTTCTGCTTCAGCCGGGCCGCAGCCATCTGGGAGAAGAACGCGGCCCCGCCGTCCCGCGCGTACTTGCCCGTGTCGTCGTTGGCGCCGAAGTCGACGGCCGCTGCCGTCCCGGCGAAGGTGAGCGCGCACGCGAGCGCGAGCGCGGCGATGAGCTTGTGCAAAGTGTGTGCCCTCTCTGGAGACCCGGAATCCTGCAGATGTGACTATCGGCTTTTCGGCGCCGAAATTGAAGAGCCTGCAACGCCTGGCTCCTCGAGCGAGGCGAGCACGGCGTCGAGCAGGCGTTCGGGGCCGAACCGCACCGGGTCGTCGGCCGGAAGGCCGGTCTCGCCTGCGGCCGCCTCGACCGCGGCGCGCGCGTCGTCGTCCTCGAGCAGGCGCGTGTTCAGCGCGACCGCGGCCACACGCGCAGGACGCGCGGGCAGCGCGATCCGCTCGTGCAGCTCCACGAGCGCGGGCAGCGGCGTGATCGTGTGCCCGGGGTAGCCCTCGACCTCGGTCTGCCCAGCGAGATGGCAGAGCACGAAGGCATGCGGCGCGCTGCCGTGGATCAGCCCGAGCGTGACGCCCGAATAGGCCGGATGGAGCAGCGCTCCCTGGCCCTCGACGAAGAGCAGCTCGCCGCCGCGCTCGTGGCCTTCCACGACGAGGCGTTCGGTGGCACCGGCGAGGAAGTCCGAGACGACCGCGTCGACGGAGATGCCCCAGCCGGCGATCGCGATCCCCGTCTGCCCGGTGGGGACGAACCGGGCCGCGAGCCCGCGGGCGCGCGCGGCCCGCTCGAGCTCGAGCGACACGGTCATCTTCCCGATCGCGCACTCCGAGCCGACCGTCAGCACCGTGCGCACGGGCAGCTCGAGGTTCGCGCCCGTCGGGACGTCGAGACCGGCGGGCGGCCTGCGCAGGTCGCGCAGCTCGACCCGATGGCGCGCGGCGAGCGCCGCCAGCTCCTCGTCGGCGGCGAGGAACTCGTGCAACCCGTTCTCGACGTGCAGCCCGTTGGCGATGCAGCTCTTGAGCAACGCGCGCCACGCCGGCGGGAAGCGGCCACCCTGGGTGGCGACGCCGACAAGCGCGGTCGTCGGGCCGAGGCTGAGCGCCTCGTCGACCGTGGCGACGATCGGCACGCCCGACTGCGTCTCCCCCGCTCGCTCCGAGTCGAGCAGCGCCACGACCTGCCGCCGGCCGTAGGCGAGCACCCCGCGGGCCGTCTTGCCGTAGTGCGGATCGGCGGAGAAGCCCTCCGCGAGAATCAGCAGCCGCTCAGGCTCTGCCGTGGGCTCAGACCGGGCGCCCGACACCGAGCCCTGGGCTGTCGGAGGGAACCTGGACGCCGTCGACGAAGTCGACGCCGCGCCACGGATCCTCGGCGAGGAGCAGGTTCCCGTCCAGGTCGACGTGGTCGCAGAGCGGCGCGACGACGCAGCCGGCCGCGATCCCGAGCCCGGACTCGATCATGCAGCCGAGCATGACGCCGAGCCCGAGCGCGCGGGCGGCGTGAGCCATCCGGATCGCCTCCCGAATCCCGCCCGACTTCGCCAGCTTGATGTTGATCCCGTGTGCGATCTCCGCGCAGGCGGCAACGCTGTCGAGCCGGTGGCAGTCCTCGTCGACGTAGATCGGAATCGGCGAGCGCTCCTTCAGCGTCCGCCCACCCTCGTCGCCGGCGCGGAGCGGCTGCTCGCAGTACGCGACACCGAGCTCGTGCAGTTGGGGCAGCGCGTCGAGTGCCTCCTCGAGCGACCACCACTCGTTCACGTCGACCTGCAACGGCAGCTCGGTGACGCCGCGGACCGCGCGGACGCGCTCGACGTCGAGGCCGTCCGCCCCACCCAGCTTCAGCTTCAGCCGGGTGAAGCGCGACGCCGCCTTTTCCGCCCGCCGCGCCATGTCGTCGGGGTCGCCGAGCCAGACCGTCCACGACGTCGGTGGGCCCGTGCGCGGCAGCCCGAGCAGCTTCCAGACAGGGACCCCGAGCAGCTTTCCCTGCAGGTCGTGCAGGGCGCCGTCGAGCGCCGCCCTGGCAGCGTTCTCGCCCGGCGGCAGGCGCGCCCCGATCTCCTCGAGCGCGAACGGATCGGCGCCGAGCAACGGCCCCACTTCCTCGAGGTAGGCGAGCGCCGACGTGCCCGACTCGTCGTAGCGCTCGATCGGAGCGCCCTCGCCGTAGCCCGCGACGCCGTCGTGGGTCAGCTCGACCTGGACGACCTCCTCCTCGTCGCTCGATTCGCGCGCGATCACGAACGTCTCCGCCAGGCGCAGGGTGACGATTCGGGCGGTCAGCTCCACCGGCGCAACCCTAACGGCACCAAGTTGCAGAACGGTTTTGCACCACCTAACCTCCGGTGTGTCGTACGACACCGAAGGGGGAAAGGGAATGAAGAAGCTGATCGTTCTGGCCGCGGCCGCACTGGCGGCAGTGGCGGCGACGGCGGGTCCGGGCGTCGCGGCCGGGCAGGCCACACTCTGCACGGGCTGGGGGACAACGGGGACGGACACGTTCGACAGCCTCTCGTCGCTGACGGCGCCCGCAAGCGCCGCGCGGGGGACGGGCAACGTCATCCGGGAGCCGTCGCTGAACGCAACGTACGAGGCGATGCCCTCGTCGGCCAAGGGCAAGGGCGGGCCGAAGTTCAAGGCGACCGTGCCCGTGTGGTTCCACGTCGTCAGCGACGGTGCGATCGGAAACGTCACGCAGACGCAGATCGACGAGCAGATGACGGTACTCAATCTCGCCTTCGCCGGCTTCTACGGCGGCGCGCCGTCCGGCTTCCGCTTCCAGCTCGCCGGCGTGACGCGGACGGATAACGCCGACTGGTTCTACGGCGGCATCGGCGGCTCCGCAGAGCGGCCGATGAAACGAGCCCTGCACCGCGGCGGCTTCGAGACGCTCAACGTCTACTCGACGACCGCCGGCCCGTATCTCGGCTGGGCGTACCTGCCGGGCCTGCCCGACTCGCAGCTGTACCTGGACGGGATCGTCTCCGACTGGGCGGCGATGCCCGGAACGTCCGACCAGTACGCCGGCGAGTTCGACCTCGGGATGACGCTTGTGCACGAGGCGGGGCACTGGGTCAACCTCGAGCACACCTTCTTCGGGGGCTGCAACGCGAAGGGCGACTTCGTCGACGACACGCCCGCGATGAAGGTGCCGACGAGCGGCTGTCCCGAGGGCAAGGACACGTGCTCCGACCCCGGGCTCGACCCGATCCACAACTACATGGACTACTCGTTCGACGCTTGCTACAACCAATTCACTCCCGGGCAGGTCGCCCGCGCGCAGGACGCCTGGCTCTTCCACCGGGCGTCGTAGACGAATCGCGGCGGGGTGGCTACGGCCGCCCCGCCGTGAACCCACGATGTGAATCGCACCACGATAAAGGGGGAGAAGTGAAGCGACTCATCCTGTTCGCGACCGGCCTGCTGGCGTTCATCGCGATGACGGCCGCTCCGGCGGGCGCCGCCACGGCGGCGTCAAGCGCGGCCTGCGTCGAGGCGAGCCAGTTCGACAGCCTCAGCGCTCTCACCGCCACGTCGACCGCGAAGGGCTGGAAGCGCGACGCGCCGGCGCGGCTCAACGTCGGCGACTCGAACTACGACTCGGGCCTCGCGCCCAACGTGCCGGCGGGCTTCAAGGTCACGATCCCGACGTATATCCACGTGATTACGGCCCGCTCGACCGGTCGCGTCACGAACACGCAAATCAGACGGCAGATGGACGTGCTGAATCTCTCGTTCGCCGGCTTCTACGGCGGCGCGAACACGGGCATCTCGTTCGAGCTCGAGGGCGTGACCCGCACCGACAACGCCGACTGGTTCACGATGAACGACTTCGCCGACGAGGTCGCAGCGAAGTCGGCGCTTCGCCAGGGCGGCCCGAACGCGCTCAACATCTACACCGGCACGGCCGCGGGGAACCTCGGCTTCGCGTATTACCCGTCGATCCTGGGCTACCAGGGCGGCAAGTTCGCGATGCTCGACGGCGCCGTCATCCATTACGGCTCGCTGCCGGGCGGCTTCATCGAGAACTTCAACCTCGGCTTCACCGCCACGCACGAGGTCGGTCACTGGTTCGGCCTCGCGCATACATTCGACCAGGGGTGCAACGGCGATGGCGACCGCGTTGACGACACGCCGGCGATGCTCGTGCCGACGAGCGGCTGCCCCGAGGGGAAGGACACCTGCGCGAAGGAAGCAGGGCTGGATCCGATCCACAACTACATGGACTACTCGGACGACCCCTGTTACACCCAGTTCACCCCGGGCCAGGGGACGCGCGCCCAGGCCCAATACATCCACTACCGCACCGGCCGCTACTAGAGCCGGGTCCAGATCGCGGCGGGGACGGCTTCGGTCGTCCCCGCTACACTCACGGCTCCCCGCGCCCGTAGCTCAGGGGATAGAGCGCTCGCCTCCGGAGCGAGAGGTCGGAGGTTCGAATCCTCCCGGGCGCATGCTTTTCCGTCGCATGCCTTGGCATCTGCGGAAGCAGATGCCAAGGCGCGCAGACCCCTGAGCTTTCCGTCGCATGCCTTGGCATCTGCGGAAGCAGATGCCAAGGCGCGCAGACCCCTGAAGGGGCCGCTTCGCGGCCTGGCGCCTTCCCGCTCGCGCCAGCGCCCGGCTTTGTATGTTTCTCCGCCGATGGATCTGTACGACTGGCTGCTCTTCCTGCACGTGCTCGGCGCCTTCTTCGCGGTCGGCGCGCTGACCGCGCTCTGGGCTCTGATCCTCGGCACGCGGGGCGCGGCCCCACTCCTCGACCCGCGATCCGCGATGGTCTACGGCCGCACCGGCGGCATTCTCGTCGGGGTCGGGATGATGGTCGCGCTCATCTTCGGGATCTGGCTCGCGATCGACCTCGACGCCTACCAGCTCTGGGACGCCTGGATCCTCGCCTCGCTCGTGCTCTGGGCGATCGGCGGCTGGGCGGGCGGCCAGGCCGGCAAGTCGTTCGAGAGCGGGCCGGAGGGCCGGGGAGCCGGAATCCGCTACCAGACGATCAACAGCGTCGCGGTGCTCGTCATCCTCGTCCTGATGATCTGGAAGCCGGGAGCCTGACGTGCTCGCTGCGATTCGCCCGGACTCGGTCAACCTGCCTCTGTTCCTGCACGTGCTCGGCGCGATGCTCCTCGTCGGCAGCCTGCTCGCGGTCGGCTTCGCGACGATGCTCGGCCGCGGGTCGACGGACAACGCGCCCGGCCTCGCGCGCTTCGGCCTGAAGACGCTCCTGCTCGGCGTCCTGCCCTCCTACATCCTGATGCGCGTCGGCGCGCAGTGGACGGAGTCGGAGCAGAACTACCCGGACGACTTCGAGGCGACCTGGATCGACATCGGCTACATCACCGCCGACGTTGGCGCGCTGCTCGTCTTGATCTCGGCCGTCCTCGCAGGGGTGGGGCTCCGTCGTGGCAGTGTGCGCATGGGGCGAATCGTCGGCGTGATCAGCTTCATCCTCCTCGCCGCGTACCTCGTCGCCGTCTGGGCAATGACGGCGAAGCCGACATAGCTACGTCGAGGCAGTGATCGTGATCCCGCCGCGGGCCTTCTGGGTCAGCGCCACCGTCACCTTGTCCGCCGGCAGCTCGAGCGCGGCGGCGGCGTCGTCGCGGATCTTGACCGCGAGCGCCTCGCAGAAGACGCCCTCGTTGCGGTAGGTAGCGAGGTAGAGCTTGAGCGACTTCGACTCGAGGCAGAGCGCGTCGGGCCGGTACTCGATCGACGCGGTGTAGAAGTCCGGCTGTCCCGTGATCGGGCAGACAGCGACGAGCTCGTCGCTCGTCATCGTGACGGTCGCGATTCCGGGGCTCGGGAAGGTCTCGAGGCCGGCGTAGTGCTCGGAGCCCGCGTGTCCGAGCGCGACGAACTCGGTCTCGCGCGTCGCCTCGGCCATCGCTCGTAGTCTAGGCGCGATGCGCGTCTATCTCGCAGGGCCGCCGTTCGCGGAGGAGTACCGTCGCCGCGCAACCGCGCTCGTGCGGGCGGCGGGCTGGGAGCCGGTCGACCCGATGCGCCGCGACTTCCGCGGCCGCACCGAGGGGCACGAGCGCGAGATCGTCGAAGGCGACGTGGCCGACATCGAGTCGTGCGACGCCGTTCTGGCTGCGTTCACCGCCCCGGACGAGGGCACGGCGATGGAGGCGTGGTACGCACACGGCGCGGGCAAGCGGGTCGTCGCGTACACGGGCGGCACGCCTGCTCATCCCTGGACACGGTTCGTCGCCGCCGCCGTCTGCGCCGACCTCGAGGAGGCCGTGGCGGCCCTCACGGGATGAGCACGTCGAGCGCCGCGAGCAGCCGCTCGACGTCGGCCTCGTCGTTGTAGGGCGCGATCGAGATCCGCAGCAGGCTCCTCCCCTCCCACTCGCGGATGACTGCCTCGATCGCGTGCTCGTCGAAGAGCCGCCGCTGCAGCTCCTGCGGCGCATCCGTCGCCACCTCGGTCGCCCACATCTGCGGCGCCGGCGTCGGCCCGCACGGCGGCAGGCGGTCGTGGAAGGAGGCGGCGAGCCGGCGGCAGCGCTCGAGGTCGTACGTGCCGTGCGCCTCGATCGCGGCCGGGATCGCGAGCGCCGCGGCCGGATCGCGCGTCCCCTGCCAGCCGTGGCGGTCTGCGAACGTGCGGTCGGCGCCGTAGCCCCACGAGATCACGAGCGGCTCGATCCAGCTCTGGTGCTCCGGCCGCGCCCAGAGGAAGCCGGTGCCCTTCGGTGCGCAGAGCCACTTGTGGCAGTTGCCCGCGTAGACGTCCGCGCCGAGCTCCTCGAGCTCGAGCGGCAGCTGTCCGGGCGCGTGCGCGCCGTCGACGATCGCAAGCGCGCCGGCCGCCCGCGCCGCGGCGCAGATCTCCGCCACCGGCAGCACGAGCGCCGTCGGCGAGCTGATATGGCTGACCGAGACCGCCTTCGTCCGCGGCCCAATCGCGTCGACGACCTCCTCGGGCTCGGCGTGGACGAGCTTCGCGCCGACGAACTCCCACGTGCGCGCGACGGCGCCGTACTCGTGGCGGGTGGTCAGCACCTCGTCACCGGGCTCGAGGCGGAGCGAGCGGATCACCGCGTTCAAGCCGGCGGTGGCGTTCGGGACGAAGACGAGATCGTCGGGGCTCGCGCCGATGAAGACGGCCAGCGCGGCGCGCGAACCGGCAGTCAGCGCCTCGAAGCGCCGCGCCAGGAACTCGACCGGGTTGCGCTCGAGCTCGCGCTGGAGCTCCTGGTAGCGGGCGAAGACGGGCGCCGGACAGGCGCCGTAGCCGCCGTGGTTCAGGTACGTGACCGCCGGGTCGAGCAGGAAATCCAAGCCGCTACTGTCTCACGATGCGCGGCTTCCTCTCGAGCCTGAACCCGCGCCTGCCGCGGACTGTGCAGCTGCTGCAGGTGGGCGGGCTGATGAACGCGTTCGGGAACGGGCTCGTCGTCCCGTTCCTGCTCATCTACCTGCACAACGAGCGCGGGATCGGGCTCGGCGTCGCCGGGCTCGTCCTCGCGACGAACGCCGCGGTCAGCCTGATCGCAGGCCCGATCGGCGGCGCGCTCGTCGACCGGGTCGGCGGCAAGGCGATGCTGACGGCGGCCCTCGGCTTCCTGACCGCCGGTTTCATCGGCTACGCGTTCGTCGAGAGTCCCTGGCAGGGCTTCCTCGCGAGCGCGGTCACCGGGATCGGGAACGGGCTCTTCTGGCCCGCCCAGTCGACCCTGCTCGCGGGCCTGACGACCCGGGCGCAGCGCTCGGCGACGTTCGCGATGCAGCGAGTCGTGATGAACCTCGGCATCGGCCTCGGCGGCGTTGCCGGCGGCTTCATCGCCTCCGAGAGCTTCCGCGCGCTCTTCGTGCTCGACGCGCTCACGTTCGTCGCCTACGCGGTGGTGCTGACCATCTTCGTCCACGACCCCGCCCGCAGCGAGGTGCGGGCCGAGCGCACGGCTTCCAGAGACTCAGCCAGCTACCGGATGGTCTTCCGGCACCGGGTCTTCATGGCGCTGATGGTCGCCAACTCGCTCTACATCGGGGCCGGAATCGCGCAGCTCGAGATCCTGCCCGCCTTTGCCAAGAACGAGGCCGGCGTCTCCGAGCGCGGGATCGGCTGGCTCTTCTTCATCAACACGATCGTGATCGTCTTCCTGCAGCTGCCGACGACACGGCTCGCCGAAGGCCGGCGGCGCGTGCCGTTGCTGGCGGTGCTCGGTGCGGTCTCGGCGGCGGCGTGGCTGCTCGTTCCCCTGAGCAGTCTCTGGCTCACGGGCGCTGCCGCCTTCGCCCTGCTCGCCGTCGCCGTCTCGGTGTTCGCGCTCGGCGAGTGCCTGCACGGCGCCGTCCAGCCGACCCTCGTCGTCGACCTCGCCGACCCGCGGCTGATCGGCCGCTACATGGCGATCTCGGCCCTCTCGTGGCAGGTCGGCTTCATGGTCGGCCCCGCGGTCGGAGGTGTCCTCCTCGCCGCCTCTCCGACCGGCCTCTGGCTCGTGATGGCGTCGGTGCTCCTGCTCGGCGGACTGGCGTCGCTCGCGCTCGAACGCTTCCTGCCTGCGGGCCTCCGGCGTGTCCCGCCTGGTGCTCGTCCACAGGAGCCCGTCGCTCTCCCGGTCCCGGCCACCGAGCCTGAAACCGCACAGGCGGCTGGGTAGACTTCCGGAGATGCCGACCCTCGAGGACCCGCTCAGTACGCATGCCCAGCCTGCCCCGCATCCGGCGGACGCGGCAGGGCTCCGGCGCGGTCCCGGCCGGCGCCGGCGCTGAGCAACGCACGCTCGAGCTCGCCGCTCCCGGCCTGACCTGGGTCCACCTCGAGCGGCCGAACGCGGCGGCGGCGCACGAGCTCGCCGAGCGTTTCGGCTGGCACGAGCTCGACGTCGAGGACGTGCTCTCGAAGCGGCAGCGCCCGAAGGTCGACGAGTACCCGGAGTACCTCTTCGGCGTCCTCCACTTCCCGGTCTACGACAAGGCGATCCAGCGCCTGAACGCGGCCGAGCTCGACTTCTTCCTCGGTCCCGACTACCTCGTGACGTTGCCGAACGTCGAGCTGCTCCCGGTGGCGCGCCTCTTCTACCGGCTGGAGGAGGAGCAGCGCCTGCGCGAGGAGCTGTTCCCGAAGGGCTCCGGTCGGCTCCTGTACGAGGTGCTCGACGACCTCTTCGACTACTGCTTCCCGATCCTCGACAAGATCGGGCACAAGCTCGACTCGGTCGAGGACGACATGTTCGAGCGGCGCGCCGAGGACGTCGTCCGCGACCTCTCGAACGTGAAGCAGGAGATCATCAGCTACCGGAAGATCATCAAGCCGGAGCGGACGACCCTGCGCGTGCTCGAG
>DATMEO010000013.1:0-12696 GCA_035556515.1 Gaiellaceae bacterium
GCGCGGCTGGTGGATCTTCGCGGCGACGGCGGCCGTGTCGCTGCTCTCCAAGTACCTGATCCAGTTTCGGGGACGCCACTTCTTCAATCCCTCGAACTTCGGGCTCGTACTCTGCTTCCTGCTGCTCGGCCCCGAGCTCGCCGACCCGCTCGAGTTCTGGTGGGGGCCGATGTCGTTCTGGCTCGCGCTCGCGCTCGCGATCATCGTGGCCGGCGGCTTCGCGATCCTTCGGCGCCTCCGCCTGCTCAGCATCGCGATCACCTTCTGGGTCACCTTCGTCGCCGGCATCGCGGTGCTCGCGGCGAGCGGCCACGACATGACCGCGCGCTGGCATCTCGGCCCGGTCTCGGACTGGGAGTTCTGGCGGGTGCTCGCCTTCTCGCCCGAGATCCTCGTCTTCCTGTTCTTCATGATCACCGACCCGAAAACGATCCCGGCGGGCAAGCTCGGGCGCCGGGTGTATGCGGTCTCGATCGGGCTGCTGGCCGCGCTGCTGCTCGCGCCGCAGACGACGGAGTTCGGGGCGAAGGTGGCCGTCCTGTCGGCTCTGGCGATCGTCTGCGCGGCGCGGCCGCTGCTCGAGCTGCTCGGCGCCGCCGTCCGCAAGCGGGGGTGGGCCGGCGGTCTCGCCGGCCGCGGCGCGAGCCGCACAGTCGGTGCGGCGGCGCTCGCAGGCGCGGTCGTCTTCGTCGGCCTGCTCGTCGTCGCCGGGAACCCCGCTCGCTCCAGCGCCGAGGCGAGAGTGCTGCCGGCATCGGCCGCGGGCGAGCTCGTCGACGTCTCCGTCGAGCCGGCGCAGGGGATCGCGCCGATCGACCAGCAAACCGCTCGCCAGATCGCACGCGACGTCGTCGCGGATCTCGAGAACGAGTCGGAAGCGCTCAGACGGGGCGACCGCGAGCGCGCCACCGCGGGCGCTGACGGCGCACGGCTCGCAGCGCTGTGGCAGCAGATCGACGCCGCGGAGGGAAGTGCCGCCGACGTCCCGCACTACCGCATCGAGCGCGTGCGGGTGACGCTGGAGCCGAGCGACGGTCAGGCGCCCCCGACCGTGGTCGCGAAGGTCTCCGGCACCATCGAGCTTGCCGGCACGCCGAAACGATTTGCCGGAACCTTCGAGCTCGTGCTGAAGGACGGTCGCTATCTGATCACCGCCGCGCGGGGACGCGAGCAGCCATCCTCTCCTCCCACCATCCGCTCGCACGCGCTCGGCGGAGTCCGGCTCCGCGACGTCGCGGCGCAGGTCGGGCTCGACTTCAAGCAAGCCGCCTTCCGCTACGGGATGACGAACGAGCCAGACGCGATGATGGGCGGCGGCCTCTGCTGGCTCGATTACGACAACGATGGCTGGCTCGACCTCTACGTCGTCAACGCGTACGCGGACGACGAGTACGACCGCTGGACCGAGGACGGAGGCCTCCCCCGGAGCGCGCTCTTCCACAACGTGCGGGGCCGCTTCGTGGACGTCAGCCGCGGGTCGGGCGCAGACCTCCAGCTACGCGGCAACGGCTGCGTCGCGGCGGACTTCAACCTGGACGGAAACACCGACCTCTTCGTGACGACCGCCGGCTACAACGTCGCCACCAACGGCTACGACGCACTCCTCTGGGGACATGGCGACGGCACCTTCACGGAAGGCGCCCGGGCGGCGGGGATCAACACTCCGGGCTGGCACTCGGGCGCGGCCGTCGCAGACGTGAACGGCGACGGGCGCCCGGATCTGTTCGTGGCCGGCTACGCCGACGTCAACACCCCCATCCCGGCGTCCGCAGCCGGGTTCCCCTCCAACTACGCAGGTGTGCGCGACCGCCTCTACCTCAACCAGGGGGCCGACAGGAACGGCCGCTCGCGGTTCCGCGAGGTCGGCAAGCGTGCGGGCATCGAGACGACTCGCGTCGATCACGGCCTCGGGGCTGTGTTCACCGACGTCGACGCCGACGGCCGGCTCGACCTCTACGTCGCCAACGACCTCGACCCGAACCGGCTCTACCTGAACGTCGCCCGCCCCGGTACCCCGCTCGGCTTCCAGCTCGAGGAGCGCGGAGCGCCGGAGCGCGTCGACGACGCCAACGCGGGCATGGGGATCGCCGCCGCCGACTACAGCCTCGACGGGCGCGAGGACCTGTTTGTAACGAACTCGCGCCGGCAGCTGCACGCGGTCTATCGCAGCTCTCCGACGGCGTTCGCGGATGCCCGCCCCGACTTCGCCGCGGCGCTCGGCGCGGACTTCACCGGCTGGGGCGTGTCGTGGATCGATCTCGATCTCGACGGCAATCTCGACCTCGCGTTGGCGAACGGTGCGATCCCGCTCCAGAACCTGGCGAAAGATGCCGAGCGGATCCAGGTGCTCGAGAACCTGACGGGCGAAGGGCGGCGCGGAGAGTTCGCCGACGCGGGCGCCGCCGTCGGCATGGACGCCGTCCGGCACAGCAACGGCCGCGGCCTCGCGGCAGCGGACTACGACAACGACGGCGACGTGGACATCGCGATCAACTCGATCGCGGGCCGCCTGATCCTGCTCCGGAACACCGGCGCCGGCGGCCACTGGCTCGAGGTGAAGCTGAGCCGCTTTGCTCCGGGCACCAAGATCACAGCCGTGCTGCCGGGCGGACGAAGGCTCGTGCGGGAGATCCACGCCGGCAGCAGCTACCTCTCCTCGGAGGACCCCCGCGCCCACTTCGGCCTGGGCGATGTGACGACGGTTCGTGAGCTCGTCGTCCGCTATCCCGGTGGCCGCACGACCCGCCTGACCAACGTCGCCGCCGACCGGTTGATCACCATCACGCCGTAGAGTCCCGGCATGGTCGCGCAGGTTCTCACCGACGACGCCGTCGACTTCCTCACACGGCTGCAGCGCGAGTTCGGCCCGCGGCGGCGCGACTTGCTCGCCGCTCGGCACGAGCGTGCGCAGCGGCTGCGTGCCGGCGAGCTCCCGGACTTCCTGCCCGAGACGAGGCACGTCCGCGAGGGCGACTGGCAGGTGGCGCCGGTCCCGGCCGCGCTGCAGGACCGCCGGGTCGAGATCACGGGGCCGGTCGACCGAAAGATGGTGATCAACGCGCTCAACTCGGGCGCGAAGATGTTCATGGCCGACTTCGAAGACTCGAACTCGCCGACGTGGCAGAACTGCATCGAGGGCCAGATCAACCTGAGCGACGCACTCGAGCGCACGATCTCGCTGGACACCGGGGAGAAGCAGTACTCCCTCAACGCCGAGACCGCGACCCTGCTCGTGCGCCCGCGCGGCTGGCACCTGGAGGAGCGGCACTTCCAGGTCGACGGCGCGCCGATCTCGGCCAGCCTGTTCGACTTCGGCCTCTACTTCCTCCGCAACCATGCGCGCGGCGGCACCTGGTTCTACCTGCCGAAGCTCGAGTCGCACCTGGAGGCGCGGCTCTGGAACGACGTCTTCGTCTGGTCGCAGGATCGGCTGGGCGTGGCGCAGGGAACGATCAAGGCGACCGTCCTGATCGAGACGATCCTCGCCGCCTTCGAGATGGACGAGATCCTCCACGAGCTGCGCGAGCACTCGGCCGGGCTGAATGCGGGGCGCTGGGACTACATCTTCAGCGTGATCAAGAAGCTCGGTCACCGGCCCGAGTTCGTGTTGCCCGACCGCTCGGCGGTGACGATGGCCGTCCCGTTCATGCGCGCCTACACGGAGCTGCTCGTGAAGACGTGCCATGCCCGCGGCGCCCACGCGATGGGCGGGATGGCCGCGTTCATCCCCTCGCGCCGCGACGCCGAGGTGAACGCCGCCGCGCTCGCGAAGGTGCGCGAGGACAAGGAGCGCGAGGCCGGCCAGGGCTTCGACGGCACCTGGGTCGCGCATCCCGACCTCGTGCCGGTGGCGATGGAGATCTTCGACCGTGTGCTGGGCGAGCGGCCGAACCAGGTCGAGCGGCAGCGGCCGGACGTCTCCTCGTCGGCCGCGGATCTGCTCGACGTCGCCGCCACGCCAGGCGAGATCACGATGGAGGGCCTGCACAACAACGTCTCGGTCGGGATCCAGTACCTGGCCGCGTGGCTGCAGGGCTCGGGCGCCGTGGCGATCTTCAACCTGATGGAGGACGCGGCGACGTCCGAGATCTCACGCTCGCAGGTCTGGCAGTGGCTTCGGCACGCGAAGGTCGCGCGCGCCGACGTCGAGGCGGCGATCGAGGAGGAGGTCGCGAAGCTCGAGGGTGACTACACCGAGGCGCGCGAGCTCTTCGAGCAGGTCGCGCTGGGCGAGGAGTTCGTCGAGTTCCTTACGCTGCCGGCGTACGAGCGGATCGACTAGACCAACGAGTTCGACCGACGCGCGGCGAGTCGCTAAGCGTCGAGCTCGCAGAGCCGAACTGCGTACTGGGAAGCGTAGGCGCGCATCGTCCTGCCGCGGAGTTGGACGTGAAGAAGCAGCTGTCCATGGGGCAGCGCCCGCAGCGTCAGGAAGTTCGTGCCGCCACGCCTCGCCGCGTGAACCAGAAGCCGTCGGCCAGGGACGACGCAGACGAGGCTCAACCTCGTCAGCCTGACAAGTTTCGCGCGGGGAAGTGACTTCGGTAGAACCGACTCCGCACAGACCGGCGGCGTCCCACCCAAGAAGCCCCCAGCGTCCATCCATGCGTACTGAGTTTGACCGTTCGTCCGAACGAGGACACCAAGCGGCCTTGTCGCCCGCACAGCACGAATGACCATGAGGGATCGGGGAACGAACTCGTCGACCGCCGTCACAAGTGGTGGGTCGCACCGGAGCGTCACGGGCTCCGTCAGCGGCCTGGGCAAGGCTCTCTGCACTCCGCCGGCGGCGGCCGCTACCGCCAGCGCGAGCCAGAGGCCGACAACCGTCAAGCGGAACACGCAAGCAACCCTACCCGGGCCGCCTTGATTCGCCCATCTCTTCCGCAATGACTAGGACCTTCGGCCCCAAGAACGAGCCGGGCGGCCCATTGCGCAGCCCCGGCCAAGGCCGACAAGCTAGGGAGATGAACGACGGACAGGTCCTGCTCTGGTGCATCGCGCTGATCGCGCTCGAGCTCCAGCACCTGAAGTGGATCGTCTGGGAGCACTGGACCTGCCGCCGCTGCGGCGTCAAGCACCGCGAGTGCGGCCACGGCGCGCGGCTCGTGAAGTATTTCTAGCGCTCAGTCGCCGGCGACGAAGAATTGCCAGTCGCCGTCCGCGGTGATCGCGGTGCGGTAGCCGAGGTAGCCCGTGCCCTGCGTCTGCATCAGCTCGACCTCCTCCGCCGTGTAGAGCCCGGCGTACACCAGATCCCGCCACGCCTCATCGGTCGGATTCTCGTTGTACGCGGTGGGCCACGCGTAGGAGCCCGACTCGTTGCGCGTGAAAGGCAGCGTCAGGATCGTCGCCAGGGCGCGCATCGGCTTCGGCTGCTCGGAGGAGCTCTCCTCGACGTCTCGCCAGTAGTCGGACGCATCCGTGCCGCCCCCGTAGCTGAACGTGAAGCCTGCGCCTTTTTCCAGCGCGATCTGCTCGAGCGTGTCGTAATCGCACGCGATCGCGGCGTCGAAGACGCGCTTGCGGACGTCCGCGACGGCGGCCGGGAGGTCCTGGTCGGGCAGCGTCAGCCGCAGCCCGGAGGTCGAGCACTCGCCCCCGGTCTCCGTCCCCGTGTCGGTCTGTGTCTCAGTCTCGGTCTCGGTCTCGGTCGTCGCCGGTTGCGTGTCCGTCACGGCTTCCGTGGTCGTGGGCAGCGACGATCCCGCCTCGTCGGCGTCCTCCGAGCCACAGCCGGCGAGCGCGAGCGCGGCCAGGGCGATTGCAGGCAGCAGTCTCATACGGTCTCCGTTCGCTCGCGGGCGGCCGTGCCCTCTCGGACGGCCGTAAGAGTTGTGTGAGGAGTGATCGCCTCGGGGTCGACGAGGAGATGCAGCAGCGCCGGGCCGCCCACGGCCAGCGCCTGCTCGAGCGCCGGCGCGAACTCCTCCGTCCGCTCGACTCTCGCGGCGTGGACGCCAAACGAAGCCGCGAAGGCTGCGAAGTCGGGGTTGGTGAGGCTCGTGCCGATCACGCGCCCAGGGTACTCGCGCTCCTGGTGCATGCGGATCGTGCCGAACATGCCGTTGTCGACCACGAGGAAGAGCACCTCGGCGCGCTCCTGCACCGCGGTCGCAAGCTCCTGCCCGCTCATCAGGAAGTCGCCGTCGCCGACGAACCCGACGACAGTCCGGTCGGGGTGGATGATCTTCGCGGCGATCGCGGCCGGGACGCCATATCCCATCGCCCCGCTCGTCGGCGCGAGCTGCGTGCGGAAGCGCGTGAACGGCCAGAAGCGGTGCGGCCAGGTGGCGAAGTTGCCCGCGCCGTTGCAGATGATCGCGTCCGCGGGCAGGCGCTCGCGCAGGACCGCCATCACCTCGCTCAGGTTCAGCGCTCCGGGCGACGCCACGGGCTCGAGCGTCGTCAGGTGGTCGGCGCGGGCGGCCTCGACCCAGGCGCGACGAGCCGAGCCTTGTGTTTCCGAAACACTAAGCCCTCTCGCGGCGGCCGCGAACTCGGGCGAGCCGGCGTGGATCGCGAGCGTGGGCTGGTAGACCCGGCCGAGCTCCTCCGCACCGGCGTGGACGTGGACGAGCGTCTGCTTCGGCAGCGGCGGCTCGACCAGCGTGTAACCGCCCGTCGTCATCTCGCCGAGGCGCGGGCCGACGACGAGCAGCAGGTCGGCCTCGGTGACCCGGGTCGCGAGCGCCGGATCGATGCCGACGCCGACGTGGCCGACGAAGACGTGCGAGCCGTTGTCGACGTAGTCCTGGCGGCGGAAGGAGGTCGCGACCGGCAACTCGTTCGCCTCGCAGAACGCGACCATGTCCTCGGCCGCCTGAGCGTTCCACTTGCCGCCGCCGACGATCACGAGCGGACGCTCGCAACCGTCGAGGAGCTCGCGGAGGCGTTCGAGCTCGTCCCGGCCCGGATGCGTGTGCACGGGTCGGTACGGGCCGGGATCGGCGACGTCGACCTCGTCGACGAGCATGTCCTCGGGCAGCGCGAGCACGACCGGCCCCGGCCTCCCCGCCGTCGCGACCGAGAAGGCGCGCGCGAGCAGCTCGGGAATCCGCTCGGCGCTCTCGATCTGCGCCACCCACTTCGCCATCGAGTTGAACATGCGGCGGTAGTCGATTTCCTGGAACGCCTCGCGCTCGAGCATGTCGCGGCCGACCTGGCCGATCAGGAGGATCAGCGGTGTCGAGTCCTGGTAGGCGGTGTGGACGCCGATCGAGGCGTGCGTGGCGCCGGGGCCGCGCGTGACGAGGCAGATACCCGGGCGGCCCGTGAGCTTGCCGTACGCCTCGGCCATGTTCGCCGCGGCGGCCTCGTGGCGGCAGGTGACGAGCCGGATCGGGGCGTCGTAGAGCGCATCGAGCACCGCCAGATAGCTCTCGCCCGGCACGCAGAAGGCCAGCTCGGCGCCGTGCAGGGCCAGCTGGTCGACCAGCACCTTGCCGCCGGTGCGGAGCATCAGAGGTGGATTGCGCCCTGTGCCAGCGCGTCGCCGTTCGAGTCCTCGGCACGGACGAGGACGACGCGGACGAACGAGCCGCGGCCCGCGACCTCGGCAGGCTCGACGAAGGCGCCGAACGGCTGCACGGTCTCGCCGTCGACCGAGAGCTCACCACGGAGGACGCAGCCGATGCCAGGCCCCTCGGCCGGGCCGCCGTCGCGCTCGCAGCGCATCGCGTAGTCGGCCCAGGGGTCAAGCTCGACGTGCGCCGAGAGCTTCGCGTCCTCGACCGACCACTCCGTCAGCTCCCAGCGGAGGACGGTGGCGCCGTCGGCGCCGGCCGCGAGCTCTGCCTCGTCGTCGCCGAACGCCGCCGTGCCCGCGTGCAGCGAGGCGAGCTCGCCGGAGGCGACGTAGACCATGCGGCCGCCAGCCGGCAGCCGGATCTTCTCGCCCGGCGCGAGCAGGTCTTCATACAGGGAGAGCGAGGTCATATGCCGAGGCAGACGTACTTCAGCTCGAGCCAGTCGTCGATCCCGTATTTCGAGCCCTCGCGGCCGATCCCCGACTCCTTCATGCCGCCGAAGGGCGCCACCTCGGTCGAGATGATTCCGGTGTTGACGCCGAGGATCCCGTACTCGAGCCCTTCCGAGACGCGCCAGACACGGCTCAGGCTCTGGCTGTAGAAGTACGCGGCGAGCCCGTACGGAGTGTCGTTGGCGAGGCGGATCGCCTCTCCCTCAGCGGCGAAACGCTG
Source organism: Gaiellaceae bacterium (assembly GCA_035556515.1). Lineage (GTDB taxonomy): Bacteria > Actinomycetota > Thermoleophilia > Gaiellales > Gaiellaceae > Gaiellasilicea. Next base: position 8,202 of record DATMEO010000013.1, read on the forward strand.
GATCCCGGCGACGGGTCCGAACGTCTCCTCGCGCGTCATCGCCATCGAGCCGTCGACGCCCGTGAGCACCGTCGGCTGGAAGAACGTCCCCTCGAGCCGGCGGCCGCCGCGCACGAGCTCGGCGCCGGAGCCTGTTGCGTCGGCGACGTGGCGCTCGACCTTCTCGACCGCGCCCTCGTCGATCAGCGGGCCGACCTGCGTGCCGTCGTCGAGCCCGTTGCCGACGACGAGCCGGCCAACGGCGGCCTCGAAGCGCGACACGAACTCGTCGTGGACGGTGTCCTGGACGAGGATCCGGTTCGCCGAGACGCAGGTCTGGCCGGAGTTGCGGAACTTGCACAGGATCGCGCCCTCGACCGCAGCGTCGAGGTCGGCGTCGTCGAAGACGACGAAAGGCGCGTTACCGCCGAGCTCGAGCGAGACCTTCTTGACGGTGCCCGCGCACTGCGCCATGAGCAGCTTCCCGATCTCGGTCGAGCCGGTGAAGGAGAGCTTGCGCACGACCGGGTTCGACGTCAGCTCGCCGCCGATTACGGGCGCGTCCTCGGCGTCGCCGGTGACGACCTGGAGCACTCCGTCGGGGACGCCCGCCTCGGCGGCGAGATCGGCGAGCGCGAGCGCGGTCAACGGAGTCTGCTCGGCGGGCTTGATCACGATCGTGCAGCCGGCCGCGAGCGCGGGCGCCGCCTTGCGCGTGATCATCGCGGCGGGGAAGTTCCAGGGTGTGATCCCGGCGGTGACGCCGATCGGCTCCTTCAGGACGACGATCCGCTTGTCGGGCTGGTGCGCCGGGATCGTGTCGCCGTAGACCCGCTTCGCTTCCTCGCCGAACCACTCGAAGAAGGAGGCCGCGTACCCGATCTCGCCACGCGCTTCGGCGAGCGGCTTCCCCTGCTCGCCTGTGAGCAACCGCGCGAGCTCCTCTTGCCGCTCGAGCATCAGGTCGGAGAGACGACGAAGCACGCTGGCACGCTCCTTGGCGGTCCGCGCCCGCCAGGCCGGATAGGCGCGCTCGGCGGCAGCGATCGCCGCACGCGTCTCCTCGACGCCGTGCCGGGACACGCGCTCGAGCACCTCGCCCGTGGCGGGATTCGTGACGGCGAACGTCTCTGCGGAAGCGACGGCGGTCATCGCTGAGAGGATAGACGCGCCGTGATCGCCGACGCCCACGTGGACATCCTGCTCGAGCTCGCCCACCGCGAGCACCGGCTGGGCGAGACGGACGTGTTCGCGCGGACGTGGCTGCCGCTGCTCGAAGCGGGCGGCGTTGGGCTTCAGGTCTGCCCCGTCTTCGTCGACCTGGAGCTGCAGCCGGAGGGATCGCTGCGCGAGGCGCTGCGCCAGGTGACGGCGCTCCAGCACGCGCTCGCCGAGAGCCCGGATCGCCTCGTCGCCGTGCGCACGCGCGCCGACCTCGAGGCGGTCGAGCGCCGCGAGCGGATCGGACTGATGCTCGCCCTGGAGGGCGTTGAGCCGTTCGGTTACGAGGTCGCGACGGCGGATCTCTTCTGGGAGCTCGGACTGCGGATGGCCGGACTGACCTGGAATCGGCGGAACCCGTTCGCGGACGGCGCGGCCGACGATGGCGGCCTCTCGGGGCTCGGTCGCAGGCTGGTGGCGCGCTTCGCCGAGCTGGGCGTGATCCTCGATCTCGCCCACGCCTCGCTTCAGCTCTTCGACGAGTGCGTCGAGTCGTACGAGGGCCGCCTTTGCGTCACCCATGCCGGCTGCCGCGCCGTCAACGAGACGCCGCGCAACCTCAGCGACGAGCAGCTGCGGGCGCTCGCCGCGCGGGACGGCGTCTTCGGCCTGATGTTGCACCCGCTGACGATCGATCCCGTCACGCCGACGATCTCGCGAGTGGTCGACCACCTCGACCACGCGGCGTCGGTGATCGGGCCCGAGCGCCTCTGCCTCGGCGGCGACTGGACGAAGCGGCTGCACGAGCTGATGCCCGCCCCGGCGCCGCCCGACGGCCTGATGCCGCCAGGGCTCGCGGAGGGAACGACGATCGCGGGGCTGTCCGGCCCTGAGGAGTACCCGGCGCTGGTCGAGGGGCTGCGCGAGCGCGGCTGGGGCGGCGAGCAGCTCGACGGCCTGCTCGCCGGCAACCTCCTCCGCTTCCTGCGCGAGTCGCTGCCCGCGGCGGCCTAGAGCCGACGCTCGCTCGAACGCTTGTGATCCTGTCACACAAACCCCGCGAGCGGCGCTCCCGCGCGGGCTGGGAGGGATTGTGTTACAGGAACACAAAGTGCCGAGCGCTTGGCCGGACGCTCGCCGCCGTTTGTCCTCCTAGGCTTTTGTCCTCCTAGGCCGACTCGCCGTCGTAGTAGTCGACCGCGTCGGCCAGGCGGTTGATCGTGAAGAGCGGGCCGCCGGCGGACGTCTCGGTGCGGGCCATCGCCGCGATCTTGCCGCTGTCCGGATACTCGATGATCTCCGGTGTCCCCTGCGACGCGGCGAGCACGTACCGGACGAGCTCACCGGAGCGGTTGCTGACCTGGTGCGCGCCTTCCGGGCCGCGCGGGAAGTGGACGACCTCTCCCTCCTTCAGCTCGCGCTCCCCCTCCGGTGACCGGAGCGTCGGCGTCCCTCGCAGCACGATCAGCAGCTCCTCGCCGCCGTGATGGAAGTGGTACGGCGCCTGGGTGGCGCCCGGGTCGAGCTCCCAAACCGCCGACGAGAGGGCCGCCCCGAGTTGGCGCCGCAGCCGCTTGCCCCGGACGCCGCCGAAGCCGGCCCGCTCGGCTTCGGCCTCGTACTCGTCCGGCTCGTCCCAGTCGACGTCCCAGATGTTGTCGCCGAAGTCCACGTCCCGATCCTACGGAACGACGAGCACGCGGCCGGGCTCGCCGGCGAGGCTGGCCTGGAACGCCGCGTCTGCCTGCTCGAGCGGAAAGGATGGGCCGACGAGGCTCGCGAGCTCGAGCCGACCGGCGGCGACGAGCTCTAGCAGCTGCGGCAGCGCGACGGCTGGATCCTCGGAGCCGTAGATCGTCCCGGTCAGCGTCTTCTCGCGGTTCGAGAACTCGAATGGATCGAGCTCGAGCTTCTCGCCGCCTGCCGGAAGGCCGACGACAACCGCGGTACCGCCGCCGCGCGTCCAGCGGAGCGCGAGCTTCGTCGTCGCGGGCGCGCCGACCGCGTCGAAGGCGTAGTCGACGCCCTCCGGATCGAGCTCGCTCATCGCCTCGCGCACGTCGTCCGGCGCACAGGCGCGGGTTGCGCCGAGCGCGAGCGCCTGGTCGCGCCGACCCTCGACCGGGTCGACGACCAGGACCTCGGCCGCGCCCGCGATCCTTGCTCCCTGGACGACGAACTGGCCGACACCGCCTGCGCCGATCACGAGCGCCGTGAAGCCGGGCTCCGGCCTCGCGGCGTTGAGCACCGCGCCGACTCCTGTGAGCGCGGCGCAGCCGAGCAGCGCCGCCTGCTCGACGGGCACGGCGTCGCCGAACGGCATCGCGGCCGCCGCGTCGACCACGACTCGCTCGGCGAGCGCTCCCGTGGCGGTGCCGCGGAAGACGGTCTCGCCGTTCAGCGAGAGACCGGTGCGGCCCCCGAGCAGGGTCCCGCGCCCGATCGCGGACGAGAGCGGCCCGCACGCGGCCGGCCGCCCACGGCGGCAGGGGCCGCACTCGCCGCAGGCAGGCGCCCAGGAGAGGACGACCCGGTCTCCCTCGCGTAGCCCCGCGACCTCCGCGCCCACCGCTTCGACGAGCCCCGCGCCCTCGTGCCCGAGCACGATCGGCGTCGGCCGGTCCCACTCGCCCTTGTAGGAGTGGAGATCGGTGCCGCAGACGCCGACTGCGTTCATCCGGACGACGACTTCGCCGGGGAGCGGCTCCTCGACGTCGAGCTCCTCGAGCACGAGCGTGCCGGGCTCGTGCATGACGGCCGCGTGCGTCCTCATCGCATCAGCATCCCGCCGTTGACGTCGAGGGTCGTGCCGGTGACGAAAGCAGCGGCTTCGGACGCGAGGTAGGCGACAGCAGCCGCCACTTCCTCCGGCCGTCCCAGCCGCCCGACCGGGATCGTCTTCAGCATCGCCTCGATCCGCTCGGGCGCCACCGACGCGACCATCGGCCCGTCGATCGCGGCGGGCGCGATCGCGTTCACGGTCACCCCGGAGCCCGCGAGCTCCCCCGCGGCGTGCCGCGTCAGCGAGATGATCGCCGCCTTCGACGTCGCGTAGTGCACGCCCGTCACCGCCCGGCCGGCCTGGCCGGCAATCGAGGTGAGATTGACGATTCGGCCGGCGCCGTGGTCGCGCATCTGCGCGCCGACGACGCGGATGCCGAGGTAGGTGCCGCGCAGGTTGGTCGCGAGCACGTCGTCCCACTCCTCGACGTCGATCTCCCAGAAGGAGCGGATCTCGGTGCGTGCGGCGTTGTTGACGAGGACGTCGACGTCGCCCGCAGCCAGCAGCAGCCGTTCCCACGACTCGAGGCTGCGAACGTCGTGCGCGACCGGCTCGCCGCCGATCTCGGCCGCC
>DATMEO010000014.1:0-21276 GCA_035556515.1 Gaiellaceae bacterium
CAGCGCGTCGCCATCCTCGAGGACGACCGCGTCGCCGAGGTCTACCTCGAGCGGCCCGAGCGCCGCTCGATCGCCGGGAACATCTACCTCGGCACCGTCGACAACGTCCTGCCCGGGATGGAGGCTGCCTTCGTCGAGATCGGCCTCGAGAAGAACGGCTTCCTCTACGTCGACGAGATCGTCGTGCCCGAGCTCGAGGGCAAGCGGCACGGCAAGAAGATCACCGACCTGATCGCCCGCGGCCAGCAGATCCTCGTCCAGGCGGTCAAGGACCCGATGAAGACGAAGGGCGCGCGGCTGACGACCGAGATCTCGCTCCCCGGCCGCTTCCTCGTCTTCGTCCCGCAGGGCGAGGGCCTGGGCGTCTCGCGCCGGCTCGACGACGCCGAGCGCACGCGCCTGAAGGATGTCATCAAGAAGCTCGACGTCAAGGAGGGCGGCGTCATCGTCCGCACCGCGGCGGAGGGCGCCTCGGCCGAGGACGTCGAGCGCGACCTCGTCTTCCTGCAGCGGCTCTGGAAGACGATCCAGGCGCGCGCCAAGACCGCGAAGGCGCCCTCGCTCGTCTACCAGGAGGCCGAGCTGCCGCTGCGGATCGTCCGCGATCTCTTCGCCGGCGACTTCGAGAGCGCCCAGATCGACCACGAGCGCACCTACAAGCGGATCGTCGGCTACTTGAAGAAGACCTCGCCGCACATGCTCGAGCGCGTCCACCGCTACAAGGAGAAGACGCCGCTCTTCGAGGGGACGGGCGTCGACGCCGAGATCCGCTCGACCCTGAACCGGCGCGTCGACCTGCCCTCCGGCGGCTATCTGATCTTCGACTACGCCGAGGCGTTCACCGTCGTCGACGTCAACACGGGCCGCTTCGTCGGCTCGCGCTCGAAGAACTCGACCGGCCGGCTCGAGGACACGATCACGAAGAACAACCTCGAGGCCGTCAAGGAGGTCGTGCGCCAGCTGCGGCTGCGCGACATCGGCGGGATCATCGTCATCGACTTCATCGACATGGCGAACCCGAAGAACCGGGCGACCGTCGAGGAGGCGCTTCGCACCGAGCTCGAGCGCGACCGGACGAAGACGTACGTCGTCGAGATCTCTCCGCTCGGCCTCGTCGAGATGACGCGCCAGAACGTCACCGACGGGCCGCGCGAGATCCTGACCAGGAAGTGCCCGACCTGCGCCGGCGACGGGATTGTCGTCTCCGAGGCGTCGGCCGCGCTCGAGGTGGAGCGGCGGCTGCGGACGCTCGCCTCCGGCTCCCGCGCCCAGGCGTTCCAGGTCGAGGTCAATCCGAAGACGATGTCGCTCCTGCTCGGCAAGGGTGGCGCGCGCCTCGCCGAGATCGAGGAGGCGTCGAAGAAGCGGTTCTTCCTCGCTCCGAAGGAGGGAGCGCACGCCGACCATGCCGCCGTCCTCGCCGAGGGCAAGCTCGTCGACCTGCAGCCGCCGACTCCGATCGCCGAGGGCACCGAGGTCGACCTGAAGCTGGTCGAGCTGGACAAGCACGATGCCGGTTCCGCGGTCGGCAAGCTCGACGGCATCGACGTCGTCGTCGGCGGCGCAGCGAAGCTCGTCGGCAAGAAGGCCAAGGTACGCGTCGAGCGTGTGCTCGATGGCGTCGCCTACGCAACGGCGCTGAACGGCGTCGAGGCGCCCGCCGAGCCGATCACGTTCGAGAGCGAGGCCGAGAAGCCGACGCGGGCCCCGAGCCGCGCCAAGAAGGCGGCGGAGGTCGAAGAGACCGAGGCCGAGGCCGAGGAGCTCGAGGTCGGTGAGGCGGAGGTCGAGGACGCCGAGACGGACGCCGAGCCCGAGGACGAGCCGGAGGAGGCGATCGAGGCCGCGGCCGACGGCGCCGAGGGTGCTCCCGCGAAGAAGAAGACCCGCCGCGGCTCGCGCGGCGGCCGCAACCGGAAGAAGAAGCCGGCCGTCGCAACTGAGGAAGGCGAGTCCGCCGAGGCTGCCGAGCCGGAAGCAGAGGCCGAGACGGCGGCTCCTGCCGCACCGCGCATTCACGTCCCCGACTTCGAGCTCGGCGACGAGACCCCGAAGCCGGCACGAAAGCGCACGCCGAAGCCGAAGCCGAAGCCGAGCGCCGAGGAAGGCGACGATGAGGCGGCCGAGCAGGTCGCCGCGGCCGTTGCCGTAGAGACGGGCGGCGACGAGCCAGCCGCTCCGGCGAAGAAGAAGACGCGCCGCGGCTCGCGCGGCGGCCGCAGCCGGAAGAAGCCTGCGGCAGCAGCCGAGAACGGGACCGAGCCGGTTCAGACGGCCGAGGAATCGCCGGCCGTTGCGTCCGACAACGGCGCCGAGGCTGGCTCCGACGAGTACGTGCCCATGTCGGAATGGCTCGACGACTTGGACCGCTAGTCGCTACAATCTCACCGCTCGCGGGTCCCACCCGCGTTTTTCTGCGCTTATGAACACTTACGCGATCATCTCCGTCGGAGGAAAGCAGTACCGCGTCCGCGAGGGCGAGACGCTGCTCGTCGACCGGCTCAAGCACGGCGCCGGGAACACGTTCCAGCCGACCGTGCTGCTGATCGGCGGCAACGGCGACACCGATCTCTCGCCGAGCGCGACGGTGACGGCGAGCGTGGTCGCCGACGTCAAGGGCGACAAGATCCGGATCGGCAAGTACCGGCCGAAGAACGGCTACAAGAAGCACACCGGCTTCCGCGCCAGCCTGTCGGAGATCAGGATCGAGTCGATCGGCGGCGCCAAGAAGGCAGCTGCGAAGAAGAGCGATCCGGCGCCGGCCAAGAAGGCCGAGAAGGCGGCGGCCACGGCACCTGCCGCCGACGATCACGTCAAGGGGATGCCGTCCGGCTATGAGGATTTGACCGTCGCCCAGATCAAGCAGCAGTCGGCCGAGTGGAACCGCCCCATGCTCGAGGCCGCGCTCGAGTACGAGCAGGCGCACGGCAAGCGCAAGGGCGCAGTGGCCGCGATCGAGTCGGCCCTGGCAGAGAAGGAGAGCGACTAATGGCGCACAAGAAAGGCCTCGGTTCCTCCCGGAACGGCCGCGACTCGAACTCGAAGCGCCTCGGCGTCAAGATCTTCGCCGGCCAGAAGGTGAAGGCCGGCATGATCATCGTCCGCCAGCGCGGGACGCGGTTCCGCCCCGGCGCGGGTGTCGGCATCGGCCGCGACGACACGATCTTCGCCAAGCGCGAGGGCACGGTCGAGTTCCGCACCTCGGGCGAGAAGCGCTTCATCTCGGTCGCCGAGACCGCCGAGACGACCGACGCCAAGTAACAGACTGTTGCAAGGTCGCACGCTGCCGCTCCGGCGCGGCACGCCTTCCAAGTAACAGACTGTTACTAAGCTAGCTCGGTGTTTCACGACCGCGCCCGCATCGTCGTCCTTGCCGGCCGTGGCGGCGACGGAGGCCTGAGCTTCCGGCGCGAGAAGCACGTGCCCAAGGGCGGGCCCGACGGCGGTGACGGCGGCCGTGGCGGCGATGTCGTCCTCGTCGCTGACGACAGCCTGCGCGACCTCTCCTTCTTCCGCGCGAAGACGACGTTCAGAGCCGGCCGCGGCGAGCCGGGCCGCGGCGCGCGCAAGCACGGCGCCGACGGCGCCACGATCGAGCTCGCAGTCCCGGTCGGCACGCAGGCGTACGGGCCTGAGGGCGAGCTGATCGCCGATCTCGCGCGTCCGGATGCGCGCGTCGTCCTCGCACGCGGCGGCCAGGGCGGCCGCGGCAACGCACGCTTCGCGACGCCGGTCCGCCAGACGCCGCGCTTCGCCGAGGTGGGGGAGCCCGCCGGTGAGGCTGACGTCGAGCTGCGGCTGAAGCTGCTGGCCGACGCGGCGATGGCGGGCCTGCCGAACGCGGGCAAGTCGTCGCTCTTGCGCCGGCTCTCGAACGCGAAGCCGAAGGTCGCCGACTACCCGTTCACGACGCTGGCGCCCGTGCTCGGGACGGTCGAGTCGCCGGAAGGCGGCCAGCTCACGGTCGCGGACATCCCCGGCCTGATCGAGGGCGCCAGCGAAGGGATCGGCCTCGGCCACGAGTTCCTCGCCCACCTCGAGCGTGCCCGGCTGCTCCTGCACGTGATCGACTCGTCCGAGGAGGACGTCGAGGAGCGCTTCCGCACGATCGACACGGAGCTGTCGCTCTACGGCGCCGGCCTGGACGAGCGCCCGCAGGCGATCGTGCTGAACAAGATCGACCTGCTCTCCGAGCTGCCGGTCTTCCCGGGTGAGGACGAGCGGATCGTCGGCGTCTTTCCCGTCTCGTGCGCGACCGGCGCCGGAATCCGAGAGCTCGAGCTCGCCCTCTTCCGGCTCTGCCCGGCCGCGCCGGAACCTGTCTTCGAGGAAGCGCCGGAGCTGCCGGACTTCCTTGAGTACCGGCCGCAGCCGCCCGCACGCCGGACGTACAGGATCTACCGCACCGATCGCGGCTTCCGGATCATCGGCGAGGCACCCGAGGGCGAGGAGCTCGAGGCGGTGCTGAAGGCCGCCGGCGCCCGCAAGGGCCAGGAGGTCGAGATCGGCGAGGAGACGCTGGAATGGCAGTAATGCCAACAGTCGGCATCCTCGGCGGCCGCTTCGACCCGCCGCACCTCGGCCACGTCGCGCTTGCGCGGGCGGCGGTCGAGCGCTTCGGCATCGACGAGCTGCACGTCAGCGTCGTCGCCGACGCGGCGCACAAGCCCTCCGAAGCCCCCGCCGCCGACCGCCTCGCTATGGCGCGGCTTGCGTTCGCGAAGCTCGACGCCGCGGTCGAGCTGGAGGAGCACCGCTACACCGTCGACGCGCTCGAAGCGGCCGGCTACGACGACCCGATCTTCCTGATCGGGGCCGACGAGCTGGTCGCATTCCCGACCTGGAAGACCCCCGAGCGGGTGCTGCAGCTGGCGCGGCTCGGCGTCGCCACGCGCCCGGGTTACACGCCGGCGACCGCCTCGCCGCGCATTCAGATCTTCGAGCTCGAGCCACATCCGGTTTCCTCCTCGGAGATTCGCCGGCGTGCGAGTGCCGGCGAGCCGCTCGACGGCCTCGTTGCGCCCGCGGTGGCGCAATACATTGCCGAGCACGCCCTCTATGGGAGCGGTTGACGTCCGGGTTTCGCGGCTACACTGAAAGCTCTGACTTCGCTCGAACAAGCACGCCGGATCGCCGCTCTCGCGAGCGAGAAGCTGGCAGAAGACGTCGTCATTCTCGACATGAGGCCCGTGTGCGTCTACACGGACTTCTTCGTGCTCGCGACCGGCCGCAACCCCCGCCAGACGAAGGCGATCTTCGACGAGGTGCACGGGCAGCTGAAGCAGGACGGCAAGGTGCTGCCGCGCGCGGTGGACGGGGCAACGGAGGCGGAGTGGATCGTCGCCGACTACCTCGACGTCGTCCTCCACATCTTCACCCCCGAGACACGTGCCTTCTACCGGCTCGAGGACCTCTGGGGCGACGTGCCCGCCGTCGACGTCGAAGCGGCGACGGCCTAGCTACAATCTCCGAGTCCCAGGGGCCATAGCTCAGCTGGGAGAGCGTCTGGCTGGCAGCCAGAAGGTCGCCGGTTCGAGCCCGGCTGGCTCCATTGTTGGCGCAGGTCACAAATCTGCGGAAGCAGATTTGTGACGCGCGAAGACCCCTTGAAGGGTCGCTTCGCTCCCGTTCAAGGTCGAGCGCCGTGTGAGAAGGTCTTTGCCGTGGTGAACCGGCAGATCACATTGGCGGCGCGGCCCGAGGGTTTTCCCAAGGAGTCGGACTTCGCGCTCGTCGAGGGCGACGTCCCGTCGCCGGGGCCCGGCGAGGTACTGGTCCGCTCGCAGTGGCTCTCGGTCGACCCGTACATGCGCGGGCGGATGAGCACGGCGCGCTCGTACGCGAAGCCGACCGAGGTCGGCGAACCGATGACCGGGCAAGCCGTGGGGGAGGTCGTCGAGAGCCAGGATCCGCGGTTCGCGCCGGGCGACCTCGTCGTCGGGCAGCTCGGCTGGCAGGACTACGCCGTCGCCCGCGGCGGCGCTCTCCGCAAGCTCGATCCGGACCTGGCGCCGCCGCAGACGGCCCTGCACGTTCTCGGCGCGACCGGCCTCACCGCCTACTTCGGCCTCTTCGACGTCGGCGACGCCAAGCCGGGCGACACCGTCGTCGTCTCGGCCGCGTCCGGTGCGGTCGGCCAGATCGTCGGCCAGCTCGCGAAGATCGCCGGCTGCGGCCCCGTCGTCGGGCTCGCCGGCTCCGCCGAGAAGGTCGCCGACCTGACGGGCCTCTACGGCTATGACGTCGGCATCGACTACAAGCGCGACGACGTCAATGCCCGGCTGAAGGAGGCGTGCCCGAAGGGCGTCGACGTCTACTTCGACAACGTCGGCGGCGCCCTCTCCGAGACGATCTTCCGGCGACTCGCCCTGGGCGCGCGCGTCCCGGTCTGTGGGCAGGTCTCGCAGTACAACCTCGCCGAGCCGGAGCTCGCGCCGCGCAACCTGGGCTTCCTGATCGTCTTCCGCGCGCGGCTGGAAGGGTTCCTGATCTACGACTACGCCCACCGCTTCCCCGAGGGGCTGCAGCGCCTCGGCCGCTGGCTCGCCGAGGGCAAGCTCAACTACCGCGAGGACGTGACCGAGGGGCTCGAGAACGCACCGGCGGCCTTCATGGGAATGCTCCGCGGCGAGAACCGCGGGAAGACGCTCGTCAAAATCAGCTAGCGAGCAGCCGCTTCAGCATCAGCGCGTTCGCAGGCGCCTGCGCGACCTCGCCCTTGGCCGGATCGCCGGCGACCTCCTCGGGCTCCAGGCCCTCGAGGCCGGTCGCCGGCATCGCCGAGCGGCCGTTGTTGTTGAACATCGCGTAGACGGATTCCGTCTCGCCGGCGAGCTCGCGCAGTGGCCCGACCCACTCCTCGAGCTCCTCCTCCGAGTAGAGGTAGTCGAAGCGCTCGGCCGCGCTGCCGGTGCGCTTGTTCCACGTCCCGGCGTTGCGGCCGTGGAAGCGGACGTAGGCGGTCTTGCTCGTCCTGCCGACGACCGTCGGGACGAGGTTCTTCGCGTCCGTCCGCGGCGCGTCGACGATCACGTAGGTCGCGCCGATCGACTCGAGGAAGGCGAGCGTCTTGTCCCGGTTCTCCTCGTCGAGCCAGCTGCGGTGGCGGAACTCGACGAGCGGCTCGTCCCCGTCGAGCTGCTCGACCGCCCAGGCGAGATAGTCGAGCGAGATCGGCTTGTAGACGACGTAGGACGGGAACTGGAGTAGGACGCCGCCGAGCTTGCCCCGCTCGCGCAGCGGCTCGAGCGCCCGGTGGAAACGGCGGAACACTTCCGCGCGGAGCTCCCGTGGCGGCCGGTCGACCCGGCCGCGGGCGTCGACGGGCATCACGTCGCGCAGGTCCTCCGGCAGCGACTCGAGCTTGACGGGATGACGCGTCATCAGCCCGAACGCCTTCACGTGCATCGTGAAGTCGTCCGGCGTCCGCTCGGCCCAGTTCGCGACCAGCTCGGCGTCCGGGAGGCGGTAGTAGGTCGAGTTCGCCTCGACCGTGTCGAAGCGCTCCGCGTAGTGCCGGATCCGCGCCTCGCCCGAGCGGACGTTCTTCGGGTACCAGACCTTCGTCAGCGTCTCGTCGGCCCACGAGCACGTGCCGACGCGAACGGTGGCGCTCATCCCGCGATCGTAGACCGCGGGATGAGCGCCACCAAGCTGCAACGGTTCCCGGCCGCGAAGCGGCCGCTTTAGGGGTCTTTGGGCGCGATGAGCATCCGCTCTCGCGGATGCTCATCGCGCGCCAATTTAGGAAGCGACGATCGTCAGCTCGCGCGAGGCAGCGCCGCCGTTGGCGGTGTTCGCGTCGAGGCGGACGACATAGGTCGACTTCTTCGCGGGCTTGAAGCCCCCCAGCCGGAAGCGGGCGATCGCGTCCGGGCCGAGCTTCGTCGCCGGCTGGCCGGCCGCCACCTGCTTGCCGCGCAGGAAGACGCGGAAGTTGATCCCGACGGTGTCGCCCGACCGCAGGTTCGCCGCCAGCTCGCGCAGCGGCACCGCGACGGCCGGCGCCGTGATCCCGCCGCGAACCTTGACCAGCGGGTTCCTGGCGTCGACGGACTTCGCGGCCGAGCGGAAGCGGGCGAGAGCGGGCTTCGCGGCACCGCTCTTCGTCAGCAGGCCGCTCTGCCAGACGCTCGTCTTGTCGTCCCGGAAGATGAACCAGACGAACATGTCGACGCGCGGATCCTTCTTTGCGAGCGCGATCGCCTGGGTCGTATAGGCGGCCTGCTGAGCGCGCGAGACGCCCTTCGGCTCGCCGTCCGGCTTCGTCTCGTAGCCGAACTCGGTGATCCAGATCCGAACGCCCTTGCGCTTGAACCACTTGTCGAGCGACCGCTCGAAGCGGGCGAGCGACGACAGCGTCACGTTCGGCCACTTCACCTTCTGCGTCGGCTTCAGGTTCTGCGGCGTCGGATAGGGGTGCTGTGCCCAGGCGGCGAACTTGAGCCGCGGGTTGGCTGCCGCGACGAGCTGGGCGAAGCGGCCCGGCGAGTGGGTGTCGGACTTGCCGTTCAGCTTCTTGTCGCGCCCGTGCGACGAGGTCGAGCCGATCGCGACCTGGGCGCGCGAGTTGCCCGCCTTGAGTCCGGCGTAGGCGGCCGCGTACATCTTCGCGTAGAGCCGTGGGCCGACGGAGCGGCCCTTGGCGTCGAATTGCGGCGAGAGGAAGAGCTGCAGGTTCGACTCGTTCCAGACCGAGTAGCGGCCGACGAACGGATACTGGGCGTAGCGGCCGGAGTAGCGCGCCGCGACGGCACGCGAGAAGTTCTTCAGGTCGTTGACCTTCCTGGGAACGTTGTTCGGCGTCTTGCCGCCGTTCGCCCACTTGGGCGTGCCCCAGATCGTGATGATCACTTCGAGACCGCGCTGCTGCGCGTTGCGGACGAGCTCGTCGATGTCGGAGAACCGGTACGCCGGGTCGAAGGGATTTGCCGCGTTCGACGGGCGCGTCGGCGCAGTCTTCGACCAGTCGACCAGCGTGCGCACGATCGTGGCGTTGGCGCCACGCGCCTGGTCGAGCACCTGGGCTCGGTTATCGTTCCAGCGGAAGGCAACGTCGTCATGGAAGCCGACATACATGCGCGGCGCCGAGCTTGCGACCGCCGGCGAAAGCAGTGCTGCAAGGGCCGCGACAAGGAAGAGCTGCGTCACTCGTTTCACGGGCATCTCCTTTGCAAATGATATGAGATGCCAAGGGTAGCGGCCCTGTGTGAGGACGGTGTTAGCTCCGTTTTCGGCTTGTTTGTGCCGTTCAGGCGGCCGAGCGGAGGGCTTCGATCTCGCGCCTCACCGCAAGCCGCTCGAGCGCAGTCGCCTCGATCTGGCGGACGCGCTCGCGCGTGATCCCGAGCCGCCGGCCGATCTCCTCCAGCGACTGCGGCTCCTCGCGGCCGAGGCCGTAGCGGAGCATGAGCACGTTCTGTTCCCGCTCGGGCAGAGTCTCGAGCGCCCTGTGCAACGTGGTCTCGGTCAGGCTGACCTCGACCTCCTCCTCGACTCCGCCCTCGGCGACGCCGACGAGGTCGCCGATGCTCGCGTCGTTGTCGTCGCCCAGCGGCTTGTCGAGGCTCGTGACCGCCCGCGCGGCCTGACGAACCTCTTTCAGGTGCTTCATCGAGATCTTCGAGGCGGCTGAGACCTCCTCGTCGGTCGGCGGGCGCCCGAGCTTGGCCATCAGCTCGCGCTCCGCCCGCCCGATCTTCTGCTCGCGGTCGGCGATGTGGACGGGAATCCGGATCGTGCGCGACTTGTTCGCGACTCCGCGCTGCACCGCCTGCCGGATCCACCACGTCGCATAGGTGGAGAACTTGTAGCCGCGCCGCCAGTCGAACTTCTCGACGGCGCGAATCAGCCCGATCACGCCCTCCTGGATCAGGTCGAGCAGCGAGAGCCCATGCCCCTGGTACTTCTTCGCGATCGAGACGACGAGGCGAAGGTTCGAGTTGATCATCCGGTTCTTCGCCGCGACGTCGCCGCGCTCGATCTTCTTCGCCAGCTCGACCTCCTCGGCGGCGGTCAGGAGCGGATACCGGCCCGCCTCGTTGAGGAACAGCTGCAGCGAATCGGTCGTCGCCGCTGCGAGGTCGCCATTGATGTAGGTGGCGTCAGTGGTCGTCGCGCGCCCGCAGTCGTCGGAGAGGCTGATCCCACGCTCCTCGAGCTCTTGGTAGAGCGTCTCGAGCTCCTCGTCCTCGAGCTCCAGATCCTGGATCGCGGCGCTGAACTCGGACAGGTTGAGGCATCCCGCCTCCTCGCCGGCCTCGAGCATGGGTGCGAGCGTCTCGCGACTCATCGAGGTCGTCTTCCCCGGCACGCGACGACCGTAACCCTGTCCGAAATGGACATCTAGCGGCGCGGCCTATCACTTGCAATCGTGACGAAGATGGCACGGTCCCGTTTCCCACCCGTTCGAGACCCGTCCCTAGCGTGGAGGGTGTCGTCGAACAGGAGGTCGAGAGATGCGAAAGCTCTCGGTGCGGGCAGCGCTCGCTCTCTTGCCGGCGCTCGCCTGGCTGGCGGGCGCGGGGGGAGCCGAGGCCCACACCCTGGTCAATTCCGGGAACGTGTACGACAACGGGAACCAATGCGTCTCCAACTGGACGTCGCAGGCGCACTCGTACAACACCCTCATCGTCCGGTCGCTGACGAACACGCCCCCGTACCACTTCCCGGTCGCGAACTGCAGCTACCGGAACTCGAAGCCGTCCGGCTACCTGGCCGGCCGCTGGGAGTCGTGGAAGTGGGGGCAGAACGTCGGTGCGTGGCTCGTCTGCGGGACGCAGGGGTGGACCTACGGAGGAGGCTACGAGCTGCACGTCGGCCGCTCCACGACCGGCTGCGGGGGCGGCTACTACCTGCTCCAGGGCGGGGCGTTCGTCTACAACGGCGGCTGGGTCGGCGGGTGGCTCGCAACCGGCTACGAGTGGCTCTGGTCGTGAAGGGGGTAGCGGAATGAGAAAGCGACTCATATTGCTCGGGACCGCGGGGCTGCTGGCTGCAGTGCTGGGCGTCGGCTACGCCGCCTCCGTCGGTCACGAGCAGCCGACGCACATGCCGGATCCGGCCGCCGACGAGGTGTACGTGGCGGGTCCGGACGGCGAAGCGCTGAAGTGCAACGGAAAGCTCGTGAAGGTGAAGCGATCGGCGCTCGGCGGCCAGAAGCCGCCGCTGACGCCGGATCAGGCGGCGCAGCAGAGCGTCCTCCTCCAGCCGCGGGTGAAGGTCGCGCGCTGCGAGAAGGGAGCGAAGGGCAAGGAGACGGGCCGAGCGGTCTTCGTCGACGCCGGGACGGAGAGCCCGTAGCGAGGTCGGAGCGGGAGGTGGGCGCCGCGGGTTCCCGCGCCCACCTCCCGTTACACTCTGGGCGTGATCTGGGAGCTCGTGTTCATGCTCGTGATCCTGAAGATCCCGGTCGTCTATCTCTGCTGGGTCGTCTGGTGGGCGGTCCGGGCCGAGCCGGAGCCGCTCGAAGGAGCCGGACGATTGGCGCCCCTGCGGCCGCTGTCGCCCGACTGCGACTGGCGGCGGCAACGCGCCGACTCGAGGCGGCGCGGCCCGCGCCGGCCGCGCGGCGGCGGACACATCGGCAGGCCGGAACGCGTCAGCTACGCCCGCGGTAGGGTGCGCGCGTGAGCTCCTACGAGAGCAGCGACGCGCACCGCTGGTCGACGGCCGACTCCGTCGCCGGCTTCCTGGCGACCCTGTCGATCTTCGCGAGCGCGGTCGGGCTGATCTGGCGGCCGCTCCGGCTCATCCCGTTCGCGATCCTGCTCGCGCTGATCGCCGCCCGGATGTCGGCTCGCAACGAGCGGATCGCCTTCTACGCCGTGATCGTGGGCGTGGTCTGCTGGACGGCCGGGATGACGATCGCGGTCGTGACCAAGAATCCCCTCTACTAGCGCTGCTACAACACTGTCTGTGAGCGCCCACGACGTCGACGGGCCGAACGCCGGCTACGCCCGGCTCCTGCTCGAGGACTACCTGGAGAACCCGGACGCGGTTCCGCCCGAGTGGCGCGAGCTGTTCGAGAGCGGCGACAACGAGCTCGTCGCGTCGCATCCCGGCCTGCTCCGGCTGCTGGAGAAGCTCGCGGGCGAGAACGGTGCGAAGGGCCATCCCGCCCAGGCCGCGGCAGCCTCGGCTGCGGCGCCTGCTCGCGCCGCGGAGGCGCCCGCGCCGGCCGTCATCGACGAGACCCTGCTCGGCGGTGTCGCGGCGGCGATGGCGCTCGTCAAGGCGCACCGGATGCACGGGCACCTCGCTGCGCGCCTCGATCCGCTCGGCTCCGAGCCGCTCGGCGACCCGGCGCTCGACGAGACGCGCCTGATCCCGCCGCTGACACCCGAGTTGCAGGAGCGCATTCCCACCACGCTCCTGCGCGTCCACGTTCCGGGCGAGACGCTGAAGGAGGCGCTGCCGAACCTGCGCGCGGTCTACAGCGGCACGATGGCCTACGAGATCGAGCATCTCTCCGATCACGCGGAGCGCGTCTGGCTGCGGCAGGCGATCGAGGCAAGCCGCTACCGCCAGCCGCTCGCGCCCGAGGAACGGATCCGCCTACTACGGTCGCTCGCCCGCGCCGAGGGGTTCGAGCAGTACCTGCGCCGGGCTTTCCTCGGCCAGAAGCAGTTCTCGCTCGAGGGCCTCGATGCGATGATGCCGATGCTCGACGAGTCGATCGAGCTCGCCGCCGATGCGGGTGCCCACGAGGTCGTGATCGGGATGGCGCACCGCGGCCGCCTGAACGTGCTCGTGCACACGGTCGGCCGCTCGTACGAGTCGATCCTGCGCGAGTTCGAGGGCGAGCGGACGATCGATGCGGTCGTCGTCAACGACGAGGGCGGAACAGGCGACGTCAAGTACCACCTCTCCGCGACGGGGACGCGGAAGACCCCCTCGGGCGAGGTGACGATCACGCTGGCGCCGAACCCGAGCCATCTCGAGGCGGTCGACCCGGTCGTCGAGGGCTGGACGCGGGCGGAGCAGACAGACCGCTCGAGCGGCGCCGGCAACCACGACCCCTCCGTTGCGCTGCCGATCCTGATCCACGGCGACGCGTCGTTCGCGGGCCAGGGCGTCGTCGCCGAGACGCTCAACCTCTCGAGCCTCGACGGCTACACGACGGGCGGCACGCTTCACCTGATCGCGAACAACCAGGTCGGCTTCACGACGAACCCGAACGAGGGCCGCTCCACGCGCTACTCGAGCGACCTCGCAAAGGGGTTCGACATCCCGATCATCCACGTGAACGCGAACGACCCCGAGGCCGCGATCGCGGCGGTGCGGCTCGCACTCGCCTACCGGCAGGAGTTCGGCCACGACATCGTCGTCGATCTCGTCGGCTATCGCCGCTTCGGGCACAACGAGCAGGACGAAGCCGCGTACACGCAGCCGCTGATGGTCGCGCAGATCGCGGCGCAGCCGCCCGTCGGCCAGCTCTACGCCGCCCAACTCGTCGCCGAAGGCGTGCTCAGCGAGGAACAGGCGAAGGCGCTCTTCGAGCAGACGCAGCAGGAGCTTCGCGCCGCGCACGACCAGCTGAAGGCGTCCTTCGCCGAGCCGCGGCCGACGAAGGAGGGGCGGATCCCGGCCGACACCGGCGGTGCCGTCGTCACCGCCGTCCCGGCCGAACGGCTCGAGACGCTGAACGACCAGCTGCTCCAGGTGCCGGAGGGCTTCGAGGGCAACGAGAAGCTGCTGAAGCAGCTCGAGCGCCGGCGCGAGCGCATGGTCGAAGGCGGGATCGACTGGGGCCAGGCTGAGGCGCTCGCGTTCGCGAGCCTGCTCGTCGAGGGGATTCCGATTCGCCTCTCGGGCCAGGACACCGAACGGGGCACGTTCTCCCACCGTCACGCCGTCCTGCACGACCAGCGCACCGGCGAGACGCACGCTCCGATCCAGGTACTTCCCGACGCGGGGGCCTCGTTCGAGGTCTACAACTCGCCGCTCTCCGAGTACGCCTGCCTCGGCTTCGAGTACGGCTACGCGGTCGCCGCGCCGGACGCGCTCGTGCTCTGGGAGGCGCAGTACGGCGACTTCGTCAACGGCGCCCAGATCGTGATCGATCAGTTCCTCGTCGCCGGCCTCTCGAAATGGGGCCAGACGTCACGGTTGACGCTGCTGCTCCCGCACGGCTACGAGGGCAACGGCCCCGAGCACTCGAGCGCGAAGCTCGAGCGGTTCCTCCAGCTCGCCGCGCAGGAGAACATCCGCGTCGCGAACGTGACGACTGCCGCTCAGTACTTCCATCTCCTCCGGCGCCAGGCACTCGACGCGACTGCGCGCCCGCTGGTCGTGATGACGCCCAAGGGGCTGCTGCGGCTGAAGCAGGCCTCCTCGTCGCTCGCAGATCTCTCCGAGGGCCAGTTCGAGCCGGTGCTGGACGATCCAGGCGTCGACCGGAACGCGGTCGCGAGGCTCGTGCTCACGTCCGGCAAGCTCTACTACGACATTCAGGGGCACGAGGAACGTGCCCACGCGGGCTCCGTCGCGGTCGCCCGGATCGAGCAGCTCTACCCGTTCCCGGTCGAGCCCGCCGCGGCGCTGACCGCGGCGTACCCGCACCTCCGCGAGCTCGTCTGGGCGCAGGAGGAACCGCAGAACATGGGCGCGTGGCGGACGATCCGCCACCGCCTCGAAGCGGCGGCTCCCGACGGCGTTCACGTCGGCTACGCGGGCCGGCCGTGGCGGGCGAGCCCGAGCGAGGGCTATCCGACCGCCCACCGCGTCGAACAGGACCGGATCGTTCGCGAGGCCCTGGGCCGGAGCGGCTAGAGCTTCGACTTACGGCGGGCCAGGACCGCGGCTGCGACCTTGGGGCCGTGGACGCGAGCGGCCTGCAACACCTGCCTGCGCTGCGCGGGCGGGAGTCTGCGCCAGAGATGGAAGGCGCCGAAAGCGAGGCCGAGCGGACTGGTGGGACGGAAGCGAGGCACGGCGCCATGTTCGCACATGCGGCCGAGTTGCCGCCGCTACGACTTTCTGCGCTTGCCCTCGTCCTCGTTCTCGTCGTCGTCATCGTCATCGTCATCGTCGTGCGACGACTCGTTCTCCGGCTCGTCCTCGTCCGGATGCTCGTCGTCGTCTTCGTCCGACCCGAGCTTGGGGTCGTCGGTGATCGGCGGGATCTGGAGGAGAGCGATCACCATCCGCACGACCTCCTCGCCCTGCGCGCTTGGCTCGTTGTTTCGTTGGCGCTTCGGTCTCTCGACCGCCGGCGCGACCTCCTCGATCTCATCGACCTCCGCGACGACTGCAAGCGTGCGGACCGGCTCCGGGCTCGCGACGGGCTCCTCGGCCGGCTGCTCGGGGGTGGGCGCAGGCTCGGGGGCGGGAGCAGGAGCGGGAGTCGGCGCGGGGGCAGGCGTGGGTGCAGGGGCCGGGCGCGGCGCGGGGACGGGCGTGGGAGCCGGGCGGGGCTTCGCAGGCGCCGGCGACGGTGCGGTCGGAGCCCGGCGGGCGGGGCGCACTGGCGCGGGCGGCGGCGTCGCCGAGACGACGGACGTGAGGACCGGAGCGGCGGCGGGGGTGACGCGTCGCGGCTTCGGCGCAGCGCGGCGGGGCGCCGCCGGACGTGCCACGGAAGGCGCGGAGCCGATCCGAATCACGGTGACGCTCTTGGGCGCCCGCTCGGTGATCGTGGGCAGACCCGCCTCCGGCACCGCCTCGGCGACGATCAGCTTCGGAAAGGCCATTGCGGCGGCCCCACCGACTACCGCGAGCGCTACCGTGAGCGCGCGCGCACATATCAATCTCATGGAACTCCCCCTCCCTGCCGAAAACCACTTACACGAGACGTATCGGCAGCGAATCGGGGGAACTGAAGGGCGAACATGCTGGGTAGCTTCAAGATCAAGCTGGTCGGCACCTTCCTGGCGCTCTCGGTCGTCCCGCTCGCCGCGGCCTTCTGGGGATTCAGCGCCGTCGCCGAGCGCAGCGTCACGAGCAGCGTCGACGAGCGGCTCGAGGCCGGTATCAATGCCGCGCTGGCAGCGTTCGATGACGAGCGCCAGAACGCGGAAGCGGCTGCACAGCGGCTCGGGAGTGACCCGGAGTTCCAGCAAGCGCTCGCGGACAGGGATCGGGCCGCGATCGAAGAGCTGCTGCCCAAGTCGCCGCCGTTGCGGGTCGAGACGCCCGACGGATTCGCCGTCGGTCGGGTCCCGGCGAGGGCGGCCGAGACGACCGTCTCCCTCGTCGGTCCGGGCGACCGCTCCGCGCTGATCATCGCGTCGGTGCCGCTGACGCGCGAGCTCACCGATCGGTTGCACGAGCGCTCGGGTCTCTCGTCGCCGGACGAGCTGGTCTTCGTCGACGAGGATCGGCAGGTCGGCGCTGCCTCCGAGCCCGATGTCTCCGGCACGACGCAGCTCGTTCCGGGGCGCGTCGAGACATCCTTGATCGGTGATCGCGAGTACCGGGCGATCGGCTCACGGCTTGTCCCGGAGAGCACGTTGATGCTCGCTGCGGTCACGCCCAGCTCGGTGATCGCGGCCGAGAAGCAGAGCGTGCTCGGGCGGCTGCTGGTCGGCCTGGTCGGCTCGCTGCTCCTGATCGCCTGCGTCGCATACCTGGCGGGACGCTCGATCGTCGGCGCGCTCGGCCGGCTGGCAGACGCCGCGCACTCGATCGCCGCCGGCCGGCTCGAGGAGCGCGTCGCGGTCCGCGGGCGCGACGAGTTCGCGCAGCTCGGACGCGCCTTCAACCAGATGGCCGCGCAACTCGAAGGACGGTTGGAGGACCTCGAGGACGAGCGGCGCCGGCTGCGCGAGGCGAACGCACGCTTCGGCGACGCGCTGGCCTCCGCGCTCGACCCCGAGCAACTTCGCCGCGTCATCGTCGAGTCCGCCGTCGAGGCGACGCAGGCCGACGGTGGCGTCGTCATCGCCGAGGACGGCTCGTATGTCGAGACCGGGAACGTCGGCGCGGGTGGGGAGCGGCTCGACTTCGAGTTGACGAGCGGCCGTCGCAGCTTCGGCCGCCTGCTGCTCGTCGGGGAAGACTTCGATGCCGAGGAGCGGATGACCGCCGCGTCGCTCGCCGGCCAGGCCGTCGTCGCGCTCGAGAATGCGCGGCTGCACCGGATGGTCGAGCGACAGGCGCTCGTCGACGGGCTCACGGGTCTCGCGAACCGCCGCCAGGCCGACGAGGCGCTCGCGAGCGAGATCGCGCGCACGGAGCGGCTCGGCGGGCCGGTCGGGCTGATCCTGGCCGATGTCGACGACTTCAAGGCGGTGAACGACAGGTTCGGGCATCCCACCGGTGACGTCGTCCTGCGCGACCTCGCAGCGACGCTGCTCGAGAACGTCCGTGAGATCGACACCGCCGCGCGCTGGGGTGGCGAGGAGTTCGCCGTGATCCTGCCCGGGACCGACCTCGAAGGCGCCGCGCAGGTGGCCGAGCGGATCAGGGCCGCGCTGGCGGAGCGGGTGATCCTCTCCATCGACGGCGCACCGTTGCACGTCACCGCGAGCTTTGGCGTCGCGACGTCGACAGCCACGACCACGGTGCAGCAGCTCGTCGAGGCTGCGGACGAGTCGCTCTACCGGGCAAAGCGCGCCGGCAAGGATCGTGTTTACGCCGGGACCGATCCGGTTACTCGCTTGTAGCAAAAGCGGCGAGTGCAGGTGAAATTTCCGGGTCGTCCGCTAGACTGCGACCCTCGTACGACCTTCCCGACCCCCGACACGGAGACACCTATGCCGGTTGAGACACCTTCGCTGTTCGCCCGCGTGATCCAGGACCACCTCGAGCTGAAGCGCCGCAATGCCGAGCTCGAGCCCGCGATGCCGCTCGAGGGCTATCGCATCGACGATCCTTTCAACAACCACCCGCTGTTCAAGACCGAAGAGCAGGCCCGCCTCGAGGAGACGATGGACGGCGACGAGCCGGCCGTGTCGCTCGACTCGATCCCGCTGACCTGGCCCGGCGAGGAGTCCGTCGAGCACGTCACGCCCGCCGGCGAGCCGACCGAGGATTCGGGCTTGTGGTCGAAGTCCCGCGACTTCGACTGGGGCGACTGACGGCCCCAGGCCGGGATCGCCTCCCGGCCGGCGGAGCCGGCCTCCGGCGCTCCCTCGCGCCGCTCGCGGCGCTCCAGCCGAGGGCCCGTATTCCATACTGTTCCCTCGGCCTCCGCACCACGAGCGACGCGCCTGGAACCGTCAGCTCATGACCGCACGGCGTCTAGCGCCGCAGCGGCGACCCTGAGGTCGTCGACGAAGAGGGCTCGCTCGCGCTGCCGTGACTCCCCGTCCGGTGCGCGCAGGATTGAGGACGGGTGCACGGTCACGAAGGCGACCGCCGCCAGCTCAGACTCGAGCGGCCGGCCGCGATCCTTCGTCACGCGCACGCCGCGGCCGAGTAGTGCCTGCGCGGCTGTCGCGCCGAGGCAGACGAGCACGTGCGGCTTGACGACCTCGAGCTCGGCCTCGAGCCACGGGCGGCACGCCGCGATCTCACCGGCGCTTGGTTTCTGGTGGATCCGCCGCTTGCCACGCGGCTCCCACTTGAAGTGCTTGACGGCGTTGGTCACGTAGGCGTCGACGCGATCGATCCTGGCCTCCTCGAGCGCCTCGTCGAGGAGCCGTCCCGCCGGGCCGACGAACGGGCGGCCCTCCAGATCCTCGCGGTCGCCGGGCTGCTCGCCGACGAGCAGTAACCGTGCGGTTCTCCTGCCGTCGCCGAAGACCGTCTGCGTCCCGGTGCGCCAGAGCGGGCAGCCGCGGCAGTCCTGTGCGGCCTCGCGCAGCGCCGACAGCGACCGCCGGGCGGGGAGGAAGTCGGCTGCCGTGACCGTCCTGCTCACAGCCGCTCCGTACCCCGATTCCGGCCCTTCACTCGCGCGGGGGATCGCCCGAAGAGCGTGTAACGGCGATGACTATGCGTCACGTGTTGTCAAGGAAGGAAGCACACATGCGGAAGATTCTGTTGACGTGCGCCGTCGCGCTGGCCGCCGTTGCCCCGGCGCAGGCGGGCGACGGCGTCGCCAAGGGGCGGGAGCTGAAGATCTCCGGCCCGATCGTGAACGTTTCGTCCCGTGCGGTCTCGGTCGAGAACGCGGTCGGCGACGCGGTTCTGACCTGTGCCGTGCCGGAGCGGCTGGCTGACAAGGCGGAAGCCTTCAAGGCCGGCGACAAAGTGCGGATGCACTGCGTTCGCTATCGCGGCCGGCGGGCGCAGCTCGTCAAGCTCGAGCGGCTCGGCGAGCGGGCCAAGCGTCCCGAGAAGCCCGCCGTCGCGAAGCAGGAAGCCTCGGGCCCGGTGGTCGAGCTCGGCGCCGGTGCCATCGTCGTCCAGTCCTCCGAAGGCCGGCTCGCGTGCCGCGTCCCCGAGGAGAAGCAGGCCAAGCTCGAGGGCCTCAAGCTGGGCGACAAGGTCAAGATCTGGTGCGCCGGTGGAATGCTCGCCGGGATTGAGCGCTACCACCCGGCGGACAAGCCTGCGGGCGACGAGGTGCGGATCTACGGCTCCATCGCCGCGCTCTCGCGCGCATCCGTGACCGTGACGGGCGAAGCAGGCTCGATGACCTGCGCGGTGCCTGCAGGCCTCGCCGAGAAGGTGGCCGGGCGCTTCGCGGTCGGCGACCGCGTCAAGATGATGTGTCGCGGTTCCGAGCTGACCTACCTCGAGAGAACGGCCTAGGCAGCCGGCAAGGAGTCCTCGACAAGCTGGTGGGCCAGGCGGCGGAACGGGCCGTCCTGGCCCATCAGCTCGCGTTCGGCGCCGCGCTGGACGATCCGGCCGTGCTCGAGCACGAGGATCTCGTCGGCGCGGCGGACGGTCGCGAGCCGGTGGGCGATGATGATCGACGTCCGGCCGGCCAGCAGGCGGTCGAACGCCTTCTCGATCACGATCTCGGTCGGCCGGTCGATGTTGGACGTCGCCTCGTCGAGGATCAGGATCCGCGGATCGGCGAGCAGCGCACGCGCGATCGAGATCAGCTGGCGCTCGCCCGCCGAGAGGCCCGCGCCGCCCTCGCGGACGACGTGGTCGAGCCCGTGGTCGAGACGCGCCGCGATCCGGTCGACCCCGACCGCCGCCGCGGTCGCGCGCACCTCCTCGTCCGAGGCGTCCGGCTTCGCGAAGCGGATGTTGTCCGCGATCGTTCCGCTGAAGAGAAACGGGTCCTGGAGCACAACCCCGAGCTGCCGCCGGTAGCCGACTAGCTCGATGTCGCGGAGATCCGTACCGTCGACCCGGACGGCGCCCTCGTCGGGATCGTAGAACCGGGCGATCAGCTTCGCGGTCGTCGACTTGCCGCCGCCGGACTCGCCGACGAGCGCGATGCAGCCGCCCGGCGGGACGGAGATCTCGATCCCGTGCAACACCGGCTCCTTGCCGTACGCGAAGGTGACCTTGTCGAGCTCGAGCCGACCGTCGATCCGGCCGAGCGGGCGGGCGCCAGGCTTGTCGGCGACGTCGATCTCGGCGTCGAGCACGGAGCTGATCTTGTCCATCGCGGCGCTCGCCGCCTGCACCTGGCCGTACAGCTCCGAGAGCTCCTGCAGCGGCTGGAAGACGAGCGCGAGCAGCCCGACGGCGGCGATCAGCGTCCCGATCTCCATCGAGCCGGCGCCGATGAACTGCGCCCCGGCGAAGAGCACCGCTCCCGTCGCGATTGCGCCGAGCAGCTCGATCGCCGGGAAGAAGACGCTGTAGATCTTCTGCACGTGGACGTTCGCGACCCGGTTCTCTTCGTTCAGCCCGTCGAACTCGGCCTGGAACGCGCGCTCACGGTTGAACGCCTGGATCACGGCCATCCCGGCGACCGACTCCGCCAGCTGCGCCGTCACGATCGCGATCCGCGTCCGCACGTCGGCCGCCGCCACGTGTGAGACGCGCTGGAACCAGCGCGTGATCACGATTCCCGGCGGCAGGATGCAGAGGGCGACCAGCCCGAGCCGCCAGTCGAGCAGGAAGAGGCCGCCGACCGCGGCCACGAGCGTGAGCGTGTTGACGACGAGCGTCGTCAGCCCCTGGTTGAGGACGTCGGAGAGCGCGTCGACGTCACTCGTCAGGCGCGCGATGATCCAGCCGGCCTTCTGCTGGGAGAAGTAACGGAGCGAGAGCGAGGTCAGATGGTCGAAGAGGTCGCGGCGCAGCTCGAGCACGACGCGCTGGCCGACGTCGGCCAGTCCGAGCCAGGTGGCCGTGCCGAGGATCCAGGCGGCGGCGTTGACGCCGATGTACGCAAGCACGGCCAGCGCGAGGCGCCGCTCGTCGTCTGCGCCGACGCCGTTGTCGATCGCGTCGCCGACGAGGTGCCAGCCCGCGACG
>DATMEO010000015.1:0-4877 GCA_035556515.1 Gaiellaceae bacterium
AGCCCCGGCAGCCGGACGGAGTGGATCGGCGTTCCTGCCGGCAGCAGCGCAGCCGTCGCCTTGGCCGTCCCCGAGGGCGCGTCCAGCTTCTGGTCGTGGTGGAGCTCGACGATCTCCGCGTGCGGCAGCAGCTTCCCGGCCTCGGCCGCGAAGCGCATCATCAGCACCGCTCCGAGCGCGAAGTTGGGCGCGTAGAAGACGGGCAGCTCGTGCACCCGCGCGAGCGCGGCCACGCGCTCCTCGTCGAAGCCGGTGGTTCCGACCACGACCGGGACGCCGTCCTCGAGCGCGACCCGGACGTTCTCCTCGACCGCCTCGGGCCGAGTGAAGTCGACCGCGACATCGGCGTCGTGAGTCGACTCGACAAGCGCGTGCCCGGCGGCCTCGAGCGCCGGCCCAAGCACCGAGCCCACCTTGCCCCTGCGCCCGAAGAGCAGAACTTTCATGCTGCGGCGCGCTCCACCAGAGCGGGATTGACGCGCTCGATCGCGGCGCGGAAGTGCGACTCGGAGGGACCGATCCCTGCCGCGGAGAGCCGGTCGAGCTGGAGCAGGTCGGCAGCGAGCTCGGCGACGTCGTCCGAGGTGACCGCCTCGACCCGGGCGACGAGCTCGTCGAGCGTGAGCAGGTCCGTGTCGGTGATCAGCGACTTCCCCAGCCGGCTCATCCGGTTCGACGTCGACTCGAGCGAGAGCAGCATCCGGCCCTTCAGGTTCTCCTGCGCACGCTCGAGCTCCCCCGGCCTGACGTTCCCGGCCGCGACGTCCGCCAGCTCGCGCGCGACGATCTCGAAGCACTCGACGAGGTTCTCCTCGCGCGTGCCGACGTAGAGCCCGAGCTGGCCCGAGTCGGAGTACTGGGAGGCGAAGCTGTAGACCGAGTAGGCCATCCCGCGCTTCTCACGGATCTCCTGGAAGAGGCGGGACGAGGCGGAGCCGCCGAGGATCGAGTCGAGCAGCGACGCGGCGAAGCGGCGCTCGTCGCGACGCGAGATCCCGGGCGCGCCCAGGCAGACGTGGTATTGCTCGGTCGCCTTCCGCTGGAAGCGGTAGCCGGGCGGCGGCACACGCCCGAACGGCTTCCGGGCGCGGCGTGCGTTCGACTGGGTCGCGGGCAGCCGGGCGCTCAGAAGCTCGACGACGCGGTCGTGCGTGACGTTCCCGGCGGCCGCGACGACGATGTTGTCGGCCGCGTAGGCGGCCCGGTGGTACGCCGTCAACGCCTTCCTGCTGACGCTCGAGATCACGTCCGCCCGGCCGATCACCGGCCGGCCGATCGGGTGGCCGCCGAAGACGGCCTCGGCGACGACGTCGTGGACGAGGTCCTGCGGGTTGTCGTCGACCATCGCGATCTCCTCGAGCACGACGTCACGCTCGGAGTCGATCTCGGCGAAGGCAGGCTCGTAGACCATCCCGGCCATCACGTCGAGCGCCGGCTCGAGCCGGTCGTCGGGGACGCGGGCGTAGACGAGCGTCGTCTCGCGCGACGTGGCTGCGTTCAGCTCGCCGCCCAGGCCGTCGAAGATCTCCGCGATCTCCTGCGCCGAATGGCTGCTCGTGCCCTTGAAGAGCAGGTGCTCGATGAAGTGGGACACGCCCGCGCGAGCGTCGGTCTCGTCGCGCGAGCCGGTGCCGATCCAGAAGCCGAACGAGACCGAGCGCACGTTCGGAACGTGCTCGGTGATCACCCGCTCGCCCGTGGGGAGCGTTGAGAGGTCGTGGCGCTGCACGATCAGATGCTAGAAGGTTCCGGTGATGACGCGAGCCGCGCCGCCTCAACTCGACGGCCGAGAGACGGCGAGGGCGGTCCGGCGAGTCTTCGACGAAGCCGGTTACGGCGCCGATCGGATCCAGGAGCGGCTCGGCACGTCGGACCGGGCGCTCGCCGAAGGCCCCGACCGCCCGGTCTACCTGCGCAGGCTGGGAGACGCAGACGCGCTCGCGGTGCTGCTGCGGGTGTTCTTGCTCGACACGCCCGTGGAGCCGGAGACCGCCGACCGCCTGCTCGGCCGCGACGCGCGCGAGCTGCTGGAGCGGGTCGGGCTGCTCACGACCGACGACGACGGGCTCCTGGACGGGACCGTTCGGGTCGTCCCGCACGAGCACCTGCTGATCGCGTCCGACCGCTACGCCGAGGATCATCCGGATCACGTGGCGGCGGTTCACGGCCCCTCGGCGACACTCGCCCACCTGACCGTCCGCACACCGGTTCCGCGGGCACTCGACGTCGGCACCGGCAACGGTGTCCAGTCCCTGCTCGCGGCGGCCCACGCCGATCGCGTCGTAGCCACCGACCTCAACGAGCGAGCGCTCGCGTTCGCGGCGTTCAACGCGGCGCTGAACGGGATCGAGAACGTCGAGTTCCGGGCCGGCAGCTTCTTCGAGCCGGTCGCCGGCGAGCGGTTCGAGCTCGTGGTGACGAACCCGCCGTACGTGATCTCACCGGAATCGTCGTTCCTCTTCCGCGACAGCGACCTGCCGAAGGACGCCGTCAGCGAGCAGGTGGTTCGGGCGCTCCCCGATCACCTGGCGGAGGGCGGCTACGCGTCGGTGATGATCAGCTGGGTGCAGGGACCGGGAGACGCGACAGCGCGGCCGGCGGCCTGGGTCGAAGGCGCCGGGTGCGACGCTCTGATCATCTACACCGGCAGCGACGAGCCGCTCTCGATCGCCGCGCAGTGGAACCGCGACTCCCGCTCCGACGCGGAGGCGTATGCGGCGGCGATCGACCGCTGGCTCGACTACTTCGCAACGGAGGGGATCGAGCAGATCGCGTTCGGTTGCGTCGTGCTGCGCCGGCGCCCGGCCGCTGACGCCCGCCCGAACTGGATCCGGTCGACACGGATGCCCACGCTCCGCCTGGAGCCTGCGGGCGCGCAGCTGGCGCAGATCTTCGCAGCCCACGACTTCCTCGCCGGCCTCACGGACGAGCGGGCGCTGCTCGACGAACGACTCATCGTCGCGGAGAACGTGGCCCTCGAGCAGGAGCTGCGGCTCGGCGACGACGGTTGGGGGTTGCGCGAGGCCAGCGTGGCGATCAGGAGCGGCATGCGGTTCTCGGCGGGGCTCGACGACGTCACCACCGCGCTCGTGCTCGGGCTCGACGGGACGCAGACGGTCCGCGAGGCGCTGCCCGACCCGAGCGAGCGGCGCAGCCGAGACGACCTCGACGAGATCGGGGTGCGCGTCGCGCGCCAGATGCTCGAGGTCGGATTTCTGCGGCGCGGTTGAACTGAACCCGAAACCCTCCTACGATCAGCCGAGCTCGTCGGGAGCATCAGAGGGTTTCGAGGGGAGGACTGATGAGGAGGGCGATTCGGCAGAAGCGAACGCTTGCGCTCTGCGCGGGCGCGATCCTCGTCGTGTCGGTCGGGGTCGCCTATGCGGCGATCCCCGATGCGAGCGGCGTGATCAACGGCTGCTACAGCGCCGGCCAGGGTCAGCTGCGCGTGATCGACACGGAGCAGGGTGAGACGTGCAAGAACAACGAGACCGCGATCAGCTGGAACCAGCAGGGGCCGAAGGGCGACAAGGGCGACAAAGGTGACAAGGGCGACAAGGGCGACACCGGCGCGCAGGGACCGCAGGGCGTCCCCGGCCCGCAGGGGTTGAAGGGCGACACGGGCGCCCAGGGGCCGCAGGGCGAGACGGGCCCGCAGGGCCCGGCCGGCGCCGACGGCGCCGCCGGACAGCAGGGCCCCCCCGGTGCTCAGGGACCAGCCGGACCGCAGGGACTCCAGGGGCCGCCCGGCTCGACGACCTTCGCAGGCTCGGTCTGCAGCCCGAACGGGATCTTCTGCCTGCAGATCAAGGACGAAGGCGTCTTCGTCACGCGCGCGGGCCACAGGGTGCTGACGGTGACATTGAACGGCGTCGAGAGCGAGGGATAGAGCGATGAGCGAACAGATGCAGAGTGGCCAGAGCAGGCGCGGCCTGCTCGGGCGCGGGCTCGTCCTCCTCGCCGGCGTCGTCGGGATCGGCGCTGGAGCGGGCGCGACGAAACTCGCGACGCAAGACGACGAAAAAGTCGCGGCCGGACAGATCCGGCTCCACGGACGGAACTGGGTCCTGCAGACGCCCGATCGGCGGCCCGGCGAACGGATCGTCGCCGGCGAGCGTGGCACGGTCTACGGCGAGCTCGTCGACGTCCAGGGGAAGACGATGGGCCAGTTCTACGGCTCGCGGATGGCGGCGCAGTCCAGCCCCGGAGGCCCCGTCGACGCGGACAGCAGCCTCGAGCTGCACACGTTCCGGCTCGAGGGCGGAACGCTCCTCGGGGTCGGCTCGACGATCGCCGGCGAGAGCATCTTCGCGATCGCGGGCGGCACGGGGCGCTACGCGGGCAGCCGCGGAACGTACATCGCCGAGCAGCGCCTGCTCGAGCTGGGCGGCGACGGCACGGCCGAGTTCACCATCGACCTGAGGGCGTGAGGGGAGAGCCATGGCATTCGACGCATTTCTGAAGCTCACCGACATCAAGGGGGAGTCCCAGGTCAAGGGCTTCGAGGACCAGATCCAGATCGAGTCGTTCCACTGGGGAGTCGCCCAATCGGGCACGATCGGCGGAGGCGGGGGCGGCGGTGCCGGCATCGCGAGCCGCCAGGACTTCCTCTTCACCGCCGGATCGAGCAAGGCCTCGCCCGAGCTCTTCATCGCCTGCGTGACGGGCGAGAACATCAAGGAGGGCCTGCTGACGCTGCGCAGCGCCGGCCAACAGCAGGCGACGTTCTCCACGGTCAAGCTGACGAACGTGATCATCGCCGGCTACGACCAGGCGGGAAGCGACGACGGCGCCAACCCGATGGACGAATTCTCGCTCCGCTACGGGAGGATCGAGTTCGAGTACGACACCGTCAAACAAGGCTTCGACTTCCAGAC
>DATMEO010000016.1:0-22816 GCA_035556515.1 Gaiellaceae bacterium
GTTTCGCGTCGACATTGCCCTGCCGCCGCGGGCGTCGACCAGCCTCGGCGCCGTCTGGTTGCTCGTGCCCGCGGCGCTGATCGCACTCGCGTTGCTCGTACCGGCCGCGCTACTCGTGGTCGAGCGCGTGCGCTGGCGGCGTGCGCAACGCGCGTACGACGAATCGTTGCGTCGCTAGAACTCGAGCTCGAGTCCGTCGTGGGCGAGCTCGATGCCGGGCGGCGCCTCTCGCTCGACGGGGCGGTGCGTGAGGACGATCCGAAGCGCGCGTGCGTCGGCAGCCGCCTCCGTTGCCTCCTCGGGCGAGAGGTGGCCGCGATCAGGCCCGTCGTAGCCGCCGTTCTCGAGCGTCGCCTCGGAGAGGAGCAGGTCGGCATCGCGGGCCAGCTCGGCGAGCGCCTCGGACGGGCCGCTGTCGCCGGAGTAGGCGAGCACGCGATCGCCCTTGACGCGGAACCCGAACGCGCGAATGTCGTAGTGGTCGACCGGGATCGCCGTCAGCTCGAGGCCGGCGGCCGCCGTGAACGGAACCCGCGACTCGTACTCGGCGACATCGAACGCGCGCTCGAACATGTCCTCGCTCCCGAGTACCGTGAGGACAGGCCGCAGCTCATCGACGCTGCCCGGCGGCAGCCAGAGCTTGGGCTTCGGCAGTGACTCGCCCGGACCGAAGAGGCTGCCCCAGACCCAGGGGATGAGATCGCCCCAGTGGTCGAGGTGGAGGTGGGTGATCGCGATCGCCTCGACCGTCGGCCAGGCTTCCTGCTCGCGCAGCTTCGCGAGCACGCCGGGGCCGCAGTCGAGCAGCAAGCGGCTCTCGATCAGGTACCCCGAACAGGCCCCGCCGGGGTTGGGCCAGGCGGGTGACGAGCCGATGACTTTCAGCTTCACCTCCATATACTTGCCGACGGCATGGCCAGGAAGATCAGAGTGGTGATCGCGAAGCCCGGCCTCGACGGCCATGACCGCGGCGCGAAGATCATCGCGAGGGCCCTCCGGGACGCGGGAATGGAGGTGATCTACACCGGTCTGCACCAGACGCCGGAGCAGATCGTCGAGACCGCGATCCAGGAGGACGCGGACGCCGTCGGCATCTCGATCCTCTCAGGCGCGCACATGACGCTCGTGCCGCGGATCCTCGCCGGGCTGAAGGAGAACGGCGTCGACGACGTGCTCGTCCTCGTCGGCGGCACGATCCCGAACGAGGACGCCGAGGAGCTCAAAGGCAAGGGCGTCGCGGCCGTCTTTACGCCGGGGGCGCCGACGAGTGAGATCGTCGACTTCCTGACCGCGAAGATCCCTGTCTAGTTACGGACGGACGACGACGCGGGACGCGGCGAGCGAGCCCCTGGCGCCGAAGAGCGCGGCCGGGGTGACCTTCGCAGGCGACGTCCAGACCGTGACGGGCAGTCCCTTCGTCAGCAGCTCGAGTGCGGGATACGCCGACAGCGTTGCCGCGGCGGAGCCGAGACCCTCGATCGACGCCGTCTCCGGCACCATGATCGGCACCTTCTGGCCGGCCTGCTTGACCTTGCGCCCGCCCGGCCACTGGCGAACGTGGTCGACCGTGACCTGGAGATCCTCGCCGGCGGAGTTCGCGACCTTGCCAGTGAGCGCCAGCGTGAACGTCGTACCCGCCTGGGCGGAGAAGAGCAGCCGCCGTGCCTTGTTCAGGTACGAGAACGGACTGACCGCGCCGCCGCCGTTCGGGTGCACCTCGAAGTGGAGATGGGGGTGGATGCCGTTCGCGTCCCCTGAGTCGCCGTTGTAGGCGATCACCTCGCCGGCCGACACCTTCGCCCCGTCCTTCAACCCCTTCGCGTACGAGACGCCGGCGACGCACCTGCCCTGGTTGTCGTTCTCGTCCGTGAGGTCGTTGTTCAGGTGGATGTACAGGTACTCGGTGCCGCTCTTCCCCTTCAGGTAGAGCATGCAGCCGGCACGCGCCGACGTGGTGTGAAACTCGACCGTGCCCGCCTCGGCGGCGAGGACGAGCGCGCGTCGCGGCGCCATGATGTCGTTCCCTTCGTGGCCACCCTGGCCGCGCGGATCGCCGAAATCGTCGGCGTAGCTCGCGGTTCCGAGGACGGGGAAGACGAGCCGCGGGACCTGCGCGGACGGCGACGCGGCCGCCGCCCCTGCGCCGAGCAGGAGTGCGATCACGGTGAGGAGCAAACCTCGGGCTGTCGTCCGGACGGGGGTCATCGAGTGCCGGGTCGCGCGCGAAGTGCGGGACACTAGCAGAGCCAGCGGAAGATTCCGGCACCGAAAGGGGTAAAAGCTCGGGAAGTACGCCTCTGTGTAGGGAGCCAGACGTCGCATCGTTAGAGTCCCTGCGTGGCTGCCCCGGCAACAGTTAGAGCGTCGCTGCCGCGCGATCTGCGGCGCGATGCGGCGTCCTCAGTCGCGCCCATGCAAACCAGCATGGACGCTCCCTGCGTCCTTGCCTCGCTTGCAGCTCGCACGGCATCGACGCGAAACCGTCACCGGGGAAGCCACGAGCGATGAAGATCGCCGTCTGCGTGAAGGAGGTTCCGGACGCGACCGCGCACAAGCGGATCGACCCCGGCACGAAGCGGCTCGACCGCTCCGGCGAGGGTGCGCTGAACGCCTTCGACGCGAACGCGGTCGAGGAGGCGCTGCGGCTGAAGGACGCAACCGGTGACGGCGAGGTCGTCGTCGTATCGATGGGCCCCGAACGTGCGCTCAACTCGTTGCGCAAGGCGCTGGCGATGGGCGCCGACCGCGCCGTCCTCATCGCGGACGACGGCGCCGCAGGCTCCGACCTCGTCGCCACGAGCCTCATGCTTGCGAAGGCGCTCGAGCGCGAGCAGCCCGATCTCATCCTCTTCGGACAGCAGTCCTCCGACTCCGACGGCGCCGTGCTCTGGGCAGCCGTTGCCGAGCGGTTGAAGCAGCCGGTGATCTCGCAGGTCGCCGAGCTGACGCTCGAGGGTGGCTCGCTCACCGGCAAGCGCCAGACCGAGTTCGGCTACGACGTCATCCGCGCGCCGCTACCGGCCGTCGTCGCCGTCGCCGACTCGATCAACGAGCCGCGCTACCCGTCGCTGAAGGGGATCATGGGCGCGAAATCGAAGCCGCAGGAGACCGTCTCGCTCGCCGACCTCGGGGTCGACGCCGGGAGTGCCGGCGAGGAGGGGTCGCACACCCAGGTGCTCGCGCTCTCCGATCCGCCGCCGCGCGGCGACACGCGGAAGATCGAGGACGACGGCAGCGGCGCGGAGCAGATCGTGGCGTTCCTCGCCGAGAAGCGGCTGATCTGAGATGAGCACCCTTGTCTTTCTCGAGCACCACGGCGGCGAGCTCCAGAAAGGCTCGCTCGCCGTCCTCTCGAAAGCTGCGAGCCTCGGCGGCGACGTCGCCGGCGTGATCGTCGGCTCCGGCGTCGACGGGCTGGCGGACCAGGCGGCCAAGCACGGTGCAGCGACGGTCTACGTCGCCGACGACCCGAAGCTCGAGGCGCCCCTGCCGCAGCCGCGGGTCGACGCGATCGCGCAGCTCGTCGCCGACAAGAGCATCGAGACCGTGCTCTTCGCCCAGTCGATCCTCGCCGCCGACATCGCCGCGGGCCTGGCGGCGCGGCTCGACGCGGGCCTCAACTGGCAGTTGACCGACATCGCGACCGACGGCGGCGACCTCGTCGGCAAGCAGTCCGCACTGGGCGACTCCGTCGTCGTCGACGTGGGCTGGAAGACGACGCCGCGGATCGGTCTCTTCCGCGCCGGCGCGTTCGACCCGTCCGAGCAGGCAGGGGCCGGAACCGTCGAGGCCTTCTTGCCGGAGCTGCAGGAGCACTCGCTCGCGGCCGAGATGGTCGAGCAGGCGCACGCCGAGGAGAGCGGCCCGTCGATCGAGGATGCGAACGTGATCGTCGCGGGCGGACGCGGGCTCGGGGAGCCGGAGAAGTTCGCGCTGGTCGAGGAGCTCGCGAAGGCGCTCGGCGGCGCGGTTGCGGCGACGCGTGCTGTCGTCGACGCCGGCTGGTACCCCTACTCGGCGCAGGTCGGCCAGACCGGCAAGTCGGTCTCGCCGACGCTCTACATCGCCTGCGGGATCTCGGGCGCGATCCAGCACAAGGTCGGGATGCAGAGCTCGAAGACGATCGTCGCGATCAACAAGGACCCGAACGCGCCGATCTTCGAGTTCGCGGATCTCGGCGTCGTCGGCGACCTGCACACGATCGTGCCGAAGCTGACCGAGCTCGTCCGGGCTCGGCGGGTTAGCTAGCACAGCGATGAGCAAGGGCGGCACACGCCCGGCGGACTACCCGCCGCCGTTCTCGCCGTCCGAGGTGATCGCGCCGCCGACCGATCCCGCCGCCGAGCGGATCGAGGTCGGCGTCCTGATCGTCGGCGCCGGCCCGGCCGGCCTCGCTTGCGCGATCCGGCTCGGGCAGCTGCTCGAGGAGTCGCCCGAGACGGCCGAGCGGCTGGGCGA
The DNA here is from genome assembly GCA_035556515.1 of Gaiellaceae bacterium. Lineage (GTDB taxonomy): Bacteria > Actinomycetota > Thermoleophilia > Gaiellales > Gaiellaceae > Gaiellasilicea. The sequence goes on from DATMEO010000016.1 coordinate 4,459, forward strand.
CGTTCCCGTCGCGATCGTCGAGAAGGGAAAAGCGCCTGGCTCACATCTCCTGTCCGGGGCGGTCGTCAACCCGCGGGCGCTCCGCCGCCTCTTCCGCGACCGGTTGACGATGGAGGACGTGCCGACGTACGGCGCGGTGCACGGCGAGGCGGTCTACCTGCTTTCGAAGGGCGGCAGGTCGATGAGGATCCCGCCGCCGCCGACGATGCGAAACCACGGCAACTGGGTCGTCTCGGTCTCTCAGCTCGGCCGTTTCCTCGCGGAGCAGGCCGAGGCCGCCGGAGCAGCGGTGCTGCCGGAGACCGACGCGCAGAAGCTGCTCGTCGCGGACGGGCGCGTCCATGGGATCCGCACGGGCGACAAGGGACTCGGCCGCGACGGGAGGCCGCTCGGCGCGCACGAGCCGGGATCGGACATCGCCGCGAAGGTGACCGTCCTCGCCGAGGGGACGCAGGGCCATCTGACGGGCGCCGCGATCGAGCGGTTCGGCCTCGCTGGCGTGCAGCCGCAGATCTGGGCGCTCGGTGTCAAGGAGGTCTGGAAGGTGCCGAAGCCGCTCGGGCACATCGTCCACACGATGGGCTGGCCGCTGCGGAAGAGCGCCAAGTACGGCGAGTTCGGAGGCTCCTTCATCTATCCGATGGGCGACGACATGCTCTCGCTTGGCTTCGTCGCCGGCCTCGAGGCCCGTGACGTCGAGTTCTCCGTGCACGACGTCCTTCAGGAGTTGAAGACGCACAAGCTGGTCCGGAAGATCCTGAGCGGCGGCGAGCGGATCGCCTGGGGCGCGAAGACGATCACCGAGGGCGGCTATCACGCGCTGCCGAAGCGTTTCCACGCGCCCGGCCTCCTGCTCGTCGGCGAAGGCGCGGGGCTCGTGAACGTGCCGACGCTGAAGGGAATCCACTACGCGATCGAGTCGGGGATCATGGCCGCCGAGGCGGCGTTCCGCTCGCTCCAGCGCGGCGAGTCGCCGACGCGGCACGGTGCCTTCGACTCCTACGACGAGGAACTGCGCGCGAGCTACGTCGTCGACGATCTGCACGCGGTGCGGAACATGCGCCAGGCATTCGACAAGGGCTTTTACGTCGGCGGAGCCCTCGCGAGCGCGATGACGTTGACGAACGGAAAGCTGCCGCCGGGCGAGCTGCGCAGCGAGGCGAACGCCGAGCGGTCGCTGATCCGGACCGGCCGGGCAGCGCGTTACCCGAAGCCCGACGGCAAGCTCACGTTCGACAAGCTCTCCTCCGTCTTCCTCTCCGGGAACCGGACGCGTGACGACCAGCCGAACCACATCCGCATCCAGCGCACCGTCCCGAGGGGTCTCGCCGATGCCTGGGTGCACATGTGCCCGGCGCAGGTGTACGAGGTCGGCGGAGAGGCGGAAGACGGGCTCGTGCACGTGGACGTGAACCCGTCGAACTGCGTCCAGTGCGGCGCGATTTCGGCGAAGGGCGGCCGGCTCACCCCGCCCGAAGGCGGCTCAGGCCCTGAATACACGTTGACCTAGTAACAGTCTGTTACTTGGGCTCGCGCTTTCGCCAGGCCTCGGCCATCGCGATCCGCTGCTCCACCGACGGGTGGCTGTCGAAGAGGACGTACGACCACGTCGGCGGATCCGGGTCGTTCAGCGACTGGATCGTGAACTCCCTGAAGAGGCTCTTCGCCGGTTCCGGCTGGTGCGTCGTCTCGAGCGCCTTCCAGTCGGCCTCCTGCTCCATGTGGCGCGAGATCACGTTGTAGACGGGCAGCGAGAGCAGGTCGAGCACGACGATCACGAGCAGCGAGAGCGGCACCGCGGCCGGGTTGGCCATGCCGCCGCGACGGCGGGTGGCGCGCGCGATCAGCCAGGCGCCGGGAAGGGCGAAGAGCGCGTACCAGGCGACGCCCTCGAAGAGGTGGTTGCTCGAGTGGTGCCCGAGCTCGTGCGCGAGCACCGTCTTCACCTCCTCGTCCGTGAAGCTGCCGTCGAGCAGCGTGTTCCAGAAGACGACCCGCTTGCTCGGGCCGAAGCCGACGGCGTACGCGTTCGGAGCGCTCGTGAAGTCGGTGACGTCCTCGACGCGGAGCGGAATCGGGTCGATCCCCTGCTTCGCCGCGTACTCGCGGCCCGCGGCCTGCAGATCGGGCCGATCGAGCCGCTCCGTCACCGTCAGATAGGGGTAGATGAAGCCGAAGAGGAAGGCGAGGCCGATGAAGACGGGGGCTGCGCCGAGCCACCAGCGGCGCGGGAACCGCCCGGCGAGCGCCATCACCACCACCAGCGCGAAAGAGACGAAGAGGAACTCCGCGCCGAGCTCGATCCAGTTGGCGAAGAGCGTCTCGACGTAGCCGCTGTCGGTCTGGTCGTAGCGCCGGTCCCACCAGACCTCCGCGAGCCGGAACGGCACCTGCGAGATCCAGACGAGCGCGAACCCGATCATCCCGAGCAGCATCCCAGTGCCGATCCGGCCGGCCGCCGACTCCTTCGCGAAGCGGATCCCGTACTTCGCGTACGCGACCAGCACGCCGAGCAGGACGAGCTGCGAGACCACGAACTCGACCCGGAAGAAGCGCTCGTAGCGGTCGGCTCGCTCGAGCGTGGCCGGCGGGATCCCGGCCAGCGAGCCGTCCCCGAGGGTCAGGTCACCCGGGACTACGCTCTGCCACAGTAACCAGGCGCCCACCCCCCAGATGCCGGCCAGCACGAGCAGGACGACCGCTCGCACGGCGGCACGGCGGTTCCTCAGATCGCCTCCGGCTCGGGGAGCAGTTCTGGCTCGGGCTCAGGTTCTGGCGGCGGGCGCAGCGCCGGGCTCGCGTGCGGGTAGGCGTCGGTGATGACGAACCAGTAGGCGTTCGTCTGCGAGGCGTAGCGCACGGAGTACGCGCCCAGGTTGCGCAGCCCGGTCGGCATTCGGCCGGTGACGAGCGCGGCGAACCAGCCGAGCAGGCCGACGACGAACAGCACGACGCTGAGCGCGCCGGAAACGAAGAAGGCCGGAATCGCGAGGAACAACCGGAAGAGCGTGATCCAGCGTCGCTGGCGCTCCGGTGGGTCGATGGCGATGTCGACCGGATAGCCGGGCGCGCCCGCGAACCCTGGGAACGGGTTCGCGACGAGTGTGACGAAGGCCGTCACGTGCGCGTAATAGCGCACGTATGCGACGAGAAAGCGGTGCAGCGCCTCCGCCGAGCGGCCCCGGAAGAGGACGACGAACCAGTTCACGATCGCCGCGAGGACGGCGGCGATGCTCCAGAGCAGGAGCCAGACGAAGTGGGGGATCGCGAAGAGGAGCCGGAAGAAGACCAGCAGTCGCGAGCGGCGCCCGTCATCGTCGAGCTCGAGCCGCAACGGGTGCTGTGGCAGCTCCCACACCGGGCCGACCGCCTCAGGATCCGAGTTCGGATAGCGATCGGTGAGCAGGAGAACGTAGGCGTAAGCCTGGGCCGTGTAGCCGAGCCCGTAGGCGGCGAGATTGCGGAGCCCGACCGGCATCCGACCGGTGGCGAGCACCGCAAACCAGCCGAGGATCGCGCAGACGGCGGCGACGCCGCCGACGCCCGACGAGGTGAACCACTGCGCGGCCGAGGCCGAGTCCGAGTCGGCGGTCGAGTAGCCGCCACCGCCGCCGAAGCCGGAGCCGAGCGTCGCGGCGAGCACGAGCGCTGGGATCGCGAGGACGAGCCGGATTGCCGTCTTCCAGCGCGGCTGGCGCTGCCGTTCCGGGATCGAGATGTCGACCGGGTAACCGGGCGCGCCGGTGAAGCCCGGATACGGGTTGGCCGCGATCGCCAGGTAGGCGCCGAGATGGGTCGCGTAGCGGACGTACATGCCCAGGAAGTCGTGCAGCCCCTGTGGTAGGCGGCCGGTGAAGAGCGCGGCGAACCAGGCGAAGATCACCGCGAAGACGACGCCGATCGACCAGAGCGTGATCCAGATGATGTGCGGGATCGCGAGCAGGAGCCGGAAGAAGACGGTGAGGCGCGTGCGGCGAAGGTCGTCCTCGACCGAGAGCTGGATCGGGTGATCGGACACGCGCCGGAGTCTACGATGCGCACGGGATGGCACTGACCCGCGACGACGTGCTGGCGGCGGCGGAGCGGATCCGCGGCCGCGTCCACCGCACGCCGACCTTCAGCTCCAGCACGCTCGGCGCGCAGGCCTACCTGAAGGCGGAGCTGTTCCAGAAGACCGGTTCGTTCAAGGCCCGCGGCGTGCTCAACAAGCTCTCGTCGCTGACGCCGGAAGAGAAGGAGCGCGGTGTGATCGGGATCTCGGCCGGGAACCATGCGCAGGCGCTCGCCTGGGCCGCGGCGCTGGAGGAGATCGACTGCCTCGTCGTCATGTACGCGAGCGCCAGCCCGGCCAAGGTGGCGGCGACGCGCGGATATGGAGCGTCCGTCGACCTCGAGGCGGCGGATGCTGTCGAGGCGTTCGAGCGGCTCGACGAGCACATCCGCCAGACGGGGCGGACGCTCGTGCACCCATTCGACGACCCGCTCGTGATCGCGGGCCAGGGAACGGTGGCGCTCGAGCTGCTCGAGGACGTGCCCGAGGTCGAGACGATCCTGGTTCCGACGGGCGGCGGCGGGCTCGTCGCCGGGGTTGCGGCGGCCGCGCCCGATCGGCGCGTGATCGCGGTCGAGCCCGAGGGGTCGACGGCGGTGCACGACGCCCTCGCCGCGGGCCGTTCCGTCCCGGTGACACCGGTGTCGATCGCCGACGGGCTCTCGGGGCCGTTCGCGGGCGAGCAGGCACTGGCGGTCATCCAGGCCCACGGCGTCGAGAGCGTGCTCGTCTCGGAGGAGGAGATCGAGACGGCCTTTCGCTTCCTCTACGAGCGCGCCAAGCTGGCCTGCGAACCGGCCGGGGCGGTCGGCGTCGCGGCGATCCTGGCGGGAAAGGTGAGGGACGGTCCGACCGCCGCTGTTGTCTCGGGAGGAAACGTAGCCACCCAAACTGCCTCTGCTATCCTGGCCCGGCGATGAAGTCCGGAATCCATCCCGAATACGTCAGCACCCACGTCCGCTGCTCCTGCGGCAACGAGTTCGACACGCGCTCGACGCAGGCGGAGATCCACGTCGACGTGTGCTCCGCGTGCCACCCGTTCTACACGGGCAAGCAGAAGCTGATGGACTCCGGCGGCCGGGTCGAGCGCTTCCAGCGCCGTCTGGAAAAGGCCGGCGGCGCCCGCCGCGGTTAGCCGGTTGGCCAACAACATCGGGGGCCAGGCAGTCCTGGAGGGCGTGATGATGCGCAGCCCTTCGAAGTGGGCTGTCGCGGTGCGCAAGCCCGACGGCGAGATCGCCGAGGTCGTCAAGGACATCAGCTCGCCGATGGCGCGGCGCCGGATCTTCCGGCTCCCGGTCATCCGCGGCGTGATCGCGCTCGGGGAGTCGCTGGCGATCGGCTTCCGCGCGCTCGCGATCTCCGCCAACTACGCGGCGCAGGATCCCGACGCCAAGGACGGCGACGTGCAGACCGAGATCACCCGCGGCCAGATCCTCTTCTCGTTCGCGATCGCGATCGGCTTCGCGCTGATGCTGTTCAAGGTGACACCGGCGCTGATCACGAACTGGCTGCCGATCGACACCACCGGCGCGTTCGTGGTGATCGAGGGCGTGATCCGGGTCGCCATCTTCCTGCTCTACCTGCTCCTGATCTCGCTGCTGCCCGACCTGCGGCGCGTGTTCCAGTATCACGCCGCCGAGCACAAGGCGATCAACGCCTACGAGGCCGGCTCGGAGCTCACGCCGGAGAACGTGCAGAAGTACAGTTTGATCCACCCGCGTTGCGGAACAGCGTTTTTGCTCTGGGTGATGGTGATCGGCATCTTCGTCTTCGCCTTCGTCGGGCAGCCGGCGTGGTACTGGCTGATCCTGAGCCGCATCCTGCTCCTGCCGGTGATCGCCGGGATCGCCTACGAGCTGATCCGCTTCGCCGGCAAGCACCAGAGCAATCCGCTCCTGATGACGCTGCTCGCGCCCGGTCTCTGGTTGCAGCGGCTGACGACGCGGCCGCCGACCCTCGACCAGATCGAAGTCTCGATCCGCGCGCTCCAGGAGGTGCTCCGCCGTGAGGGCGGCATCACCCCCGACGAGCGCAAGGTCGAGGTCATGGCCTGATGCCGCGCGTCGTCCGGCGGGCCGCGGTTGCCTGGGAGGGGTCGCTCTCACGGGGCACCGGCACCGCGACCGCGACGTCGTCCGGCGCGTTCGAGTTGCCGATCGACCTGCCGTCGCGGATCTCCGACAAGCCTGGCAAGACGAGTCCGGAGGAGCTGCTCGCGGCCGCGCACGCGGGTTGCTACTCGACCTCGATCGCGGGCGAGATCGCGCGGGCGGGCGGCACGGTCGAGCGGCTCGACGTCACCTGCACGATCACGCTCGACGAGGTGGAGGGGAGGGGGCACCTGATCGTCTCCTCCGAGCTCGATGTTCGTGCGCGGGCCGAGGGGATCGACGAGGCAGGGCTCGAGCGGGTCGCGCAGACGGCCGACGAGGGCTGCACGCTCTCGGCCCTGATCCGGGCGAGCGCATCGGTTAGCGTGCGCGCCGTACTCGAGCGCTAGGAGGAGCCGTGGCAGATCGGCGGGCAGAAGTGACTTGGAACGGCGACCTGATGAACGGGTCGGGGACGATCGACCAGGTCGGCTCGGGCGCCTTCGGGCCGCTCGACGTCAGCTGGCCCGCGAGGTCGGAGGACGCCTCCGGCGGCAAGACGAGCCCCGAGGAGCTGATCGCAGCTGCTCACGCCTCCTGCTTCTCGATGGCGCTGTCGGGCGGTCTGGCGAAGGCGGGCAACCCCCCGGAGCGGCTGCGAACCTCGGCGACCGTCACTTTCGTCCCCGGCACCGGGATCACGAAGATCGCCCTCACGGTTCGCGGGTCGGTGCCCGGACTCGATGCGGACGCGTTCGGAGCAGCAGCCGAGGACGCGAAGGCCAATTGTCCGGTCTCGAAGGCGCTCGCCGCGGTCCCCGAGATCACGCTCGACGCTCAGCTCGATTCGTAGCGGCTCCAGCTCCAGGGCCAATCGCGGGCAGTCTCGACGAGACCCGCTCGCACGGGGTTCTGGCGGACGTAGTTGCACGTAGCGGTGAGGTGCTCCTCGTCGCGGACCTGCCAGAGCGCGAAGCGGTCGCCCCAGAGGTGCCCGCTGCGCCGGTACTTCGCGTTGAAGCTCTCCGCGTAGACCCCGTTGACGCGCTGCAACGCCTGCGACAGCGAGTCTCGGAGACAGGCGACGACGAGGTGGTAGTGATTCGGCATCAGACAGAGCGCGTGCGGCTCGAGCTCCCATCGCTCGACGGCGCGCCAGAGCTGCGCTAGGAAGCGACGGCCGTCGTCGCGGTCGAGGTAGACGCGGCGCCGCTCGACCCCGCGGGTGGTCACGTGCCAGACGCCGTAGGCGGGGAACGTCTTGCGCGCGAACCGGCCCATCGTCCGAGGGTAATGGCGCTGCTACTGCCGAACCGACCTGTGGGCAAATTGGCACAGAATTGTTGCGAAGCACACCGCCGCAAAGGGACGTGTCCGGGGACAGTCCCCGGACACGTCCCGAGCAGCCCTGTCGGCTTCGGCCGAGGGCGGCCCGCGCGTGACGGGCGCTAGCATCGTCGCGCATGGCCACCCCGATCGAAAAGCTGATCGACGATCTCGAGCGCTCCTACAGCGAGCTGCAGGAGCGCATGTCCGACCCGTCCGTCTACAACGACCAGCGGGAGGCCGCCGAGATCGGCCGCCGCCTGAAGGAGCTGGAGCCCGCGTTCAAGCTCGCCCAGGAATGGCGGGCGATGCGCGATGACGTCCACGCGTCCCTCGCCGACCCCGAGCTGAAGGAGCTGGTCGCCGAGTCGGAGCAGCGCCTGGCCGAGCTCGAGGAGGAGCTGAAGGTCGCCCTCGTCGAGAAGGACCCGGCCGACGACAAGGACGTGATCGTCGAGATCCGCCAGGGCGTCGGCGGCGACGAGGCGGCGATCTGGGCCGGTGACGTGCTGCGGATGCTCACGCGCTACGCCGAGAGCCGCGGGTTCAAGACCGAGCTGCTCTCGGCGAACGAGAGCGAGAGCGGCGGCTTCAAGGAGGTCGTCTTCGCGGTCAAGGGCGGCGGCGCCTACACGGTGTTCAAGTACGAGGGCGGCACCCACCGCGTCCAGCGCGTTCCCGCGACCGAGTCCCAGGGCCGGATCCACACGTCGACCGCGACGGCGGCCGTCATGCCCGAGGTCGAGGACATCGAGGTCGAGCTGGAGGAGAACGACCTCAAGATCGACGTCTACCGCTCGACCGGGCCCGGCGGCCAGAGCGTCAACACGACCGACTCGGCAGTCCGGGTCACGCACCTGCCGACCGGGATCGTCGTCGCGATGCAGGACGAGAAATCGCAGCTCCAGAACAAGGCCAAGGCGATGCGGGTGCTGCGCGCGCGCATCTACGAGGCCGAGCGCGAGCGCCAGCAGGCGGAGCTCTCCGAGACACGCAGGTCGCAGATCGGCTCGGGCGAGCGGGCGGAGAAGATCCGCACCTACAACTACCCGGACAGCCGCGCCACCGACCACCGCGTCAAGGTGACGCTGAACCTGGAGAAGGTGCTCCAGGGCGGGCTCGAGGACTTCACCGCGGCGCTGCAGGAGGAAGACCGGCGCCGCGGGCTCGAGGAGTGACGGCGGCCGCGCTGAGCCTGGGCGACGTGCTCCGGCGCGCCGCCGAGCACCTCGACAAGACGTCCGAGACCGGCCGGCTCGACGCCGAGCTTCTCCTCGCGCACACACTCGGGCGCGATCGGATCGAGCTCTACACCGACTTCGACCTGCCGCTGAGCTCGCAGGAGCTCGACGCGTACCGCGAGCTGGTGGCGCGTCGCGCACGGCACGAGCCGGTCGCCTACATCCTCGGCGAGTGGGGCTTTCGCCGCCTCACGCTCGCCGTCGACCCGCGGGCGCTGATCCCGCGTCCCGAGACCGAGGTCGTCGTCGAGCGCGCGCTCGCGCACCTTCGTGGCCGCGAAGCCCCGACAGTGATCGACGTCGGCACCGGAACCGGAGCGATCGCGCTCGCGATCGCCGACGAGCACCCCGGTGCACGTGTGACCGCGATCGACGTTTCGGCCGACGCGCTTGCGCTGGCCCGCGTGAACGCCGAGCGCACGGGTCTCGCAGTCGAGCTGCTCGAGCACGACGTCGCCGGCGGCCTGCCCGGCGGGCCCTACGACCTCGTCGTATCGAACCCGCCCTACGTCGAGTTCTCAGAGCTTGAGACGCTGATGCCGGACGTGCGCGAATACGAGCCGCACATCGCGCTCGTCGGCGACCGCATGCCCGAGGTCGTCGCAGCGGCCGCGCTCGACGTGCTGCTTCCCGGCGGGCACCTCGTCCTCGAGATCGGCGACGGGCAGGCGCTTGCCACCGCGGCGACGCTCGGCGGGCTCGGCTACGTAGACGTCGTGACGACCCCGGATCTGACGGGGAGAGACCGGGTCGTCGAGGGCCGGCGTGACTGACGTCGACGACGCGGTCGCCGCGATCAGGGACGGCCGCTTGACGATCGTCCCGACCGACACCGTCTACGGGCTCGCGACCACGCCGTACGACGAGGACGCCGTCCGCGGCCTCTATCTCGCCAAAGGACGAGTCGCGCAGCAACCGACCGCCCTCGTCGTCCGCGACATCGAGCTGCTGCTCGAGTCCCTGCCGGACCTCGACGACGCGACCGAGCGGGTCGCGAGGGTGCTCTTGCCGGGGCCGTACACACTGATCCTGCCCAACCCCGGCCGGCGCTTTCCATGGCTCGCCGGTTCGCGCCCCGAGACCCTCGGCGTCCGCGTCCCCGGGCTGGCCGGTTCCGCGCACGACGTGCTCGATCGCGCCCGAGCGCTCGTGGCCACGAGCGCGAACCTGCCGGGCGGCCCCGATCCGCACACGCTCGCCGACGTGCCCGAGCAGCTGCGCGATGCGGCGGCGGTGTTGGTGGACGGCGGCCGGCTGCCCGGAACCCCGTCGACGGTGCTCGACCTCACCGGCGAAGAGCCGGTCGTGCTTCGCGAAGGGGCCGTCTCCGCGGAGGACGCGCTCCGGGCTGTCGCGTCGGTGCTCTAGCATCGAGACGTCGCCCGGCTAAGGAGGAACGGCAATGGCCGTCGCCCAGGAAACGCTCGACCGGCTCCGCACAGCGGGCCTGGAGGAGATCGACCCGGACATCGCCCGGCTGCTCGGCCGTGAGCTCGAGCGCCAGCGCGGCCAGATCGAGCTGATCGCATCCGAAAACTTCACCTGGCCGAGCGTGCTCGAGGCCGTCGGCTCCGTCCCCACGAACAAGTACGCCGAGGGCTATCCCGGAAAGCGCTACTACGGCGGCTGCGAGGTCGTCGACGAGATCGAGCAGCTTGCGATCGACCGGGCCAAGGAGCTCTTCGGCGCCGACCACGCGAACGTGCAGCCGCATGCGGGCGCCCAGGCGAACATGGCGGCCTACTTCGCGCTGCTCCAGCCCGGCGACACGATCCTCTCGCTCCGCCTCGACCACGGCGGCCACCTGACGCACGGCCTCAAGGTCAACTTCTCCGGCCGGCTGTACACGATCGTCCACTACGGCGTCTCCCGGCGGACCGAGATGGTCGACTACGACGAGGTGCTCGAGCTGGCGAAGGCGCACCGGCCGAAATTGATCGTCTGCGGCGGCTCCGCCTATCCGCGCACCGTGGACACGGCCGAGTTCCGCAGAATCGCGGACGAGGTCGACGCGCTGTTGATGTGCGACATGGCCCACTTCTCGGGCCTCGTTGCGGCCGGGCTGCACCCGAACCCGGTCGAGCACTGCGACATCGTCACCTCGACGACACACAAGACGCTCGCCGGCCCCCGGGCGGGCTTCGTCCTCTGCAGGCAGGAGCACGCGCAGGCGGTCGACCGTGCCGTCTTCCCCGGGATGCAGGGTGGACCGCTCGTGCACGCGATCGCCGCGAAGGCGTCCTGCTTCCGGATCGCCGGCTCGGACGCCTTCCGCTCCTACCAGGAGCAGGTGCGCGCGAACGCCGACGCGCTCTCCGACGAGCTGATCTCGAACGGCCTCGATGTCGTCACCGGCGGCACGGACACTCACTTGCTCCAGCTCGACTTGCGCAGGACCGACTGGACCGGGAAGGACGCGGAGGAGCGGCTCGACGAGGTGAAGCTGACCGTGAACCGGAACACGGTTCCCTTCGACGAGCGGCCGCCGACGGTGGCCTCGGGCGTTCGGATCGGCACGCCCGCGGCGACAATGCGCGGCTTCGACGAGGTGGACTTCCGCGAGGTCGGCCGGATCATCGCCGGCGCACTCGGTGACGGCGACCTCAGCGAGCTCTGCGACCGTGCCGAGGCGCTGTGCGCGAAGCGGCCGCTCTATCCGGGCTTCCGCGGTTACACCACCTACGCATGAGCGGCGTAGGCTTGACGGAGCCGCCAAGAGCGCAGGTGCCGCCGGCTTTGCCGGCTCCGGAGCGGGCATGACGGGTCGCGTCACCGAGGTCACGCATCCGCTGGTCCAGCACAAGCTCTCCTACCTGCGCGACCGCGAGACGCCGACCGTCCACTTCCGCAAGCTCGTCAACGAGCTGACGCTCCTCCTGACGTACGAGGCGACGAAGGACCTCCCGACCGAGCCGGTCGAGATCGAGACCCCGCTCGAGAGGATGCAGGCGCAGCGGATCTCGGGCAAGAAGGTCGCGGTCAACCCGGTGCTGCGCGCCGGCCTCGGAATGCTCGAGGGCGTCCTCTCGCTGATCTCGAGCGCCCGCGTCGGCTTCATCGGTCTCTACCGCGACGAGGTGACGCTGCAGCCGGTCGAGTACTACGTGAAGCTTCCCGACGACCTGTCGGAGCGGGACGCGATCATCCTCGACCCGATGCTCGCCACCGGCAACTCGAGCGCCGCGGCGGTCGCGGCGGTCAAGGCGGCCGGCGCCCGCTCGGTGACGCTCGTCTGCCTCGTCGCCGCGCCCGTCGGGATCGAGCGCGTGCACGAGGAGCATCCGGACGTGCACATCGTCTGCGCGGCGATCGACCGCGAGCTGAACGACAAGGGGTTCATCGTGCCGGGCCTCGGCGACGCAGGCGACCGGCTCTACGGGACGAAGTAAGGCGGACGAATGCAAGCACTTCGGGAGAATCCCGAGGTCCTCTACGGCGCGATCGCCGCCTTCGTGGTCGTGATCCTGCTCACGCCCGCGGTCGGCGGGATGGCGCGGCTGCTCGGCGTTGTCGACCGGCCGGAGGCGCGGCGGCTGAATCCCAACCCGGTGCCACGGCTCGGCGGAATCGCGATCTTCTTCGGCATCTTCGTGCCGGCGCTCGCGTTCCTCGAGCTCGGCCGCGAGACGCGCGGCGTCCTGCTCGGCGCCGCGGTGGCGACGGTCGTCGGCGCGATCGACGACTTTCGCGTCCTCCAGCCGGGGCGCAAGCTCGCAGGTCAGGTCGTCGCGGCCGCGATCCCGCCCTTCTTCGGCGTCTGGATCGACCACTTCACGTTCCCGTTCCTCGGTCCAGTCGACCTGCCGGCGGCGGTGGGCGTCCCGCTGACGATGATCTGGATCGTCGCCGTCATGAACATGGTCAACTTCCTCGACGGGATGGACGGTCTCGCCGCCGGCGTCTGCGGGATCGCGGCCGTCACCTACGCGATCCTCTCGCTCTCGCTCGGGAAGATCGACCCGGCGATCCTCTCCGCGATCGTCGCCGGCGCCTGCATCGGCTTCCTCCGCCACAACTTCTTCCCCGCGCGGATCTTCATGGGCGACTCCGGCGCGCTGGTGCTCGGCTTCCTGCTCGGAGCGGTGTCGGTGCAGGGGCTGCTGAAGACCGCGTCGACGGTCGTGCTGCTGCTGCCGCTGCTCGTGCTCGCCGTACCCATCCTCGACACGTCCTTCGTCGTCGCGCGGAGGCTGAAGCACGGCCAGCCGATCTCCTCGCCCGACCAGGCGCACCTGCACTTCCGCTTCCTCCGCCGCGGCTTCTCGCAGCGGCGCGCCGCCGTGACGATGTGGGCGTGGTGCGCGACGCTCGCGGGGGCTGCGCTCGCGACGCGTTTCATCCCCTTCCGCGAGGGCGGCCACTGGCATCTCTGGGAGACGGTCGCGGTCGCGGCGATCGCGCTCGTGGCGCTCGCGTTCTCGCTCTACGTCGTCTACGTGCTCGAGATCGTCAAGTCGAGCAACCCGCGCCGCTTCCGGCTCGGCCGCCGCCACGACGCGGTCGACGAACGCCGCTCGGCATAGCGGCGCGTGCCGTACAAAGTCGCCGCTTTTTCCCCGAGTTAGGCGGCTTTCGACTGTCACAAGCTCTGCTATGCTCGCCGCGCCGATGGAGCCGAAGCCGACCCCGAACCTCAGCCTCGCGGGCGCGGGCTCGGTCCTGATCGGCTCGACCGCCGCCGTGATCGTGCTCGGGATCCTGATCGGCTGGCTCTTCGGCTCCGTCGCGTGGGGCTTCCTCGTCGGGGCGATCCTCGGGATCCCCGTCGGCGTCTTCATGACCTACAAGCGCTATGGACACGCCATCTAGTGGCCGGCGTCTTCGCGACCCCGAGGCCGATGCCCGACCAGAAGTTGCCCTTCGTCGCGGGCGCGGCGGTGATCGTGCTCGCGCTCCCGGTCTTCCTCGCCGCGGGCTGGGATCTGCGCGCCTGGGTGATCGGCGCGACGCTCTGGGCAGCCTCCCGCGCCCTCGCCGCGCTACTGACGCACCTGCGCTCGGGCATGGGTAACCTCGCCGGCTCAGGCGTGGTGGGCTTTGGAATGACCTTTCGCGCGCTCGCGGTGATGGTCGTCGTCATCGCGCTCGCGGCAACCGACCCGGGGCTCGCGCTCGCGGTCACGCTCCTGTACGCCCTCGCCTATACGCTCGAGCTCGCCGTCTCGCTCGCCCTCTACTTCTCCGGAGACACACGTGAAACGGCGTAGCGTGCTCTCGCTCGCCGTCTTCCTCTGGCTCGCTCTGCCGTCGCTGGCGCTCGCGTCCACCACCGAGGGCGGCGAGGAGGAGTTCAACCCCGAGCACGACTTCGAGGTCGGCGAGTGGATCCCGATCCATCTCGGCCCGCTCGACCTCTCGATCAACAAGGCCGTCGCCTATCTCATTCTCGGGACGATCTGCACGATCGCGCTCGGCGTCTTCCTGATGCGCGCCCGGATCGGGGCGAAGAACGAGGTCGGCCGGCGCCAGGCCGTCGGCGAGATCGTCTACGAGGTCGCGCAGACGCAGGTCGCCGAGCAGGGCCTGCCCCACAAGGCGATCGGGCGCTGGTTCCCGTACGTCGCCTCGCTGATGCTCTTCATCTGGGTGATCAACCTACTCGGCTTCATCCCGCTTCCGCTCTCGAACGAGACCTTCGATCTCTTCGGCGTCGAGCTGCCGACGCTCGCGATCTATGCGGCCACGTCGTCGATCAGTGTCACGCTCGCGCTCGCGCTGATGACCTTTTTCTTCACGCACTACGAGGGGATCCGCGCCAACGGCGTGATCAAGTACTTCAAGAGCTGGATCCCGGACGTGCCCAAGGCGATGTACCCGCTGATCGTCCCGCTCGAGATCCTCGGCCAGTTCATGCGCCTGATCAGCCTCAGCGTCCGTCTCTACGCGAACATGCTCGCCGGCCACATGCTGATCCTCACCTTCATCGGCCTCGTCTTCGTCACCGGCCATCTCGTCCTGGCACCGCTCACCGTCGGGGCGGCGGCCGCCTTCTACCTCTTCGAGGTCGTGATCGTGGTCTCGATCCAGGCGTACATCTTCGCCGCCCTTTCCGCCATCTACATCGGCACTGCGATCGAGCCCGATCACTGAGTTATCTGCCAGGGTTGACACGGGGTTTCGGGGAAACCCCTCAACGACTCACCGAACTCCAGGAGGAGAACAATGTTCAACTTGATTGCACAGGAGGCCTCGTCGAACGTCGATGCCGGCAAGGCGATCGCGCTGGCGCTCGGCATCGGCCTCGGGTCGCTCGGCGCCGGCATCGGCATCGGCAACATCTTCGGCTCGATGATCCAGGCGGTCGCGCGCCAGCCCGAGCTCAAGGGTGAGCTGACGGGCATCCAGTGGCTCGGGTTCGCGCTCACCGAGGCCGTCGTCTTCTACGGCCTGATCGGCGGCCTGCTCGCCTACGTCCTCGTCTAAAGGGAAAGGGTCTAGACGATGCTGCTTGCCGCTTCACCGCTGATCGAGGTCGTTCCGGGTCTGATGATCTGGACGCTCGTCTGCTTCGCGATCACCTTCTTCGTCCTGCGCAAGTTCGCGTTCGGGCCGATCCAGAAGACGATCGACGAGCGCCGCGAGCGGATCCGCTCGTCCGTCGAGGAGGCCGAGAACACGCGGCGCGAGGCCCGGGCGCTGCTCGAGGAGCACAAGCAGCTGATGGGGCAGGCAAAGAGCGAGGCGTCCGCGATCCTCACGGAGGCACGCGCCGCCGGCGAGGCGCAGCGCGAGCGCGCCCGTGAGGAGGTCGAGGCCGACCGGCAGCGCCGGCTCGAGGAGACGCGCAAGCAGATCGAGGCCGAGACCGTCCGCGCGCTCGAGCAGATCCGGGCCGAGGTCGCCGACCTGACGCTGATCGCGACCCAGAAGGTGACCGGCAAGGTGCTCGACAAGGCCGACCACAAGCGGCTGATCGACGACGCGATCGGCGAGCTCGACTTCTCCGCCCTGGAGCGCGAAACCGTCTGATGGCCGTCGCGCCCCGCATGTACGCCCGCTCGCTCTTCCAGGCCGCCAAGGAAGACGGCAAGCTCGACGTCGTCCACGCCGAGCTCGGCGAGTTCGCCACCGCCGTCGAGCAGGTGCCCGAGCTGCGCGGCCTGCTCTCGAACCCGCAGATCGAGCGCGACGAGCGGTCCGTTGCGCTCCGGGAGATCCTCGCCGACGCGGACGAGCTCCTGCGCAACTTCATCCTCCTCCTCTCGGAGAAGGGCCGCACGGCCCAGCTCGGCGAGGTCTACCGCGAGTTCGACGCGCTCGTCGCCGCCGAAGCGGGGCGGCTCACCGTCGAGCTCACCACCGCCTACGAGCTTTCGGACGACGAGGCCTCGTCGATCGTGAAGAAGATCGAGCAGTCCTCCGGCCGCACCGTCGAGGCGACGCGCTCGGTCGACCCCAAGCTGATCGGCGGCATCGTCCTCCAGGTCGGCTCGCACCGGCTCGATGCCAGCGTGCGCGGCCGCCTCACCCGTTTGAGACACGACCTCGTGACAAGGAGCTGAGAAGTTGAAGCTACGCCCGGAAGACAATCGTGGGGGAACCCATGGTTCCCCCACGAGCCCCCTCCTTCAGGCTGCCGTCTTCATCGACCGCTCCGGGGCTCCCGCCGGGCAAAGCCCGGCTCCGCCCACCGACGGTCGCTCGAACTTGAGCGCTCGAAGCTGTTTCCATCCGAAGGTTCATCTCAGCAGCAAGGAGCAAAAGTGAAGCTACGCCCGGAAGAGATCACGTCGATCCTCAAGTCGAGGATCGAGCAGTACGACGTCCAGACCGACCTTTCCGAGGTGGGCTCCGTGCTCCAGGTCGGCGACGGGATCGCCCGCGTCCACGGCCTCGAGAACGCCGTCTCGCTGGAGCGGCTCGAGTTCGAGCACGGCGTCGTCGGCATCGCCTTCAACCTCGAGGAGGACAACGTCGGCGTCGCCCTGTTCGGCGAGTGGCAGGAGGTCAAGGAGGGTGAGCCGGTCAAGCGGACCGGCGCCGTCGTCGACGTCCCCGTCGGCGATGCCCTGCTCGGCCGCGTCGTCGATCCGCTCGGCAACCCGCTCGACGGGGCGGGCGCGATCGAATCCTCCGAGCGCCGGCCGCTCGAGTTCAAGGCTCCTGGCGTGATCGAGCGGCAGCCGGTGAAGGAGCCGCTCCAGACCGGCGTCAAGGCGATCGACTCGATGACGAACGTCGGACGCGGCCAGCGCGAACTGATCATCGGCGACCGCGGCACCGGCAAGACCGCCGTCGCGATCGACGCGATCATCAACCAGCGCGACACGGACGTGATCTGCATCTACGTCGCGATCGGCCAGAAGGGCTCGACGGTCGCGCAGGTCTACGAGCGCCTGAAGGAAGAGGGCGCGATGGACTACACGATCATCGTCTCCGCCGCCGCGCACGAGGCCGCGCCGATCAAGTGGATGGCCCCCTTCGCAGGCGCCGCGATCGGCGAGCACTTCCTCTACAACGGCAAGCACGCGCTGATCGTCTACGACGACCTCTCCAAGCACGCGGACGCCTACCGGCAGCTGTCGCTGCTGCTCCGCCGCCCGCCGGGCCGCGAGGCGTATCCGGGCGACGTCTTCTACCTGCACTCGCGGCTGCTCGAGCGCGCCTGCAAGCTGAGCGACGAGCTCGGCGGCGGCTCGCTGACCGCGCTGCCGATCATCGAGACGCAGGCCGGCGACATCGCCGCCTACATCCCGACGAACGTGATCTCGATCACGGACGGCCAGATCTTCCTCGAGGCCGACCTCTTCTACTCCGGCATCCGGCCCGCGATCAACGTCGGCACCTCGGTGTCCCGGGTCGGCGGCTCCGCGCAGACGAAGGCGATGCGGAAGGTGGCCGGCCGCCTGCGGCTCGAGCTCGCCCAGTACCGCGAGCTGGAGGCCTTCTCCCAGTTCGGCTCCGAGCTCGACCAGGCGACGCAGAACACGCTCGCCCGCGGCGAGCGGATGGTGGCGTCGCTGAACCAGCCGCAGTTCAAGCCGTGGCCGCACGCGGAGCAGGTCGTCGCGCTCTATGCGGGGATCAACGGCCACCTGGACGAGATCCCGGTCGCGCAGGTACCGCGCTTCCAGGACGAGTTGCGCGAGTACCTGCGCACGGAGGGCACGGTCTACAAGGCGATCGACGAGACGAATGACCTCGGCGACGACACGGTCGCGAAGCTCGACGCGGAGCTCGAGAAGTTCAAGAAGGTCTTCAATATCGAGGAGGACAAGGGGCTCGTGGCCTAGATGGCGTCGGTTCAAGACCTGAAGCGCCGCGTCCGCTCCGTCAAGAACACGCGCAAGATCACGAAGGCGATGGAGCTCGTCGCCTCCGCCCGGCTGCGCCGCGCGCAGACGCGGATCGAGGCGATGCGCCCGTATGCCGAGACGATGCGCGAGCTGATCGCCGGCGTCGGTCGCGCGAGCGCGTCCGTGCGCGGGCTGCCGCTGCTGCAGCAGCGGGACGATCCGAAGACCGTCGCCGTGGTCGCACTCACCGGCGACCGCGGTCTCGCCGGGCCCTTCAACGCGCAGATCATCCGCCGGGCCTTCTCGCTCGAGCGGCAGCTGCGCGGCGAGGGGAAGGAGGTCAAGTTCATCGCGGTCGGCAAGAAAGGCCGCTCGACCTTCGCGTTCCGCCGCTACGAGACGGCGGGGGAG
>DATMEO010000017.1:0-17281 GCA_035556515.1 Gaiellaceae bacterium
GCGGACCCGGCCGTGATGCCGACGTCTGATGCCGCACCGTCCGAGGAGGGCGAGAACCGGCTCGATTGAGGCCGCACCCCGCTGTAGGCTGAAAGCGTTGTAGTTGCAGACGCCTCGATCTGGAGGTCTGCGGCGGATGAAGTGGTTCGGAAGGTTGCTTGGCCTGATCGTTGCCCTCAGTGGCTTTGCCGCTGCGCACGTGCTCGTCCAGACAAGCAGCGCCCAGGTCCCGCCGCTGCCGACCGTGAGCGTCACCGTGCCGACGGTCTCCGTGCCGACGGTCACGGTGCCGCCGGTACCCGCACCGCCGGCGCCCACTGTGCCTGCGCCTCCGCCGACGCCGACCGTGACCGTGCCGCCGGTGCCGCCGCCGAGCGTGCCGGCTCCTCCGCCGCCGACGACGGCGGTCCCTGTGCCGGCTCCGCCCCCGGTCCGGCTGCCTCCCACGCCGGGCCCTCCCGCGCCGGTCCCTCCCGCGCCGGGCCCTCCCGCACCGGGCCTACCCGCGCCCCGCCCTCCTGCGCTAGGCCCTCCCACGACGACGACAGCCGTGCCTTCCGCACCAGCATCGCCATCGTCGCGGCCGGCGACGACCGCCGGCACCGCGTCGTCCTCGATTGGCCGAACGTCGCCGAGCCCCGGCTTCACCCCGGCCGGCAGAGGCACCGGCGAGTCGCGCGCGGGCGATGGTCAGCGCATCCGGAATGCGGCACGCCAGATCGAGGCCCGTAGGCAAACGGCACGGGGAAGGGTCAGCGTCCGGCTCGCCTTCACGCTGCCAAAGGCGGATCGCGTCTTCCTGATCGTCCGCGGCCCCGCCCCGTCGTGCCGGATCGCCGGGTACATCCCGGTCCGTGGCCGGAAGGGCGCGAATCAGGTCGCCTTCGCCGGGCGCGTGCACGGCCGCCGGCTCGAGCCGGGCATCTATTTGATCTCACTCTCTCCGAACCGGCGGCTCGTGCCGGGTGCAGCGACGGAGTACGTCCGGGTCGTCTCGCCGCGTCGCTCCCTCCCCCTCGCCGACGCAGCGCGAAAGCCGTCCTGCAGCGAGGTCGTCGCGCTCGCCGCGGATCCGACAGCCCGGATCCTGGTGGCCGAGGCGCAGCAGTCACCCGCGACTCCGGCCGCACGCCCGGCGCCGCAGCGACCGGCGGTCAAGGCCGTGCCGGACGACAAGGACGACGAGGAGGCCTCGGGCTTCATGCCCGACGCAGGCGTCCTCGGCGTTGCCACCGGCGACGGCGACGAGCCGTTCGTCGCGATCGCAGTGCTGACGCTGATCGCCGGACTTTTGGCCGCGATGGTGGCGCTCGTGACGCGATTCGTCCGCGGCAGCTGGAATCCCTAGGCACTTCGTCCGTCGCTAGATCTGCTGCTCGGTCTCCTCGTCGAAGAAGTGCAGCCGGTCGACATTGATGGCGAGCCGCAACCGCCGGCCCGCCCGCGCGGAGGACAGCGGGCTCAGACGCGCCGTCAGGGTCGTGCCTGCGGTCTGCTGGAGGTCACCGGTTGGATCAGCAGTCGCGCTGCCGCCGGGGAGCGGGAAGTGGGCGATCAGCTCGGCGCCCAGGGGCTCGGCGAGGGCGACGTCCACGTCGAGGCACGAGCCGTTTGCGTTCGGTAGAAGCGCGGCGTCTGCCAGGTCCTCAGGACGGATTCCGACGATCACGGAGCGGCCGAGATGCTCACGCAGTCGCGGATGCCGCGAGAGCACCGACGGCGTCAACGAGATCGTCGTCCCGCACAGCTCGATCGAGGGTGAGCTCCCGCCGGGATCGAGCTGGCAGCGGACGAGGTTCATCGCCGGGGAGCCGATGAAGCCGGCGACGAACAGGTTCTCGGGACGGTCGTACAGCCGCTGGGGCACGTCGCACTGCTCGAGGCGGCCGTCGCGCATGACCACGACCCGGTCGCCCATGGTCATCGCTTCGGTCTGGTCGTGCGTGACGTACAGCGTCGTCGTGCGGACGCGCTGGTGTAGGAGCGAGACGTAGGCGCGCATTTCCACGCGCAGCTTCGCATCGAGGTTCGAGAGCGGCTCGTCCATCAGCAGCGCGTCCGGCTCGCGGACGATCGCGCGGCCCATGGCGACGCGCTGGCGCTGGCCGCCGGAGAGCTGGCCGGGCTTCTTCTTCAGCAGGTCGCTGATCCCGAGCATCTCGGCGGCCGGCAGCACCCGTTCGCGGATCTCGCGCTTCTTCAGCTTGTGTAGCCGCAGCCCGAAACCCATGTTGTCGTAGACCGACATGTGCGGGTAGAGCGCGTAGTTCTGGAACACCATCGCGATGTTCCGGTCCTGCGGGTCGACGTCGTTGACGCTCTCGCCGTCGATCCGGACCTCGCCGTCGGTCGGCGTCTCGAGGCCCGCCGTCATCCGCAGCACCGTCGTCTTGCCCGAGCCGGAGGGCCCGACGAGGACGACGAACTCGCCGTCCTCGATCGAGAGGTCGAACTCCTCGACCGCGACGGTGCCGTCGTCGAACACCTTCTTCAACGCGTTGAACTCGATCGTCGCCATCAGTCGAGCTCCCCGGTGGCGGCGGCGATCCGGTCGCGATACCAGAGTGCGCTCCGCTTCGGGATCCGCCGCTGCGTCTCGAAGTCGACGTAGACGATCCCGAAGCGCTGCGAGTACCCGTGCTCCCACTCGAAGTTGTCGAGCAGCGACCAGACGAAGTAGCCGCGAACGTCGACGCCGGCGGCGATCGCCTGTTCGACGGCCGCCAGATGCCCCTCGATGTAGGCGAGACGGCTGGGATCCTCGACCACGTCGGCGCCGTTCCTGCTGTCGACGAAGGCGGCGCCGTTCTCGGTGATCAGGAGCGGCAGATCGCCGTAGTCGCGCTTCAGGCCGAGGAGCAGCTCCGTCAACGCCTCGGGGACGACGGGCCACCCCATCGCGGTCTTGGCTGCCTCCTGCGGTACCTCGGCGAGCCCGAGCACGGAGCCGTCGTCGGACGCCGTGACGAGGTTCGGGCGGTAGAAGTTGACCCCGAGGTAGTCGAGCGGCTGCGCGATCGTCTCCAGGTCGCCGGGGCGGATCGCGTCGAGCGACCCGAACCGCGCCTCGTAGAGCTCGAGGATCTCGGGCGGGTACGCGCCGCGGAAGATCGGGTCGAGGAACCAGCCGTTGTGGTAGCCCTCGAGCCGCCCCGCCGCCGCGCGGTCCTCGTCGCCGTCGGTGAACGGCCGGGCCACGGTCAGGTCGAGCGTGATCCCGATCCGGCCGGCTCTACCCGTGTCCCGGAACGCACGCACGACCGTCCCGTGCGACAGCAGCGTGTGGTGGGCGGCCCGGAGCGCGCGCGGCCAGTCGGTTGCGCCGGGAGCCTTGGTTCCGAGCGCGTAGCCGAGGAACGAGGTCACCCACGGCTCGTTGTGCGTCGTCCAGTCCTCGACGAGGTCTCCAAGGCTGTCGAACACGTACTCGGCGTACTCGGCGAAGCGGTAGACGGTATCGCGAGACGCCCAGCCGCCACCGTCCTCGAGCGCCTGCGGCAGGTCCCAGTGGTAGAGGGTCACGAGCGGCGCGATCCCGCGCTCACGGAGCCCCTCGACCAGGCGGCGGTAGAAGTCGAGCCCACGCTGGTTGGCCGGCCCGCGGCCGTCGGGCTGAATCCGGGGCCAGGAGACCGAGAAGCGGTAGGCGCGCAGGCCGAGCGAGGACATCAGGTCGAGGTCCTCGCGCCAGCGGTAGTAGTGCTCGCAGGCCGGGTCGCCGGTGTCGCCGTTGTGCACCTTGCCCGGCGTTCCGGCGAAGCGATCCCAGATCGACTCGCCGCGGCCGTCGACCGTCGTCGCGCCCTCGATCTGGAACGCCGCTGTCGCCGCCCCCCACGCGAAATCCTTGGGGAAGGTCATCCTTTCACCGCTCCTTTCATGATCCCGCCCACGATCTGCTTGCCGAGGACGAGAAAGACGGCGAGCAGGGGCAGGATCGAGACGAACGTGCCGGTGAGGATGAGCGCGTAGTCCGGCACGTACGCGGCTCCCGCGAGTGTCGAGACGGCGACCTGCACGGTCGGGTTGTGTGGAGTGAGCACGATCAACGGCCAGAAAAAGTCGTTCCAGGTGTTCATGAAGGTGAGCAAGCCGAGCACCGCCGCGATCGGGCGCACGGCCGGGAGGACGACGTGCCAGAAGACGCGCAGGGTGTGGCACCCGTCCACGCGGGCCGCGTCGATCAGCTCGTTCGGAACGGCGCCGGAGATGTACTGGCGCATCAGGAAGACGCCGAAGGCGGAGACGAGGAACGGCGCGATCACCGCCTGCAGGTGGTTGATCCAGCCAAAGTGGTTCATCTGGATGTAGAGCGGGATCACGCCGAGCTGGACCGGCACGATGATCGTCGCGATCACGACCACGAACAGCATCTTCCTGCCGCGGAAGTCGAGCTTCGCGAAGGCGAAGCCGGCGAGCGCGCTGAAGAAGACGACGGAGAGAGTGACGACGCTCGCAACGATCGCGGAGTTGATGAGCGCCTTCGCGAAATCGACGTTGACGATCCCGGCGTTGAAGAGCCGGTCGACGTTGTCGCGGAAGTTGCCTCCGGGTGTCAGCACCGGCGGGTACGCGCCGAGCGCGGAGTTGTCGTGCGAGGCGACGACGAACGACCAGTAGAGCGGGAAGATCGAGAACGCCGTGAGCAGTAGCAGGAAGACGTACGTCCACACGCCGCCGCGGCGGTAGTTGCGGCGGCGCCTGGAGCGCGTCGCCGCCCGTGCGCGGTAAGGGATCGCGGTCATGAGTCGGCCGACCTGATTCTGCGCACGAGCAGGTAGTTGACGAACGAGATGACGGCGATCAGGAGGAAGAGGCACCACGCGATCGCGGCCGCGTAGCCGAAGTCGAACTGCGTGCCTCCGAACGCCTTCTCGTAGAGGTACATCGCGACCGTCTGGTACTGGCGGCCGGAGCCGCCTGTGCTGCCGCTCTTGACCGGCTGGAAGAGGAACGGCTCCGTGAAGAGCTGAAGTCCGCCGATCGTCGAGATGATCACCGTGAAGATGATCGTCGGCCGGATCATTGGGACCGTGACGTGGATGAATTGCCGCCAGCTGCGGGCGCCGTCGACTGCGGACGCCTCGTACAGCTCGTCCGGGATCGACTGCATCGCAGCCAGGTAGAGCAGCGCGTTGTAGCCGACCCAGCGCCAGGTGATCATCGTCGAGAGCGCGACCCAGGAGGAGATTCGGCCCGCCTCCCAGTTCACGTTCTCGATCCCGACCTGGTTCAGGAGGTAGTTGACGAGCCCGTAGCGGTAGCCGAAGAGCTGGGTGAAGATCAGCGCCACCGCCACCAGCGACGTCACCTGGGGGAGGAGGATGCTCATGCGGAAGAACGTCCGCACGCGCAGGCTGCGGTTGAGCACGTGTGCGATCACGAGCGCGAGCACGAGCTGCGGGATCGTCGAAAGCACCCAGATCCCCAGCGTGTTCACGACCGCGTTCCAGAAGTACGAGTCCTGCAGGAGCTCCGAGTAGTTCTGGAGCCCGATGAAATTCGAGGTCGGGGCGAGCAGGTTTCGGTCCGTGAGCGAGACCCACGCCGTGTACAGCAGCGGGAAGATCCCGAAGATCGCGAAGAGGATGAAGAAGGGCGCGATGTAGAGGTACGGCGAGACCTTTGCGTCGAGGCGCCGCAGCCGCCGGCGCGTCGCGCTCCGGCGCCGTGCCACATGGGCCGGTGCGGCTGCAGCTCCGTCGCTCATCTCGCTCCCATCATCCTCCCGCGCAAGGGGGCGTGCCGGGCCGGGAGAGGGTTTCGGCCCGACACGCCCTGCGCTGCTACGACAGCGCCTTGACGTCCTTGAGGAACTGCGCCCAGGACTTCGCGGGCGACTGCTTCTTCTGCTCGACGCGTTGGATCGCGTTCGAAGAGGCCGTCTGGATCGCGCCCTGCTGCGGGCCGATCACCTGCGGCTTCAGCCGCAGCGCCGAGGTGGCGAAGAGCTGCCCGACCGGCGCGTTGTTGAAGAACGGGTTCTTGAATCCGGAGACCGCCTTGCTCTTCAGCAGCGCGGGCTGACTGGGCAGGTTGCCCGTCTGCTTGAAGATGTAGGCCTCGGACGCCGGCGAGGTCAGGAACTTGACCAGGTCGGCGGCCGCCGCAGCATTCTTCGACTGCGCCGGCACGGCCAGATAGGAGCCGCCCCAGTTACCGCCGGTACCGGGCGTGAGGGCGATGTCCCACTTGCCCTTCGTGGCAGGGGCCTGCCCCTGGATGTATCCCATCATCCACGCCGGGCAGGTGACGGTCGCGAAGCTGCCCTTCTTGTAGCCCGTGTTCCAGTCGCTGCTGAAGGCCGCGAAGCCGGCGGACTCGCCCGCCCCGATCGCCTGCATGGTGAGGTCCCAAGCGGCCTTGACCTTCGGGTTCGACGCCACGATCACCTTGCCGCTCCGGTCGTAGTAGGCCGGATTGACCTGGCCGATCATCGCGTTGTAAACGTTGCTGCCGGAGTCGAAGAACGTGACGCCCTTCGGCGCGTTGGCCTGGAAGCGCTTTCCGGTCTGCACGAACGCCTGCCAGGTCGGCCAGAGCTTCGAGACAGCCGTCCGATTCGTCGGCAGGCCCGCCTTCTGGAACAGGTCGCGGCGGTAGCAGATCGCCAGGCTGCCGACGTCCGTGCCGAGCCCGACGATCTCACCCTTGCTGCCGAGCCCCTGCTGCCATTTCCAGGGCAGCCACCGGTCCTTGAGCGCTCCCGCACCGTACTGGCGCAGGTTCACGAACCGCTGAGGCTGAGCCTTGAACTGCGCGATGAAGCCGACCTCGATCGCCTCCACGTCGGCGGCGCCGGCGTTCGTGGCGATGCTCTTCGCGAGGTTCGAGTGGTGAACGGCGTAGTCCTGGATCGACTCCTTGATCGTCACGCCCGGATGCGCCTTCTCGTACTGCTTGTAGAGATCGTGGTAGCCGAAGTCGCCGAAGAGGCTGACCGTCAGCGTCACCGGCTCGGCTTGGCTCTTGCCTGCTGCGGTCGTCGCGGCGTATCCCGTGCCTGCGACGGCTGCTACGACGAGCGTCACGGCGAGGATGCGCCGGCGCCGCCTTCTCTCTGTCACCTTGCTGCCCATCATCCGTCTTCCTCTCTGGTTGTTCCGCGAGCGGAAAAAGCCGTTTTTGACGTAGACGTACGTCGACTCCTTCAGGTCACGCTGGCGGCCACCCCCTTCGCGGCGCCGCACGACTCCCGGACGACGAGCTCGACCGGGAGCACGGAGACATGCGGCGCCGTCTCCGTGTCGTCGATCAGCTGGACGAGCGATCTCGCCGCAGCAGCGCCGAGCGCCTGCTTGTCCTGGCGGATCGTGGTCAGCGCGGGGCTGACGAGCTCTGCGAGCTGGATGTCGTCGAAGCCGACGACGGCGATGTCTTCCGGGCAGCGTCGGCCTGCGTCCTCGATCGCCCGGATCGCGCCGACGGCCATCATGTCCGACGCCGCGAAGACCGCCGTCGGCGGCTCCGGCAGGGCGAGCAGCGCCCGCATCGCGGCCTCGCCGCTCTCCAGGTAGAAGTCGCCCGCCGCCTCGTAGCCGGGCTTGGGGGTCAGCCCGAGCTCCTGCAGCTCGGCTCGGTAGCCGAGTAGGCGGTCGGCGGCGGGCTTCGTGTGCGCGAGACCGGCGATCGTCGCGATGCGCCGGTGGCCGAGGCCGTGCAGGTGCGTGACCGCGAGCCGGGCGCCGCCGATGTTGTCGGAGGCGACGTAGCTCGCACGCTCGCCGGCGAGGGCGAGGTCGACCGCGACCACCGGCGTGCCCGAGGCGATCAGCTTCTGCAGCTCCGGCTCCTCCGCATCGTCGACGGCGAGTACGACCACTCCGTCGACGCCGTGATGGCGTGCGCGGCGCGCGTATGCATGCGGGCCGCGCCCGGATCCCGGCTGCTCGTGCGCGAAGAGGAGGACGTCGTAGCCGTCCGCTCCGAGCGAATGCTTGAGGCCGACGAGCACCTCGAGGAAAAACGGATGCTGGAGATCGGGATGCGACTCGCCCGTGAAGAGGATCACGCCGATGAGCTGCGAGCGGCGCTTGACCAGCGTTCTCGCCGCCGCATTCGGGGTGTAGTCGAGCTTCCGCGCCCACGCCAGCACTCGTAAGCGTGTCTCGGCGCTCACGTCCGTGTAGCCGTTGAAGACGCGCGACACCGTCGCGACCGAAACACCGCTCCGTGCCGCGACTTCCCGAATGGTCGAAATCTTCGCCTCCTGGTGTTCCGAAAACGTTTCCGGAACTCTACGCAGGTTCGCTCGTAAAAGTCAATGACTCAACCAGAACATCTTCCGAAATCGTTTTTGGACGCCGCCGCCTCGGCACGAGCTTCGTACGTGTGCGGGGCGACCCAGACGGCGGTGTCGACAGCCGTGGCCGCGCCAATGAGAGCGGCCAGGTGAGTGCTCACTAGAATCGAAAAGCCCGTCTTGGGACTCGACCCAGGGAGGTGACCCGTGCCTCGAACCGGATTCATCGACCACATCGGCATCGGCGTTCCTGACCTCGCCGAGACCGAGCAGTACTACGACGAGCTGATGTCCATCCTCGGACTCAAAGAATGGTTCGAGACAGGCCCCGGCGGACCGCTCAACTACGGGCCGGACGGCGCCCGAGGCTCACAGTTGTTCTTCTACCAAGCAGAGGAGCCGGGAACATACTCACGCAGCCAAACGGGTCTTCATCACCTCGCGTTCCTGGTCGCGAGCAGAGCGGTCGTCCGAGAAGCGCACCAGTGGGCT
The DNA here is from genome assembly GCA_035556515.1 of Gaiellaceae bacterium. Classification (GTDB taxonomy): domain Bacteria; phylum Actinomycetota; class Thermoleophilia; order Gaiellales; family Gaiellaceae; genus Gaiellasilicea. The sequence continues at coordinate 8,735 of DATMEO010000017.1, forward strand.
CGTGCCCGGGATGCGATCGTGCTGGACGAGCCGAGCGAATTCCCCCAGTACGGGGAGCACTGTTTTGCGACCTACTGGCTTGATCCTCACGGGTTCAAGCTCGAAGCGGTTTGCCACACTCCCGAAGAGAGCTAGTCAAGCTCGATCGTGCCCGCGTGCTGCTACGAAGGACGAACCTGAACAAAGGAAAAGCCCCGTTTCCGGGGCCGTTTCCTATGGGCGGTACTGGGCTCGAACCAGTGACCCCCAGCTTGTCGAGCTGGTGCTCTCCCAACTGAGCTAACCGCCCTTGTGGGGGTGCATCCTACCTCACGTCGGGCAGCGATCCATTGGTTCGCGCTCGTCTGCGAGGGCGATCGTGCGGACGTGGACTCCGACCGGGCGGTCGACGTGGCCGGAGAGTGCCGCCTTCGTCGGGTCGCGGTAGACGGCTGACACCATCGGCGTCGCGACGGTCACCTCCGCCTTGCCGCCGGCGGGCACGCACACCTGCACCTGGCGATCGATGGACGTGTTCGGCGGGATCGCGGCGCGCCAGCGGCCGAGGTTCGAGCCGATGTTCACCGGTCGCGCCTCGAGCGGGTCGGGCGACGCGGTGGCGATGGTCAGGGAGCGGCGAAGCGCCGTCTTCTGGCCCGGCTCGGCGAAGACGGTGATCGTCGCGGGCCGGTGCGGCCGCGTCCAGCCGTCCGGATAGATCCCGTCGGTGAGCCAGGCCGCCCGCCACGGACGCTCGGTCTCGAACACGTAGGCCTCGCGGTCGTAGACGATCCACTTGCCGGCGAGCCGGAAGCGCACGTCGGAGCCGTAGACGAACGCGAACCGCGTCTCCGGCACGTCGAGGGCGGCGCCGGTGCGCGGATCGAAGCTCTCGCGCCAGTGCTTCGCCCCCTTCAGCGACATGTCGGCCATCGTCTCGACCGCGCTCTCGTTCCAGAACTCGACGTCCCACCAGTAGCCCTGGCCGGCCCACCAGTCTGGCCCGCCGACCGGGTACTTCATCACCGTGACGCGGCCGGTCGGGCCGACGTTGCGGTCGACCCAGTTGAAGACGATGCCCTGGTCGAGCGTGACCGGCAGGCCGTTGGTGCCGTTGACCGCGAACAAGCGGTCGAACGCATAGACGGTCTCGAGCGGGAGCACGAGCGTCGCGAGCGCGGCGACAGAGACGACGACGGCGCGCCAGGGCAGGAACGCCTTCGCGAGCAGAAGCGCCTGCAGGCAGACCAGCGCCGCGAGCACGAGCAGCACGTGCGCCCAGCGGGTCGAGGTAGCGAGCTCGAGCAGCTCGTTGTTCAGGATCGCCACCGGCGAGTCGACGTTGAGCTTCTCGTAGAGGGCGAGCGGCGCCGACGCGAATCCGACGGCCGCGACGGCCGTCGGAACGACCAGTGCCCACCAGCGCGGCCACTGCCGCGACCCCACCGCCGCCGCGAGCCCGAGCAGAACCACGGGGACGACGTAGAAGAGGTAGCGGTCCTTGACGAGCCCGCCCCCGAAGCGCTGGTTGAAGGAGGCGACCTGAAGCGTGACCAGCAGAAGCGTCGTGCAACCGACGACGGCGAAGGCCCGCTCGGGCGCGGGCGTCGATGGGCGGAGACGGTCGACGAGCCAGCCGACACCGACGATGAAGGGCAGGATCGCCAGGCCGAGCGCCAGCAGCGCCAAGTGCTCGAGCGCCAGCTGGAAGAGCCCGAAGTCGAGCCGGACGTTCTCGGCCGTGACCGAGTAGGAACCGAGCAGCTGCGAGCCCCTGCCGATCGCGACGGCGCCGAGGACGACGAGCAGCACGGCGCCGAACAGGACGACGAAGGGGCGCCGCGTTCGCCAGAGGTTGGCCGGTGCGCCCCGCAGCGTGGCGTCGAGCATCGCCTCGACGACGACCGCAACGACCAGCGCTCCCAGCAGCACGATGAACTGCGTCCGCGCGAGCACGGCGACGCCGATCGCGACGAGCGCGAGCAGGTCCGTCGGCCACGACTTGCGCGCGACTGCGTGCGTCAGCGCGAGCAGCGCCCAGCAGAAGGCCGGATACGCCACGACCTCGGTGAGCAGGAACGAGGAGAGGACAACCCACGGAACGGCCACGCTCAGCGCGCCCGCCCAGAGCGAGATCAGTCGTCCGAGGCCGATCCTGCGCGCAAGCAGGAAGACGGGAATCGCGGCCGTCGTGATCAGGAACGCGTTCAGCCGGTGAGCGCCGGCGAAGCTCGCCGGGACGTTGCCGTCGCCGAACATCGGCGAGATCAGCACGGGATAGAGCTGATTGACGTTCGGAACGAGCTCTCCGTGCAGCCGCGGCAGCAAGGAGCCGGTCTGCGCGACCGAGACGGCGAGTCGCTCGTAGTAGAGCTCGTCCGTCATCACGAACCAGTTCTTCACGCGCGTCGTCGCGAGCGAGAGAACCCAGCCGAGGAAGAGTGCGACGGCGACCACCGAGGCGCCGTCGACGAGATAGCGCGACCGCATCGGCGGCCACGATAGCCGTGTTGGTCAGCCGAGAAAACGGAGTGGATCGACGGGCACGCCGCGACGCGTGACCTCGAAGTGCAAATGCGTGCCGGAGCAACTGCCCGTGCAGCCGGCGAGGCCGAGTCGCTGTCCTCTCCGGACGCGCTGGCCGGGCCTGACGCGGACGGACGAGAGATGCGCGTAGAGCGCCGTGTAGGGGCCGGGAAGATCGAGCACCACGACCTTGCCGTAGCCGTCGTAGCCGGACACGTACCCCGTCCGCTTGACCCTGCCAGCGAGCACGGAGCGCAGACGCAGCGTCCGCAGCATGCCGATGTCGATTCCCGCGTGACGGTGGCTGCCGCGCCACTCGCCGAAGCGCGCGGTGACGGTGCCGCTGGCGGGCCAGACCATCTGGAGACGCGCGGCGCTGTCCGGGCGTGCCGAGGCCGCTGGTGCGACGGCGAGAGAGGCGAGCAGGACGACGAGCGCGCTCCGCAAAGGGAGCGTCCGTGTCATGGGCAGGGCGCAACGTAGCCCGGGCCTCCCGGACTGCCATCACTCGGATGGGGGAGTTCGGGCTAGGCCCTCCTCTACCCCAGGTAGGGGAAGGGGTCGACCGGGACGCCGTTCTTGCGCAGCTCGAAATGGAGGTGCGTGCCCGTGCAGGAGCCTGTGCAGCCCGCCTGCCCGATCGGCTCGCCGGCCTCCAGCCATTGGCCTGGAACCACCTGCGCGACCGAAAGATGTGCATAGAGGAGCGTGTAGCCGCCGCCGATGTCGAGCGTGACCACGTTGCCGTAGCCCTCGTAGCCGGTCAGCCAGCCGGCCGCGGTGACAGTTCCGCTGGTTGCGGCGCGCACGTCGAGCGAGCGCAGGATTCCGACGTCGACCCCGAGGTGCATCCTGCCCCAGCGGGGGCCGTAGCCGTCGGTCATCGTCCCGTCGGCGGGCCAGTCGAGCGAGAGCGGCTCGATGTGCTCGAGATAGACGTCGAGCGGGCCGTCGGGGACGGCGTGCGCCGGAGTGGCGAGGACGAGCATGGCTAGCAGCGCGGCGAGCGCGCAAAAGGGGGGCCGAGCGAGCAAGCGCGGGAGGGTAGCAGGACACTCAGGACGGCATGCGGCGGTCAGGTCGCCGGACGCGGCGGCGGAGCGAGAAGAACCCGATTGCAAGCGCGATCACGAGCAGGAGCGCCAGGAGCGGCAGAACGAATGCGACCACGACGAGGGCGAGCGAGCCGAGATCCTCGCCCAGCGACAGGACCGGGTTGCCGAGGCCGCCGGTGGTGGCGGTGGAGACGGGACGAACGGTGCTGCGGCCGGCGTGGATCGTGCCGGCGGTGACGGCGCCGAGCACGACGGCCGCGAGCGTCGGCAGATCGGTCTCGAGCCCCGTCTGCCCGGTGAAGAGAATCGCGCCCGAGACCGGTGCAACGACCGTCCCCAGCAGGTGCAGGACGTGGTCGACGAGCGGGATCTTGTCCCCGACGAAGTCGGCGGCCGTCAGGACGGCGAGCAGGACGAGACCCGTGGTCGAGGACAGCTCGTCGAACGGAGCGGCGAGCTCGACGACGTCGAGTCGGTCGAGGAGCGCGCTTGCGAACAACGGCAGCCAGGCGTTCAGCCCGGCGGCGCCGGAGAGCCCGAACGCCGCAAGCACGCTGCCGATCGCGGTCTCGAGCCCGATCACGGGGTCAGAGAAACTCCGGGCTCAAAATATTTCAGGACACCAGGGCTTGGGCGCGTCGGTGCGGAAGACGGCATCCGCGCGCGCGGCTCCCCCCTCCTTCAGCTCGCGGACGACACCGGCGCGGACGAGCTCGCCGAAGCCGAAGCCGCCGAGGTACGCGGAGCCGAGCTCCTCGACGCCGAGCGCGAGATCGGGCTCCTCCTCGGTTCGCTCCGCCTTGCCCGCGGCGATCCGCCAGCGGCCCGCGTTCTCGGGCAGGAACACGTCCTCGACCTCCAGCACGATCGGGCCGTCGCCGCCATACGCCCGCGCGGAGAGCGCCGCGCCCACATCGACGAGTCGCACCCACAAGCCGTCTCCGACGCGCAGCCGCATCCGACGCGGGTAGCTGAGCTGATGCACGAGCGCGTGGTCGATCGGAAGCAGATACGCCTTCAACGTGGCCTTCCAGTCCATGTCGAGGAGCACCCGCCAGAGCTCGCGCGTCGCGACGGGCCCGTCGGCGACCGCCTCGATCACGTCGACGTGGCCGGCAGCCCCGCCGGCCTCGAACTTCGAATGGATGCGGTAGAGCGCGTAGCCGGCCGGCTCGCCCTCGAGCTCGAGCACGAGCGCATTCTTCTCGCCCCCGCCCTGCCGGCGGTCCGGCGGATCCGGGAGGTTGCGAGTCTCCCACCACGTGTCGGTGCGGCCGAACATGCCGGGCGTGCGAAGGCGGACCCGGTCGTAGATCGCGGCGAACACGTCCTTAGACGCATCGAGCGGGACCAGGCGCGCCGTCGCCCGCGCGTCGGGCGGTTCGCGCAGGGCGGCATAGCCGCTCGGCAGCGCCATCTCGCCGGAGAGCGACGCGAGGCCGTAGCCGTACCGGCGGTAGATGACCTCCTCCGAGGCCCAGAGAGCCGCGATCGGCTCGCCGCGGTCGCGGATGTCCTCGAGCTGGACGCGCATCATCGCCGTGAGGACGCCGCGACGGCGGTGGGTGGGCAGGACGCCGACGACGGTCACCCCGCCGCAGCGGACGGTGCCGCCGGGGACGGTCAGCTCGAAGGGGAACGCCCCGGCCCCGCCGACGATCCGGTCGCCGTCGAACGCGGCGTGCATCCGCTCGAGCGGCAAGTTGCTCGAGAACCGCTGCGCGGCCTCGTCGTCCGCGGGCCAGCCTCCGAAGTAGTGCCCGATCGCGCCGACAGCGCGCTTGAACTCGTCCAGGTCGGCCGTGGCACGAACATCCCACGCCATTAGAAGACCTCCGGGCAGAACGGCGGCAGGTCGGTGCGAAAGAGGATGCTCGCGGCGTCCGCGGCACCCTCGAAACGCTCCTCCGCGAGCCCCGCCTCGACGAGACGGTTGAAGTCGAACTGGCCGAGATACGCGCTCGCGAGGTCGGCAACATCCAGCGCGAGGTCGGCCTCGGCTTCCGTCGGCCCCGCGTCGTCGCCGACGCGGTATCGGCCGTTGTTCCAGTCGCAGAGCTCGTCGCGCACCTCGAGCACGACCGAGCGGCCCGGCCGGTAGGAGCGCGCACGCAGCGCCGCCTCGACGTCGACGAGCCGCAGCCAGAGGCCGTCGCTCCAGCGCAGGTTGAGCGCGCGCGGATCGCGGACGACGAGCGGCAGCGACGAGCCCGGGTCGAAGACGTACGCCTCGACGAGGACGGTCAGGTCGAGCTCGTGCAAGAACTTCCAAACCGCGCGCTCGGCGATTGCCGACGCCCCAACCGCCTCGGTCATGCGCACGTGGCTCGTCGAGAGTCCGTCCTGCCACTCGTCCTTGATCCGGTAGTACGCGTAGCCCTCCGGCACGCCGTCCACCTCGACGACGGCGTAGAACTTCTTGCTCGCGCCCCGGCGCCAGCTCTCGGGGTCGGCGAGCCGGTGCTCCTTCCACCAGCGCTCGTCGCGCGTGAGCATCCCGGCGCGGCGCACGCGCACTCGCTCGTAGACGGGCGGGAAGAGCTCGTACGCCTCGTCGGCGTCCACGAGGCGGACGCGGACGTTCGAGCCGGCGCTCTCGCGCAGCGCGAAGCGCGCCTTGTTCGACTTCATGTGCAGGCTCGCGGCGGCGTGGCCGTAGCCGAAGCGGCCGTAGATCCCCGCCTCGGACGCCCAGAGCGCCGCCAGCGGCTCGCCCCAGCCCTTCACGTCCTCGAGCTGCCGGCGCATGAGGTCGCGCAGGATCCCCCGGCGCCGGTGCGTGGGCAGCACGCCCACCCAGGTCACGCCCGCGCACGGCAGCTGCCCGCCGGGGATCGTGAGTCCGAACTCGTACGCGCCGGCCAGCGCGACCGGCTTGCCGCCGTCGTACGCGGCGATCGCACGCGCCGCGGGCATCGCCTTGCTCTCGCGCTTCCAGTCCTCGTCCTCGACGCCGCCGCTGCCGAACGCCATCTCGGCGGCGTCCATCGCTGCGCGCAGCTCGTCCTCGGCCGGGGGCCTGATCTCGATCGTCATGTCCCGATTAGATCAGGCGATCTTCTCGAGCGGCGCGTAGTCGAGCATCAGCTTCCGCTCGCTGCCGTCGCTGGCGAAGCGGACGGTGACGACGCCGCCGGGCTCGATCCGCGTGATCACGCCCTCGCCGAGGGTGCCGTGGCGGACGCTGTCGCCGGTCGAGAGCGCCGGATGATCGCTACGCGGCGCGATGTCGCGGGTCTGCGAGGGCGTGCCGTAGCTCCGCCACGAGGATGGGCGCAGCCGCTCGCGCTCGACGTGGCGGTCGGGCAGCTCGTCGAGGAAGCGGGACGGCAGATGGCTCGTCGTCCGGCCCCAGAGCAGGCGCGACGACGCGTGCGTCAGCGTCAGCTTCTCCTCCGCCCGCGTCAGGCCGACGTAGAAGAGCCGGCGCTCCTCCTCGACTCCCTGCTCCTCGATCGAGCGCGCGCTCGGGAAGATCTCCTCCTCGACGCCGACGACGAAGACGGCGCGGAACTCGAGCCCCTTGGCGTTGTGGATCGTCATCAGGGTCACGTTCGACTGCTCCTCGCCGAGCGCGTCCTGGTCGGAGTAGAGCGAGATCTCCTGCAGGAAGCCGGAGAGCGTCGGCTCCTCGGCCTGCTGCGCGTACTCACGGGCGCCGTCGACGAAGGCTTCGAGGTTCTCGATCCGGCCGCGGGCCTCGATCGTGCGCTCGGCCTCGTAGGACTCGAGCGTGCCCGAGCGCTCGAGCACGGTCTGGAGCAGCTCCGGCACCTCCTCTTCCTGCGCCGCCGAGCGGAGCGAGTCGAGCAGGTTCTTCAGGCTGGTGACGGCCTTGACGGCAGCGGTGCCGAGACCGGCTTCGGATGGGAAGTCGAGCGCCTCGTAGAGCGTCCGGTTGTGCGAGTCGGCATACGACACCAGTCGCGAGATCGTCGTGTCGCCGATCCCCCGCTTGGGCCGGTTCGCGATCCGCATCAGGCTGACGGCGTCGGCCGGGTTGTCGAGCACCTGCAGGTAGGCGATCGCGTCCTTGACCTCGGCGCGCTCGTAGAAGCGCGGCCCGCCGATCACCTGGTAGCCGATCTGGTGCAGCCGCAGCGTTTGCTCGAGCACGCGCGACTGCGCGTTCATCCGGTAGAAGATCGCGACCTCGCTGCCGGAGTAGCCCTCCTCGACGAGGCCCGCGATCTGGGCGGCGACATAGCGCGACTCGGACTGTTCGTCCTCGACCTCGACCACGCGGACAGGGTCACCGTCGCCGAGCTCCGACCAGAGCCGCTTGGGCTTCCGCTCGCTGTTGTGGTCGATGACAGCGTTCGCGGCCTCGAGGATCGCGTTCGTGGAGCGGTAGTTCTGCTCCAGCGCGATCGTCCGCGTCTCCGGAAAGTCGCGCTCGAACTCGAGGATGTTGCGGATGTCGGCTCCGCGGAATGCGTAAATGGACTGGTCCGGATCGCCCACGGCGCAAATGTTGTGGTGCTGCTCCGCGAGCAGCTGCAGCAGCCGGTACTGCGCATGGTTCGTGTCCTGGTATTCGTCGACCATCACGTACCGGAAGGCTTTCTGCCAGTGCTTGCGCGCATCCGGGAAGCTCTCCAGGATCTGCACGGTCAGCATCAGCATGTCGTCGAAGTCGACCGCGTTCGAGGCGGCCAGCTTCTTCTGGTAGAGCGCGTACGCCTCGGCGATCGTCTGGTCGTAGAAGGAGCCGATCTGCTCGGCGTACTTGGCCGGCGTGATCAGTTGGTTCTTCGCGTTCGAGATCTGCGCGTGCACGCCACGCGGGACGAAGCGCTTCGGATCCTTCTCGAGCTCCTCCAGCACCTGCTTCACGAGCCGCACTTGGTCGGCGCTGTCGTAGATGGTGAAGTTGGACTTGTAGCCGAGCCGCTCGGCCTCGCGGCGGAGCATGCGGCCGCAGGCGGCGTGGAAGGTGAGGATCCAGATCGCACGCGCCATCGGGCCGAGCATCGCGGTCAGCCGC
>DATMEO010000018.1:0-9569 GCA_035556515.1 Gaiellaceae bacterium
GCGTCCGAGTTGACGACGTAGGTCGTCCCCAGGTTCCACGCCTCCACATTCCACGTGGCTTGTCCGGCCGGGTTGATCCGCGGGCCCTGCAACGTCTCTCGCTGAACGAGGAACGCCGGCCGGCGGAACAGCGGAATCGTCGGCACGTCCTCGGCGAGCGCCCGGTTGGCGTCGTTGATCAGCTGGGCTCGCAGGGCCGCGTCGACCTGGGTGGCCGCATCCTGGAGCACCGCGTCGAGACCTTCGGAGCAGTAGCCCATGTGGTTCCGCTCGCCGGCGCACGCGTAGAGATCCCGCTGGTCGAGGCCGCCGAGGACCCACGCGAACAGGATCAACTCGTATTGCCGCGCCGGCAACCTCTCGCCCAGGAGGACGCCCGAGGGGCTGTTGTCGGGCACCAGCTCGATGCCGGCTGCCTTCGCCTGCGCGACCATGGCCTGCTGGATCAGCTCACGGATCTGGTTCCCCTCGGTGGTCGCGATCTTGACGGACGCGCGCCTGCCCGAGCAGGACCAGATGTCGTCCGGGCCGCGGACGCAATCGTGGCCCAGCATGAGCGCCGACACCGCCTCGGGGTTGTAGGCGTAGCGCGAGAAGACCGGTCGGTACTCCCGCTGCGAGCTCGCGAAGGTGAGATTCTGAAGCGCGGGATAGCCGGGAATCAGACTCCCGTACGCGGCTGTCGCCAGCGCGGCTCGATCAATCGAGTACGCAACCGCCTGCCGGAACCACCGCTGCTGCAGGAGCGGCATGTCTTCGGACTGGACGTGGAAGTCCAGATGCTCCATCGTGGTGCTCGGCGCTGACTGGACCGCGATCCCGGCGATCCCGTCGATCTCCGCGATCCGAGCCTGCGGCTGCGGGAAGATCAGGTCGAGCTCGCCGTTGCCGACGCCGTCGAACTGGTCGTTCGCGCTCGGGACGACCTTGAAGACGATCGACTGCAGGGCCGGCACGGTCGAGCCCCACCAGCGTGGATTGCGGGACACGGTGAGCGACTCGCCGGGTGACCGGTCGGTGAGGAGGAACGGCCCCGAGCCGATCGGCTCGTGCGTGACCGGGTCGGCGATCTCGTCCTGCAAGACCTGATCGAAGTCGTGCCCGGAGAGGATGTGCTCGGGGAGCACGACCGGGAAGAGCGACCTCCAGTCGGGGTACGGGGCGCTGAACGTGACTCTGAACGTCTGCGCGTCGATCACCTGCGCCTCCGTGACGAGCTCGTAGCCTGCCCTCGAGGCGATCGAGTTGGCCGGATCGAGGATCGTGTCGAGGGTGAAGGCGAAGTCGTCTGCGGTCAGAGGCGTCCCATCGCTCCAGACCGCTTGCTCTTTGATGCGGTAGGTGAGCCTGAACGGTGCCGTCTCGACGTCGACTCCCTCGACCACGACCGGCTCGAACGACGAGTTCGGCAGCACCCGGAACGCGCCCGCGAGCGCCGTCGCGGCGATCCACTGCCCCGGCGCGAACGTGCACGCGGCGAGCAAGGGGTTCAGGCACGGTGGGTCGGCGTCGATGCCGACCGTCGCAGCGCTCGAGGAGGGATCCGCCGCGACCACCGCGGCCGAGAACTCCGACGTGTTGGGACCGCCAAAGAGGACACCCGGATCGGTCGCCGTCGCCGTGATGAAGTCCCCGTCCGCCACCGGCACGATCGGCGTGAAAGTGTGCGAGAACGATCCGGTGCCGGTCGCCGCCGAGCCGAGGTAGCGCGCGCCTTCGCCGTGCCCGGAGGGGTCGGCGGCCTCGCTCGAGTAGAAGTGGAGCGTGTAGGTCGTGTCCCCGATCGAGTCGAGCGTTCCCGAGATCTGGATCTGGCCGCCGGCGAGCGACGCGGTCAGGCCCGTCGGATAGTTCTGCAGGTTGTTCGGGCCGGAGTCGGGATCGCCCGGGTCGTTCGGCGTGACGCCGTCGAGCCCGAGGTCGATGCCGAGCGCGACGTTCTGGTCGATCTCGTTGCCCCGAACCACCGTCGAGCCGGAGGTGACGCGAACGCCTGTGCCGTTGTGCTTGATCCGGTTGGCGCTCGGGGCGGTCGTGAACCCGACCTGGTGATTGCCGGCCTGAGCGAGCACGCCCTGGAGCGAGTTGCCGAGGGCGGAGCTACCGTCCAGCCCGACGCCGATCCAGTTGCCGCTCACGTTCGAGCTCGCGGTCGAGGAGGCAAGCGAGACGCCGGTGGTATTGCCCGAGATCACGTTTCGCGTCCCTGCCGCCGTGCCGCCGATGTTCGAGCCCATGTTTCCCTCGACGCTGATGCCGGCGTAGTTGCCGAGCGGCGCCCCGGCTGCGTCCAGGCCGAACAGGTTTCCGAAGACAGTCGACGTGCCCGAGCCCGCGAGCCGCAGGCCGGCCCCGTTGCCGGTGTCCCAGCGCGTGAACGCCAGCGCCCGGATCTGCGTCGCACCGAAGGCCACGGGCTGCACATCGAGGCCGTAGAGCGAAGGTGCGGACACCGGGCCGCCGTCGATGGTGACGAGCGGCCAGCCGCCGCTCAGTTCCGCGCTCCCGTCGATCGTGACGGGGTCCGTCACCTGCGGCAGGACGGTCACCGGCTGGATCACGTGCGGGCCGGCGCCGACGAGGTTGAAGTCGATCGTGTCGGCGATCCCGATCGAGCCGTTCGAGTCGAGGATCGCCTGACGGAGCGAGCCCGCGCCCGCGTCGGCCGTCGTCGTGACCGTGTACGTCGCCGCGCGCGCCGCCGGCGCCGCCAGCAGGGCGGTCGCAAGCAACGCGCAGAACAGGAAGCCCCGCCTGGGAGCCGCCGACCCACGCACTACCGCAGTTGGGCGTTCCTCGATACTGCCCACGGCGCCACCTTGTCACGATCCAAACATGGATTCAAGAGAATCTGATTCGGGAGGGCCGACGCCGTCCGGGGTTGCATGGGGGCCCACGAACGCGCAATGGTGGTTACGTGGCGTTGCGAACTGTCCCGAAGGGAACCCTGCTCGCTCCCTATGTGCCCCGCCTCCTGCATGCCTGGAGCGCCGATCCCGGCGAGCGCTGGCGCGCCGTCGAGGGGTCACTCGTCTCGGTCGACATCTCGGGGTTCACGGCGCTGGCGGAGCGCCTCGCGTCGTTCGGGCGGCGCGGAGCCGAAGAGCTCGTCCTGACCGTCTCCGGGGTCTTCGCCGAGCTGATCGCCGTCGCCGACCGCCACGGCGGCGATGTGCTCAAGTTCCGGGGCGACGCGCTGCTGCTCCTCTTCACCGGCGACCGCTACGTCGAGCGGGCATGCGGCGCCGCATCCGACATGCAGTGGACGATCGGGGCAGTCGGTTCGTCGATGAGCTCGGTCGGCCCCGTCTCGCTCACGATGTCGGCCGGCGTTCATGCCGGCCTGTGCCAGTTCTTCCTCACCGAGCTTCCCCACCGGGAGCTGCTCGTCGCCGGCCCGGCCGCGACGCGCGTCTTCGAGCTCGAGGATCTCGCGACCGCCGGCGAGATCGTGGTCAGCGCGGAGACGGCGGCCAGCCTCGACCCCGACTGGCTCGGCGAGACGCGCGAGGACGCGCGGCTGCTGCAACGGTTGGAGCTGGGCGCGAGCACGATCGAGCCGCCGCCGTTCTTGCCCGGTGACGACCTGGCCCGCTTCGTGCCGGCCTCGCTGCGGGACCATCTCGCGGTCGCGAGCGGCGAGGCTGAGCACCGCCAGGTGACGGTCGCGTTCGTGAAGGTCGGGGAGACGGACCGGTTGCTCGAGCGCGAGGGACCGGACGCCCTCCTGCAGCAGCTCGACTCGCTGGCGGCATCGGTCGACCATGCCTGCTCCGCCTACGAGATCACCTGGCTCGAGTCCGACATCGACGTCAACGCCGTCAAGCTCTACCTCACCGCCGGAGCGCCGTTCACCTCCGGCGAGGACGAGGAAGGCATGCTCCGAGCGGTGCGAGAGATCCTCGCCGCGGACGTCGTGCTGCCGGTGCGAGCCGGAGTCACCCGCGGCCACGTGTTCACCGGGGACATCGGCGCCGGCACGAGGCGGACGTATGCCGTCATGGGGGACGCCGTCAACCTCGCCGCCCGGCTCACGGCCCGGGCTCAGCCCGGCGAGATCATGGCGACGGTGGACGTCCTGGAGCACGCACGAACCGAGTACCGCACCGAAGTCGAGCCGTTGCTCGTCAAGGGCAAGGAGATGGCGATTCTCGCGCAGCGAGTCCTCGAGCCGATCGGGATGCGGCCCGGCGCCGTCCCCGACGCAGGCCCGATCGTCGGCCGCGAGCCGGAACTGGCGGCGCTCGCGGCCGCCGTGGAAGACGCCCGGCTGCGACAGCTGCGCCTGGTCGAGATCGTCGGCGAGCCCGGGATCGGAAAGTCGCGGCTCGTGCAGGAGCTTCGCGGACTTGCGGGGGGCCTCCAGCTGCTCGAGACCGCCGGTGAGCACTACGCGACGGCCGAGCCGTACGCCGCGGTGCGCCCCTTACTGCGCCGGCTCGTGGGGATCCCGGACACGATGGTGCGGCAGGAGGCCGGCCGCATCCTGGCGGCGTTCGTCAACGGCGCGATGCCCGACCTCGTGCCGTGGGTGCCGCTGTTGGCAGGACCGTTCGACGCCGAGGTGCCGGGCACGGCCGAGGCGGACGCGCTCGACGCCGGCCGCAGCCGCGACCGGCTGCACCAGGTCGTCGGCTCGTTGCTGGAACGCCTGCTCCTGATGCCGACGCTCGTCGTCGTCGAGGACGCCCACTGGCTCGACGACGCGTCGCGGGAACTGCTGCACGCCTTGACCGCAGCCCCGGCAGCCCGGCCCTGGCTGGTGTGCCTGACGATGCGCCCTGGCACCGATCCACCCCCGCAGGGCGACCACGTGCTGCGGCTCGAGCTAGAGCCGCTCCGCACCGAGGCGGCAGCGGCGCTCGCGCTCGATGTCGCAGAGGCGGCCGCGCTGTCGGAGGACACGATCAGCTCGCTCGTCGAGCGTTCGGGCGGAAATCCGCTCTTCGTCCGCGAGCTCGTCTGGGCGACGAGGCACGGCGAGGAGCTGGAAGGGCTTCCGGACACGATCGAACGACTGCTGACCGCCCGCATCGACACTCTCGACCCCGTCGACCGGATGCTGCTCCGTTATGCGGCGGTCGTCGGGCCCTCGTTCGACCTGTCGCTGATCGAGTCCGTGCTCGCCGACGACGACTCGCTCGCCGGCACGCTCGAACGCTGGGCGCCACTCCGCGAGTTCCTCATCGACGGTGGCGAAAACCGCTTGGCGTTTCGGCACGATCTCGTCCGCGCCACCGCCTACGAGGGCCTGTCGTTCGGCCGTCGGGCCGACATCCACGGACGCGTCGGCGCAGCAATCGAGGAACGTCTGGGCAACCGTGCAGAGGAGGAAGCCGCCCTGCTCTCGTTCCACTTCCACGAGGCGAAGGACTTCGCCCGCTCCTGGCGCTACTCGGTCGCGGCCGGCAAGCGGGCGCACAGCGGCTTTGCGAACGTCGTCGCAGCCGAGCTGTACGAACGCGCGCTCGAGGCGGCCAACGGTGTGCCCGGCCTCGAGCAGCAGACGGTCGCCGGCATCGCCGAGGCGCTCGGCGACGTCTGCGAGCGCTTTGGCGACTACGCGCGCGCCGACGCCGCCTACGGCCGTTCCCTCGAGCTCGCGTCCGCCGACCCCGTCGTCGAGACGCGCCTCGCCTGGAAGCGCGCCGCGCTGCACGAGCACTCGGGCCGCTACGCCGACGCGATCTCCGCCTACGAGAGCGGCCTCGCCAGGCTGGAGGAGCTGCCGAGCGAGCCGGACTTGGCAAGGAATCGGATCGAGCTCGAGCTCGGGATTGCGGGCGTTCACTACCGCCAAGGTGCCTTCGAGCAGACGATCACCTGGGGCGAGCGCGCTGCCGCGCACGCAAGTGAAGCCGGGGATCGGGGCCGGCTCGCCCACGCCTACTACGTGCTGGCGAACTACGACCTCGGTCACCCCGACGGGTTCCGCTATTGCGAGCTCGCCCTGCCGATCTTCGAGGAGCTCATGGACTCGCGCGGCCAGGGCTCGACGCTCAACAACCTCGGTATCCGCCTCTACTACGAGGGCCGCTGGGAGGAGTCTCTCGCCGCCTACCGGTCGGCGCGCGAGGCGATGGAGCGCGCCGGTGATGTGATCGGCGAGGCGACACTCGCCAACAACGAGGGCGAGATCCTGTCCGACCAGGGACATCTGGAGGAAGCCGAGGAGGCGTTCCGTCACATGCTGCGCGCCTCACGCGCCGCCGGCTACGCCATCGGCGCGGCGCTCGCGACGAGCAATCTCGCCCGCGTGGCCGCCCGCGGCCGTCGCTTCGAGGAGGCACGCGAGCTCTTCGCGGAGGCGATCGCCTCTTTCGAGGCGATCGAAGCGCACTACTACGTGGCCGAGGCACGTGCGCGGCTGGCGGAGTGCGACGTCCTGGAGGGCCGCCACGCTGAGGCAATCGAGCTCGCGACCGCCGTGCTGGCCGACGAGAACGCCGCCGGACCCGTGCGAATCCTGGCCGAGCGGGTGCTCGGCTACGCGCTGCATCAGGCTCGCCGGCCCGACGATGCCCGGCCGCACTTCGAGGAGAGCCTCCGGCTCGCCCGCGAGGGGAACTCGGACTACGAAGCCGCGTTGACGCTGCGCGCGATCGCGGACACGGCGTCCGGCGCGGCCGGAGATACCGACCGCGCGGGAGGCGCTGAGGCCGCCGCAACGATGGCGCGGCTCGGAGTCGCGAGCCTCCCTCGCGTGCCGCTCCCGTAGCGGCCCGGAATCAGACTCCTTCGGCCAGGGTGTGCCGGAGCTGCCGGCGCGCGGCCTTGCGCTCCTTCATCGCGCGCGGGTCCGGGACCGGCACCGCCGACAGGAGCGCCTTCGTGTAGTCGTCCTGCGGGTTCGTGTAGACCTCCTCGGCGGGGCCGATCTCGACGAGCTGGCCGCGGTTCATCACTGCGATCCGGTCGCTCATCCCTCGGACGACGGCGAGGTCGTGCGCGATGAAGAGATAGGTGAGCCCGAAGTCGTTCTGCAGATCCTTGAGCAGGTTCAGGATCTGGGCCTGGATCGAGACGTCGAGGGCGGACACGGGCTCGTCGCAGACGATCAGCTTCGGGCTGAGCGCGAGAGCGCGTGCAATCCCAATTCGCTGCCGCTGGCCACCCGAGAACTCATGCGGGTAGCGGTTCGTGAATCCCGGATTGAAGCCGACGACGTCGAGCAGTTCGCGGATCCGGGCAGAGCGGTCGCGGCGCGTTCCGATCTTGTGCACGATCAGCGGCTCGCCGACGATGTCGCCGACGGTCATGCGGGGATCGAGCGACGAGTACGGATCCTGGAAGACGATCTGCATCTCGCGGCGCATCCGGCGGAGATCCTCGCGGCCGAGCTCGGTCAGCTCCGTCCCCTCGAACTTGACGGAGCCGGAGGTGGGCTTCATCAGCTGGAGGACGCAGTAGCCGGTCGTCGACTTGCCGGAGCCGGACTCGCCGACGAGGCCGAGCGTCTCGCCGGGCTGAACCTCGAAGCTGACGCCGTCGACCGCCCGGACCTCCCCCACCTTGCGCTCGATCAGGAGCCCTTCCCGGATCGGGAAGTGCTTGTGCAGCTCCGTGACCTGGAGCAGCGGGGGCTTCACGGCGCTCACGAGCCCACCTGCTGCGGCTGACGGGCACCGGCGCGCTCGCTGGCCGGGTGCGCCGACCGGACCCAGTGCCCGGACCGGACCTCCCGGAGCTGCGGCTCGTGCTCGGTGCAGTCGTCGCTCCCCGCGTAGGGACAGCGGGGACCGAAACGACAGGCCTTCGGCGGGTCGATCAGATCCGGTGGACGGCCCGGAATCGCGGTCAGCCGCCCTTCGCGCAGATTCGCGCCCTCGAGCTGGGGCAGGGCGCCGAGCAGCGCCTCCGTGTAGGGATGCTCGGGGTTGTCGAAGAGGTCGAGCGTCGAAGCCTGCTCGACCACCTGGCCCGCATACATCACGAGGATGTCGTCCGCCGCTTCCGCGACGACGCCCATGTCGTGCGTAATGATGATCATCGCCATGTCGTGCTCGGCGCGCAGGTCGTCGAGCAGGTCGAGCACGGAGGCCTGAACGGTGACGTCGAGCGCGGTCGTCGGCTCGTCTGCGATTACGAGCTTCGGGTCGCACGAGAGCGCGATTGCGATCATCACACGCTGCCGCATGCCACCCGAGAACCGGTGCGGGTAGTCCTTCAACCGCTCGGACGCGCGGGGGACCCGCACCTCCTCGAGCAGCTCGACCGCCTTCTTGTCCGCCTGCTTCTGGGAGACGTCGTAGTGGCGGCGGATCGTCTCGGTGATCTGCGTCCCGACCGTCAGCGTCGGGTTCAGCGACGTCATCGGGTCCTGGAAGATCATCGCGATCTCGCGCCCGCGGAGGTCCTCCAACTGGTTCTCGGAGAGCTTCGTCAGGTCGCGCCCCTCGAAGAGCACCTCGCCGGAGACGATCTCCGCCGGGGGCTTTGGGATCAGCCCCATGATCGAGAGCGCCGTCACCGACTTGCCGCAGCCCGACTCACCGACGATCCCGAGCGTCTTCCCCTTCTCGACCGCGAAGCTGATCCCGTCGACCGCGCGGACGGTTCCCTCTCGCGTGAAGAAGTGCGTGCGCAGGTCGTTGACCTCGAGCAAGGCCACTGCTAGGTCTCCCGGGTCCTGGGATCGAGGGCATCGCGGAGGCCGTCGGCGACGAAGTTCGCGCACATCACGAGCGTCGCGATCGCGACCGACGGGATGATGATCGCGATCGGATGCGACCGGTAGACGTCGCGACCCTCCTGCGCCATCGATCCCCAGGACGCGTCCGGCGGGCTGATGCCGAGGCCGATGAACGAGAGGAACGCCTCGCCGAGGATGACCGCCGGCAGCTCGAGGAAGATCGCGATGATCAGGATGCCGAGCGTGTTCGGCAGCAGGTGCCGGCCGAGGATCCGGTACCAGCGGGCGCCGACCGCCTTCGCGGCCCGGATGTAGTCGTTCTCCTTCAGCGTCAGCACCTGGCCCCGGACGATCCGCGCCGTCGTGAACCAGCTGGCGATCGCGAGCGCGATCATCATCGACCACATGGTCGTGTAGCCGATGATCGCCAGCGTGATGATCGCGAACGGCAGATACGGGAGCCCGTAGAGCGCATCCAGGAAGCGCATCAGGCCGTTGTCGAGCCGCCCCCCGACGAAGCCGGAGATGGCGCCGTAGACGACGCCGATCGCCAGGATCGCGAAGGTGGCGCCGAACGCGATCAGGATCGAGACGCGGCCGCCGAGCGCCGTCCGCGTGAACAGGTCACGCCCGAACTTGTCGGTGCCGAACGGATGCTCCCAGCTCGGGTTCATGTTCGCTTCGGCGAAGTTGACCGCGTCGGGGTCGTAGGGCGAGAAGATCGGCACGAGCAGGCAATAGAGCAGCATCAGGATGAAGACGACGCCCGCAAGCACGGCGCCCTTGTTGCGGATGTAGCGGCGCCAGGCATCCCGCCAGAGGTTCGATTGGCTGATCGGCGCGCCGGCAGCCGTGCCGGATTCGGCGACGATCGGCTCGGGGCGCAGCTCCTGGCTCGGATTGGCGACCACGCTACGTCCGGGCGTCCCGGGTGCGC
>DATMEO010000019.1:0-10317 GCA_035556515.1 Gaiellaceae bacterium
GGCGACGCTGCGCTTGCTCGCCGCGCCGCCACCAGAGGTCTCGCTCTCGCACATGGCGCTGCGCTTCCCGCCCGTCTCGCAGTTCCTCGAGCGTTTCCGTGCCGTCCTGCGCACGCGCCGCCGCTTCGACTTCGACGCCGAGGTCGGCTCACTGCCGCGCGTCGACCAGGCGGTCGCGTTCCTGGCCCTGCTCGAGCTGCGCAAAGCAGAGGAGATCGGCCTCGAACAGGCCGCTCCCTTCGCTCCGATAAGGGTTTCCCGTCCAGAGACAGAAAGAGGTGCCGAATGGATCGTCCGCTCCGCCTGATCACCGCGAACCCGGTCGACCAGCTCGCCCGGACGCTCGAGGCACTTCTCGTCGTCGCCTCCGCGCCCCTGTCTGTCGACGAGCTCGCCGAGGCGGCCGCTGACGACCCGGAGCGGATCGAGCTGGCGCTCGGTCTCCTCTCCGATCGGTATCGCGAAGGGCGCAGCGGGATCGTGCTCGAGCACGTCGCCGGCGGCTACGCGTTCCGCGCCGCGCGCGAGGCCGCGGAGGCCTGCGGGCGCCTGTTCGAGCGGCCGATCGAGCGCGGGCTCTCGCAGGCGGCTCTCGAGACGCTCTCGATCGTCGCCTACCTCGGTCCCTGCAGCCGGCCGGAGATAGCGCGCATCCGCGGCGTCGCTGCCGACTCGGCCGTCGCCGGCCTGCTCGAGCGCGGCCTGATCACGGAAGCCGGTCGCGACGAAGGTGCCGGCGGAGCCGTCCGTTACCGGACGACGCCGCTCTTCGAGCGCGTCTTCGGGCTCGAGAGCGCCGCCGCGCTGCCGCGCCTGGACGACCTCGGCGAGTCCGCCGCAGAGATCCGCGAGCGCCTGCACTCGGTCGCGGTCGGCAAGACCGCCTAAACGCCAAGTAACAGTCTGTTACTTGGCCCGCAACGCTAGGCCCCGCGCCACGCACCGGCCTTGTAACAGACTGTTACTTGGCTAGAGCTGCCAGGCGCCGCCGCGGAGGACCGGGACGCGGTCACCGTCGCGGGTGATCCCGTCCACGTCGAGCTCGTTCGAGCCGATCATGAAGTCGACGTGGATGTCACTTGTGTTGACGCGCTCGCGGTCGGCCTCGTCCTCGACCGGGAACGTGTACGCGTTGCCGAGCGCGATGTGGCTGGCCGCGTTTTCGTCGAGCAGCGTCTCGTAGAAGACGGTGCCGAGCGGACCGATCCGTCCCTCCTTGTCGACGAGCGCGATCTCGCCGAGCCGTGAGGCGCCGTCGTCGCGGGCGACCGTGGCGCGGAGCGCGTCGGCGCCCTGGTCTGCATCGATTTTGACCGCACGGCCCCCCTCGAACTCGATCCTGATCCCGTCCATGAACGAGCCGTAGAGCTCGAGCGGCATCGTCGCCGAGACGTGGCCGTCGACGCGCTCGGGGTCGGGGGTCGTGAAGACCTCCTCGGTCGGGAGATTCGGATAGTGGGTGAGGTCGTCGATCGTCTTGAAATCTGCTCCCAGCCACTTCGAGCTCGGCAGCAGTCCGATCGTCAGGTCGGTGCCGGGCCCCTGCAGGTGGAGCGCGTCGAAGCGGCGCTCGGTCATCCGGTCGGCGCTCGCGACGATCGTCGTCATCCGTTCGCGCCACGCTGCGACGGGATCCTCGCTGTCGAGCCGGAGCACGTACACCATCTCGTCCCAGAGCTTCTCGAGCGCCTGCTTCGGCTCGAGCTCGGGGTGCACGCGCTGCGCCCAGCCGAGGTTGGGCGACGGCCCGGCGGTCCAGTTCGTCGTCCTCTCGTTGACGATTCTCGGCACCGAGGCGACATACGGCATCAGGTCGCGGCCGGTGCGGGCGGAATCCAGCCCCTCGAAGACGGCGGCGCTCGTGCCGGTGAGTGATACGCGCGCGGCGCGCTCGTCCGAGAGCCACTGCATCCGCTGCTCGATCCACGGCGGGACGAAGTCGAGTGTGCTCTCGTCTGCGTATTCGAGCCGCTGCCGCTTGACGAGGTGGTCCCACCAGAAGACGTCGACGTATTTGGCCCCGCGTTTGTAGCCGGCGCGGGCGACGGCGTAGGCCACCTCCTCCATCCCGTGGTAGGCCGTGACGCCCAGGATCTGACCGGTTTGGATGTTCGCGCCGAAGCCGACGAGCAGATCGGCGAGGCGATCGACGTCCTGGGAGCGGTCGCGCATGAGCGGCGGCAGACTACAGAGATGAGGCTGAACGCGTATCTCGCACGCGCCGGCGTGGCTTCCCGCCGGAAGGCGGACGAGCTGATCAAGGCCGGGCGTGTGCTCGTCAACGGCGAGCCCGGGCAGCTGAACACGTTCGTGCAGGCTGCCGACGCCGTCGAGGTCGACGGTCTGCCGGTGGCGAAGCAGCTGCTTGCGTACGTTCTCCTCCACAAGCCGTCGGGGGTGGTCACGACCGCCAGCGACCCACAGGGACGCCCGACGGTCGTCGGCCTGGTCGAGCACGACTCACGGATCGTCCCGGTCGGCCGGCTCGACGTCGACACGACCGGTGCGCTTCTGCTCACGAACGACGGCCCGCTCGCTCACCGGCTCGCGCACCCGCGCTACGGGGTCGAGAAGGTCTACGAAGTCGAGACCTGGAAGGAGCCGAACGACGAGGCGCTCCGGGCGCTCGCCGACGGTGTGGAGCTCGAGGACGGGATCACCGCCCCCGCGCGCGTCCGCCGGCTCGGGGCGGCCCGCTTCGAGCTCGTCCTGCACGAAGGCCGCAACCGGCAGGTGCGGCGGATGTGCGAGGCGGTCAACCATCGAGTCCGCCGGCTGCACCGGAGCGTCTACGCGGGGCTGGGCGTGGACGGCCTCGTGCCGGGCGAGTGGCGCGAGCTGACCTCGGCCGAGCTCGAGGGCTTGCGATCAGTCAGCGCGCCCGAAGCACCGCGACGTCGCTGAGACTGCCGCTGTCGAAGCCAGTCCTGGGCTTGGACGATCCGCCCGAGGCGAGAATGCGCCCGTCAGGCTGGACGATCGCGTTCGTCAGGAAGTCGAGGTTGAGCCGTCCGCTCGTGGGGTTAGTCGCGAGCACGCCGCGCACGCCGAACGAGAGATCACGGAGGCCGCTCGGGTCGAACCGCCAGAGGGCGAGCTCGGGATCATGAGCCTGGCCGGCGACGAGGGCGGAGCCGGCGACCAGGATCCCGCCCTCTCGCTGGAGCGCGAGGCCGAGCGCGTCATACGCAGGATCAACGGGAGCTGTCATTCGGCTGGAACGTGCGAACGACGCGTCGACGCGCCCACTCGGCAGGTAGCGGACGAGCCGAAGTTGCCGGCAAAGGGCGGTGCACTCGACGCCCGCCTGACTCGTGCCCGTGACCAGGATCCGTCCCCGGCGGTCGACGACGACCGCAAGCGCCGCGTCCGGACCTCGCCCGAACGAGGTCACCACGAGACCGTCGCCGCCGCCGAAGGTCGGGTCACGCGTTCCGTCCGCGCGCAGCCGCAGGACGAACCAGTCCCGAAGCGGGAGGTTCGTCATGCCGACGACGAGCAGCCTGCCGTCGGGCTGACGAGTCAGCGCGTAGGGGTACTGGAGCCGGTGAGAGACGAGCCCGTCGCCGCCGAAGTGGCGGTCGGGCCGTCCTCGGGCGTCGAAGCGCGCGAGGGTCAACCGCTTCGGGTCGGTCGTGCCGCCGACGACGATTCCGCCGTCCGGTGAGACAGCGATCCCGGAGAGCGCGTTTGTGAGTGTCCCCCCGACGCGTACCGACGCGACGCCTTTTCGCCCGAAGCTCGGGTCGAGCGTGCCCGAAGGCAGGGCGCGGAACGCATAGAGCGCGGCGTCGTCTCCGTAGGCGTCGCCGTTCAGATTGTGGGCGGCGCCTCCGGCTGCGATGCGACCGTCTTCAAGTCGCGCCACGCCAGAGACGCGGTCGACACCGCGGCCGACGTCGACGCGGAGGACGCCGTTCGTTCCGAAGCGTCGGTCGCGGACCCCGCTCGGGCGGAGGCGCAAGAGGACTGCGTCCGGGCCTGCGAATGGCTTCAGATACCCGCCCGACTCGGCGGCGACGATCACATCGCCGGTGGGAAGCGCGGCGAGTCCTCGGGCGACGTCGTATCCGCCCGTCAGACGGTGGACGACGACGCCGTCCCGGCCGAAGCTCGGGTCGAGGCGCCCCGCCGGGGGCGCGGCTGCGGCCGCGGTCACTCCGAGCACGAGCGCCCCGATCCCGAGCCGGACGGCGCCGCGGATCAGATGCCCCGAGGTCTCGCAGCTCCGAACAGCCGGCCCGCCTCGCTCTTGACGAAGCCCATCCGGTCGAACATCTCCTCCAGCGTCGGCTCGGACGCCTTCCGCGCCTTCTCGGCGCCGCGGGCGAGCAGCCGCTGCAACTCGACCGGGTCGGCGCGCAGCTCCCGGTAGCGCTCCTGCACGGAGACGATCGCCTCGACCACGGCCTCGCCGACGTCGGTCTTGAACTGGCCGTAGCCGGAGCCCGCGTAGCGGCTCTCGATCGACTCCGAGCTCTCCCCGGTCAGCGCCGTCAGGATGTCGATCAGGTTCGTGACGCCCGCCTTGTCCGGCGCACGCCGCACTTCCGAGCCGGAGTCGGTCATCGCCGAGCGGAACTTCTTTCGGATCGTGTCCGGCTCGTCGAGCAGCCGAACCGTCCCCTGCTGTGTGCCGCCCGTCGTCGACATCTTGTTCGTCGGCTCCTGCAGGTCCATGATCCGCGCGCCGACCTCGGGGTAGACGCCCTCCGGCAGCTTGAACGTCTCGCCGAAGCGCGAGTTGAAGCGCTGCGCGATGTCGCGCGCCAGCTCGAGGTGCTGCCGCTGGTCGTCGCCGATCGGGACGATGTCGGTCTGGTAGAGCAGGATGTCGCCCGCCATCAGCACCGGGTAGGTGAAGAGGGCCGAGGAGATGAACTCGTGCCGGTCCGACTTGTCCTTGAACTGCGTCATCCGGCCTAGCTGGCCGTAGCTCGTCACCGAGCCCAGCAGCCAGGCCGCTTCGGCGTGCGCCGGAACGTGACTCTGCGCGAAGACCGTTGAGCGCTCGGGGTCGAGCCCGGTCGCGAACAGGATCGCTGCCAGGTCGAGCGTCTTCTCGCGGAAGTCGTCTGGGTCGTACTCGACGCTGATCGAATGCAGGTCGACGATGCAGAAGAACGCCTCGCCGCGGTCCTGCGTCGCGGCGTACTGGCGGAAGCCGCCGATCAGGTTGCCGAGGTGCTTGTCCCCCGTGGGCTGGATGCCGGAGAAGATGCGCATTTCCACTCCATTTCTACCCGCTTCCACGCCAAGAGGCGCAACTACACTCAGCCGGTGGCTGCTGTCGGCTCACCGGAGCTCCTGATCGTGATGGGCGCCCAGGCGTCCTCCGAACAGGTCGACGAGGTCGTCGCCCGCCTCGAGGAGGCCGGCGCGAGCGCCCACGTCAGCCACGGGCGCGACGCGACCGTGATCGGCGCGATCGGCGAGCGCGAGCTGCTCGCGACGCTGCCGCTCGAAGGCTTCCCCGGCGTCGAGCAAGTGCTGCCTATCCTGAAGCCGTACAAGCTCGTCTCGCGCGAGCTCCGCCGCGACCCGACCGTGATCGAGGCACGCGGCCGCCGGATCGGCGACCACTACTTCGGCTTCATCGCCGGGCCGTGCACGGTCGAGACGCGCGAGCAGACGCTCGAGACGGCGCGAGTCGTCCATGCGGAGGGCGTGACGATGCTTCGCGGCGGCGCATTCAAGCCGCGCACGTCGCCCTACGCCTTCCAAGGGCTCGGCGTCGAGGCGCTGCACATCCTGGCCGAGGCGCGCGAGGAAACCGGGCTGCCGCTCGTGACCGAGCTGATGGACCCGCGCGACGTCGAAGCTGTGGTCGAGATTGCGGACGTGATCCAAGTCGGCGCCCGCAACATGCAGAACTTCAACCTGCTCTCCGAGGTCGGGCGGGCGCCGAAGCCGGTGCTGCTGAAGCGCGGCCCCGCGTCCTCGATCGAGGAGCTGCTGATGGCGGCCGAGTACGTGGTCAAGGAGGGAAACACCCAGGTGATCCTGTGCGAGCGCGGGATCAAGACCTTCGAGCGAGCGACCCGCTATACGCTCGACCTCTCCGCGATCCCGGTGCTGAAGCACGAGACGCACCTGCCGGTGATCGTCGATCCCTCGCACGCGGCCGGTAAGCGCGACCTCGTGCTGCCGCTCGCGCGGGCCGCCGTCGCGGCGGGTGCGGACGGGATCATCGTCGAGGTGCACCCGCGGCCCGAGGAGGCGCTCTGCGACGGGCCGCAGCAGATCCCCGCAGGCGAGTTCGCCGACTTCGCGCACGAGATCAGGGCGCTCGCCTCGCTGCTCGGCAAGACGATCGGGTGAGCTCCGTCGCGATCGTCGGGACTGGCCTGATCGGCGCCTCGGTCGGGCTGGCGGCGCGCCGCAGCGGGATCGAGGACGTCCGCGGCTGGGATCCGGACGCGGCGCATCTCGCCACCGCGGCCGAGAGGGGCGCGGTCGACGCCGCCTCCGACCTCGCGTCGGCGCTCGAGGGGGCCGACCTCGCCGTCGTCGCCGCCCCCGTCACCGCGCTGCCCGCCCAGGTGCGGGCGGTGCTCGACGCGAGCGCGCCGTCCGTGACCGTCACCGACGTCGGCTCGACGAAGGGTGGCGTCTGCGCAGCCGCGGCCGGGGTCGGACGCTTCGTCGGCGGCCATCCGATCTGCGGCTCCGAGGCACGCGGGCCGGAGTGGGCGACCGCCGAGCTCTTCGAGGGCGCGACGTGGTTCCTGACCCCTGTCGCCGCGACCGACCCGGACAGCTACAAGGTCCTGCACGGGTTCGTCTCGGCACTCGGGGCGGTGCCGGTCGCGATCGACCCCGAGGCCCACGACCGGCTCGTCGCGGTCACGAGCCACCTACCGCACGCGCTCGCGAACGTGCTCCTGAACCAGGCGGGCGGCGCGAAGGTCGACGGCCACGACCCGCTCGACGCGGCCGGCGGCTCGCTCCGGGACATGACGCGCGTCGCCGGCGCCAACCCGAGGATCTGGGTCGACATCTTCCTCGAGAACCGGGAGGCGCTCGCCGCCTCGCTCGCCGAGCACCGCCGCCGCGTCGAGCAGCTCGAGACCGCGCTCGCCGCCGGCGACGCCGGCTTCCTCGCGCGCTGGATCGGCGAGGCCTCCGCAAATCGCCGCCGCCTGCTCGAGACCGCCTACGACAACGCCGGTGCGCTGCAGCGCCTGCGCGTCCACGTCCCCGACCGACCGGGCGTGATCGCCGGGATCGCGCAGGCACTCGGCGCGGAGCGGATCAACATCGCCGACTTCGACCTCCAGCACCTCTCGAGCGAGCGCGGCGGCACGCTCGCGATCCTCGTCGCGGGCGAGGGCGAGGCGGAGCGCGCGGCGGCGCTGCTGGAGCAGCAGGGCTACGGGGTCGTCGTCGCGTCGGTTCTCGAGGACGAGGGCGAACTGTGATCCCCGTCTTTTCCCGACCGGTCTGCGCAGGACGTGTCCGGGGACTGTCCCCGGACACGTCCCGAGCGGACGTGTCCGAGGTGCAACAATTCCGCAACTCTTTGTCCACAGGGCGGCCGGGGTGAAAATCGAGCCCGCGGCGGCGATCCAGGGCCACATCGCCGTGCCCGGGGACAAGTCGCTCTCGCACCGGGCCGTACTGCTCGCGGCGGTGGGGGAGGGCGAGACGCGGATCGCCGGCTTCGGCCGCTCCGAGGACACCGACGCGACGATCAAGGCGGTGCGCGACCTCGGCGTCCGCGTCTACGAAGCCGACCCCGAGACGCTCCGCATCTTCGGCGCCGGCCTGCGCGGCCTGACGGCTCCGAAGCAGCCGATCGACTGCCGCAACGCCGGGACGTTGATGCGCCTGCTGCCGGGACTGCTCGCCGGCCAGCAGGGGCGCTTCGAGCTCACCGGCGACGAGTCGCTCCGCTCGCGGCCGATGGAACGGATCGCGGAGCCGCTGCGGCTGATGGCGGCGAGTGTCGAGACCACGGACGGCCGGGCGCCGTTCACGGTCGAAGGCGGGGCGTTGACCCCGATCACGTACGAGCTCCCGGTCGCGAGCGCGCAGGTGAAGTCGGCCGTGCTGCTCGCCGGTCTCTACGCCGAGGGCGGTGAGACCACGGTCGAGGAGCCGCTCCCGACCCGCGACCATACTGAGAACCTGCTTGCGCAGGCGGGCGTCCGGGTGACGCGAAAGCCCGGCAGCGTCTCGGTCTCCCCGGCCGAGCGGCTCGAGCTCGGCGAGTTCGAGATTCCCGGCGACTTCTCCTCGGCGGCCCCGTTCATCGTCGCCGGCACGCTCCTCGCCGGCTCCGAGCTGACGATCCACGGGCTCAACCTGAACCCGCGCCGGACCGGCCTCTTGGTCGTGCTCGAGCGGATGGGGGCGAACATCACGGTCTTCAACCGCAGGCGGATCGGCGGCGAGCCGGCCGGCGACCTCGACATCCGTCCCTCCGAGCTCGTCGGCACGTCGATCGGCGCCGCCGAGGTGCCGCTGCTCGTCGACGAGCTGCCGCTCTTCGCCCTGCTCGCGGTGCACGCGCACGGCGACAGCGTCCTGCGCGGGGCCGCCGAGCTGCGCACCAAGGAGACCGACCGGATCGAGGCGGTCGCCGACGGCCTCCGCAGCCTCGGCGCGCACATCCGCGCCACGGCCGACGGGTTCACGGTCCGCGGCGTTCCGTCGCGGATCCGCGGCGGCGGCGCGTTCGACTCCCGCGGCGATCACCGGATCGCGATGCTCGGTGCGATCACTGGGCTCGTGTCGCGCGAAGGGGTGGAGGTCGAGGGCACGGCGGCAGCGGCGGTAAGCTTCCCCGGCTTCTACGACCTACTCGACTCACTGCGAGCGACCACCTCCTGATGATCGTTGCCATCGACGGGCCCGCAGGGGCCGGCAAGAGCACGGTCGCACGGCTCCTCGCCGAGCGGCTCGGCTTCCGCTACCTCGACACCGGCGCGATGTATCGGGCGCTCACGTGGCTGGCGCGCCGGCGTGGCGTCGCGCTCGACCGCGCCGGCGAGCTGGCCGCGCTTGCGGTCGAGCACCCGGTCGGCTTCGACGAGGAGGGGCGCGTCTTTATCGACGGCAGCGACGTCACCTCCTCGATC
This sequence comes from Gaiellaceae bacterium, assembly GCA_035556515.1. GTDB lineage: Bacteria > Actinomycetota > Thermoleophilia > Gaiellales > Gaiellaceae > Gaiellasilicea. The sequence continues at coordinate 9,084 of DATMEO010000019.1, forward strand.
CGGAAGCCGGACATCGACAAGCTCGTCCCCGTGGTCGCGCGCCACCACGAGGTGCGCGAGGTGATGCGGGAGCGCCAGCGCGCGCTCGGAAGCGAAGGCAATGTCGTGATCGAGGGCCGCGACATCGGCACGGTCGTGGCACCTCAAGCTCAGGTAAAGGTTTACCTGATCGCCGACGAGCGCATCCGGGCCGCCAGGCGCTCGTCGGAGCGGCCGGGAATCGGCCCCGATGCGCTCGCGACCGACCTGCGTCTCCGCGACGAGAAGGACGCGGTCAACATGCGGCCCGCCGAGGATGCGATCCAGATCGACACGACCGACCTCGCAGTCGACGAGGTCGTGGCCCGGATCGAGCAGATCGTCGTCGCGCTGCACTCCACATGACGAGCGCCGACGCCGTCTGGCAGCTGGGCCGCTACACGATCGGCAGTCTCGTCCGGCTGCTGACGCCGCTGCGCAACTACGGCGCCGAGCGGGTGCCGCGGAAAGGTGGCGTCGTGCTCGCCTTCAATCATTTCCACTGGGTCGATCCACCCGTCTTCGGCCTGCTCTCGCCGCGGCCGATGTTTTTCGTCGCCAAGGTCGAGGCACATCGGATTCCCGGCCTCGGCCAGCTGATCCGGAGCTTCGGGACGATCTCGGTGCGCCGGGGCCAGTCGGATCGTGAGGCAGTGCGACTGATGCGCGAGGCCGTTCGCGACGGACAGGCGCTCGGCCTCTTCGTCGAGGGGACGCGCCAGCTGAACGGCGTCCCCGGGCAGGTGCAGCCCGGCGCGGCGATGGTCGCGCTTCAGGAAGGCGTGCCCGTCGTCCCGGCCGCGATCTACGGCTCCTACGAGTGGAAGCCCGGCAACTTCCACCCGATCTCGGTCGCCTGGGGCGAGCCGGTCCTCTTCGACGGCTTGCCGAAGGGCGCGAAGGGCTACCGCGAGGCCTCCGCGGAGGTGCAGCGGCGGATCCACGCCCTCCATGAATGGCTCGTCGAGATGCACGAGCTCGGCCGCCCGACGCAGGCGACCCCGCCTGCATGAACGAAATCGAGACACCGGACGTTCAACCCGAGATCATCGGCACGGTCGCGATCGTCGGCTTTCCGAACGTCGGCAAGTCGACGCTGATCAACCGGCTGACCGAATCGCGGCAGGCGGTCGTGCACGAGACGCCCGGCGTCACCCGCGACCGCAAGGAGCTGCTCGCGGACTGGAACGGCAAGCATTTTCTCCTGATCGACACG
>DATMEO010000020.1:0-20500 GCA_035556515.1 Gaiellaceae bacterium
GTCCTGGCCCCGACATGTCCCTTCGCGGCGCTACTCGGGGGTGACGTAGGCGGCGGTCAGACCGCCGTCCACGAGGATGATCGCGCCGTTCACGTAGGACGACTCGTCGCTCGCGAGGAACAGCGCCGCGTTGACGATCTCGCGCGGCTTCGCGAGCCGGCCCGTCGGCCAGTGGATCCGCCGACGCTCCAGCGCCGCGGGATCGTCCCCGAAGATGTTCAGCAGCAGCGGTGTCTCGACAGGCCCCGGGCAGAGCGCGTTGACGCGCACGCCCTGCCGCGCGAACTGGACGCCGAGCTCGCGGCTCATCGACAGGACCGCGCCCTTCGACGCCGAGTAGGAGATCTGCGAGGTGGCCGCGCCGAGAATCGCCACGAAGCTCGCGACGTTGATCACCGAGCCGCCGCCGCGCTCGAGCAGGTACGGGATCCCGTGCTTGCAGCAGAGGAAGACGCCGCGCGTGTTCACGGACTGCACCCGGTCCCACGCCTCGACGGACGTGTCGAGGACGGAGGCGTCGTCGTCCGGCGAGATGCCGGCGTTGTTGTAGAGGACGTCGATGCCGCCGAAGCGCTCGGCGGTCGCGGCCATCATCGCCTCGACGTCCCCTTCCTCGGCCACGTTCGCCTGGAACGCGAACGCCTCCCCGCTGCAGATGCCGACGGTCTCCTCCGCTGCGGCCAGGTTCATGTCGGCCGCGCACACCTTCGCGCCCTCCTCGGTGAACAGCACCGCCGCCTCGCGGCCCATGCCGCCGCCGGCGCCGGTGATCACGCAGACCTTGCCGTCCAGGCGTCCCGCCACCTCAACCCTCCGTCGAGAAGAAGACCGACTTGACCTCGGAGTAGCCGTCGAGCGCGTGCATCCCGAGCTCACGGCCGAATCCGGACTGCTTGAAGCCCCCGAACGGCGTCGTCACGCGCACGGACGAGTTCGAGTTGATGCTGAGGACGCCGGTGTCGATCGCCCGCGCCACGCGCAGCGCTCGCGCACCGTCACGCGTCCAGATCGAGCCGGAGAGCCCGTAGGGCGTGTCGTTCGCGAGCCGGACGGCGTCGGCCTCGTCGTCGAACGGGATCAGTGCCGCCACGGGGCCGAACACCTCCTCACGCGCGATCCGGTCGTCGTTCGAGGCCTCGACGATCGTGGGCGGGTACCAGAAGCCGCTGCCGCCGGGCGTCTCGCCGCGGTACAGCGGCTCGCTGTCGACGAAGCCGGCCACCGTCTCGCGGTGCGCCGCGGAGATCAGCGGCCCCATCTCCGTGGCATCGTCCTCGGGATCGCCCACCTTCAATGCCTTCGTCGCGTCGACGAGCAGCTCCGCGAAGCGGTCGTAGGCACTGCGCTCGACGAAGATCCGCGAGCGCGCGCAACAGTCCTGGCCGGCGTTGTCGAAGACGGCGTACGGCGCCGAGGCCGCGGCACGCTCCAGGTCGGCGTCGGCGAAGACGACGTTGCCGGACTTGCCGCCGAGCTCGAGCGTGACGCGCTTGATCGTGCCCGCGGCGCCGCTCATCACCTGCCGGCCGACCTCGGTCGAGCCGGTGAATCCGATCTTCGCCACGTCCGGGTGCTCGACGAGGCGCACCCCGACGACCGAGCCCTTGCCGACGACGACGTTGAGCACGCCCTCCGGGATCCCCGCATCGAGCGCGAGCTCCGCGAGCCGCAGAGCCGAGAGCGGCGTCAGCTCGGCCGGCTTCAGCACGACGGTGTTGCCGGTCGCGAGCGCAGGCCCAAGCTTCCAGGAGGCGATGTTGACCGGGAAGTTCCAGGGCACGATCAGGCCGACGACGCCGAGCGGCTCGCGGAAGGTGAACGCCTCGCCGCCCGCGACCGGGATCGTCTCGCCGTAATGCTTGTCGACGGCGCCGGCGTAGAAGTGGAAGACCTGTGCGACCATGCCGACCTCGGCGCGCGCGCCCGCGATCGGCTTGCCGACGTTGCGCGACTCGATCCGCGCCAACTCCTCGCCGTGCTCCTCGACGAGCGCCGCCAGGCGCCGCAGCAGGCGGGCACGATCTGCGGGCGCCACGGCGCGCCAGGCCGGGAACGCTGCCTTCGCCCGCGCGACCGCCGCGTCGGTTTCCTCCACCCCCGCCTGCTCGAGCTCGGCGAGCGGCTCCTCCGTCGCAGGATTGAGGACCGTCAACACACGGCTATTCCACCATCTTCGTCTCAAGCGCGACGCTCCGACCGCCGATGAAGAAGGCGTGGAAGCGGAGAAGGAAGCCACGCAGAAGGCCGTCGAGGCGCTCGTCGCGCACTACCAGGCGAAGGCTCGTGCGGTCAGCCGTGCCGGCGTGGCGATCGGTGCGTTCGCCGGCGTCCTCGTCGGCTCGATCCCGCTCAGCCCGCTCCGCGCCGCGTGGCCGATCCCGTCCAGCTACGGCTTCGCGACGCTCCTCGGCGGTCTCGTCGTCGGCGTCCTGATCGGCTACGTGATCGGTGACCCGCGCGGCAAGCTCTACCAGCGCATGGCCGAGCAGGCCCGGCTGCAGCTCCAGCTCGAGCAGCGGATCTCCCAGAACGACGCCCGGATGGGACAGCTACTGACGGCACTCACGGCCCGCGCAGCCGCGGCGCAGCGCCCGGCCGCCCCGCCACCGCTCGCAGAGGCGCCGCCGCCCGCCCCGGTCGTGGCGCAGCAGGTCTTCGCGTCGCACCCGGTCGAGCCTCCGGCCTTCGGCAGTCCGCCGCCGCGCCTCCGCACCGTCCCGGCAGCCGAGCCCGCTCCCACAGCTCCGCCGCTGTCGCCGCCGATCTCGGGTTAGCCCTTCGCCTCCCGGTAGGCCCGCGCCTCGTCGACGAGCGCGCGGAAGAGCGCCGCGTCCTCGCCTTCCTCGGGATGCCAGAGCACGCCGACCGCGAAGCGCTTGTCGGGAGCCTCGACCGCCTCGAGCGTGCCGTCGTCCGCCCACGCCGACTCGACCAACCCGTCGCCGATCTTTCCGAACCCCTGATGGTGGTGCGACTTGACCGGAGCGCGGCCGCCGAGCAGCGACCCGAGCCGCGTCCCCTCCTTCACGTCGACCTCGTGATCGGCAAAGACGCCAGGCGTGTGCTTGTGCTTGTCGTCTCCGACGACCTCGGGGAGATGCTGGACGAGGTCGCCGCCGCGCGCGACGTTCAGCACCTGAGAGCCGCGGCAGACGGCGAGCACGGGCATGTCGCGGTCGAGCGCAGCGCGGAGGAGCGCCATCTCGCCCCGGTCGCGCTCGGGGCGCAGCCCGTTCGTCTCCGGATGCGGCTCGTGGCCGTACTCCGTCGGATCGATGTCCGCGCCGCCCGAGAAGAGCACGCCGTCGAGCGCGTCCAGCGTCTCGTCGATCCCCTCCTCGCTCGGCGGGACGAGCAGCACCCGGCCGCCGGCCGCCTCGACCATCTGCACGTAGGAGAGCGGGATCACCGCCGCCGGGACGTCCCAGACGCCCCAGCGCACGCTCGGCTCGGCGTACGCCGTGATCCCGATCACCGGCCTCATGATGCGAGTGTAAGAGCTTCTAACGTAGTGGGGCCTCGTCGACGGGGTGCGCTGGCCGGCGCGAGGCAAGGACGCAGGGAGCGTCGATATGCGGGCATATCGATGCGACTGAGGACGCAGCATCGCGCCGCCCAGCGCGCTTCGTCGACTCAGAGCTTCATTGCGTTAGAAGCTCTAAGGCGGGCGACGATCGCTGCCGCAGGCTCGACGACCCGCAGCTTGCCGACACCGGTTCCGGCGTAGAGCGCCATCCGGTCGACGTCGCCGCCACGGCTCCCGGTCGGCATCGCATCCGGCGCCTGCACACCGTCCGCAAGCGCTGCGTTCGGGAGCACCCGGTGCTTCGCGTTCGGCCAGCCGACGGAGAAGACGCCGGTGAGCACGGTTTCTTCCGCGGCGAGCAGGCGTTGGACATAGCCGGGATGGCGGTCTGCCTCCTCGGCGACCAGAAACGCTGTGCCCGCCGCGACAGCCTGGGCGCCTGCGCTACGCGCTGCGCTCGCTGCGGCCCCGTCCGCGATCCCTCCGGCGGCAATGACCGGAGTTCCAAGCTCGACGACGAGCGAGAGCAGATCGAGCAGTGGAAGCTCGCCCTCGACATGTCCGCCCGCCTCGACACCCTGCGCCATGATCGCGTCAGCCCCGGCGTCGGCGGCTCGTCGGGCGTCCTCGGCCGATCCCACCTGAATCAGCACCTGTGCTCCGGCTGCATGCGCGCGCTCGACGAGGTCGGGCCGGACTCCCCAGGAGAACGAGATCACGGGCACATGCTCGTCGCACAGGACGTCGAGCCGGTCGTCCTGCGGGAACGCGAGCACGAGGTTGACGCAGAAATGCCGGTTCTCCAGTCGGCGGACCTGGCGGCGAAGCTCGTCGACGCTGGTCCACGATGCCGCGAGGGAACCGAGGCCGCCGGCATCGCACACGGCGGCGGCGAGTGTCACGGTCGCCGCCGGGCCGATCGGCGCCTGCATGACCGTGAAGCCGAGGCTATCCCCGTTCGTAGAAGCGCTGGCGCTCATACGATGTGACCACACGGTCGAAGAGCTCCTGCTCGGTGCGCGCGTAGTTGAGGTAGTGGTCGACGACCTCGTCCCCGAAGGCGCTTCGGGCCATCGTGCCGTCCTCGAGCGCCGCGATCGCCTCCCGCAGCGAGTGCGGGAAGCGGTCGGCGTCCGACTCGTACGCGTTCCCCTCGAGCGCCGCCGGCAGCTCGAGCCCGCGCTCGATCCCGTCGAGCCCGGCCGCGATGATCGCGGCGAACGCGAGATACGGATTCGCGTCGGCGCCCGGGATCCGCGTCTCCGTCCGCAGCGCCGGCCCGTGGCCGACGATCCGGAAGCCGCACGTCCGGTTGTCGCGGCCCCAGGCGAGCGTCGTCGGCGCCCAGGAGCCGGCCGCGTAGCGCTTGTACGAGTTGACGTTCGGCGCGAGGAAGATCGCGAGCTCCTTCAGGTTCGCGATCTGCCCCGCGAGCCAGCCGTTGAACTCCGAGGTCTCGCCCGCAAAGGCGCTCTCCTCGCTGCCTTCAAGAGATTTGTGCCAGAGCGAGGAGTGGATGTGGCAGGACGACCCGATCCAGCTGTGGTCGGGCTTGGCCATGAACGTGATCGAGCAGCCGTTCAGGTGGGCGAGCTCCTTCGCACCGTTCTTGTAGACGACATGGTTGTCGGCCATCGTCAGGGCGTCGGCATAGCGGAAGTTGATCTCGTGCTGCCCCGGCCACGCCTCGCCCTTCGAGGTCTCGACCTTCATTCCCGCCGCCTGCATGCCGTTGCGGATCTTCCGGATGAACGGCTCGTCGTAGGTGGACGCGAGGATGTGGTAGTCGAGGATGTAGGGCACCGACGGCGTCAGGTCCTCGTAGCCCTGCGTGTACGCCTCCTCGTACGTCTCCTTGAGGAGGAAGAACTCGAGCTCGGAGCCGATCATGGGGGTGAAGCCGAGCGCCTCCGCCCGCTCGACCTGCGCGCGCAGCACCTGGCGCGGCGAGGGCGCGACGGCCGAGCCGTCGTGCCGGCCGACGTCGCAGAGGACGAGCGCGGTCGCCTCCAGCCACGGGATCCGGCGCAACGTCGCGAGATCCGGCTGGAGCGCGAAGTCGCCGTACCCCCGCTCCCAGCTCGCGAGCGCGTAGCCGGGCACGGGGTCCATCTCCATCTCGAGCGCGAGCAGGTAGTTGCAGCCCTCGACCGGATGTCCCGCACCGATCTCCTCGACGAAGAACTCGCCGTGGAGCCGCTTGCCCAACAGCCGCCCCTGCATGTCCGTGAACGCCACGACCACCGTGTCGATCGCGCCCGACTCCACGTCGGCCTTCAGCTCGTCGAAGCCAAGCACGAGGAGAACCCTAACGCTCGTGCTGTCCGACACGTTGACAACGCTTGTGCGAGACGCGCGTAATAGCGCTGACACGACACCGATCCTGGGAGGGCTGATGGAACCGGCACCACCTGCGGGCAGCTTCCACACCGACGAGGACGAGAGGATCCTGCACAAGCTCGGCTACGCGCAGGAGCTCTTCCGCGCGATGGGCGGCTTCCAGAACTTCGCGATCTCGTTCACGATCATCTCGATCCTGGCGGGATGCCTGACGTCGTACTACATCGCGTTCGGGCAGGGCGGGCCGGTCGCTGTGAGCTGGGGCTGGCTCCTCGTCGGCGGCATGAGCATCATCGTCTCCCTGGCGATGGCGGAGATCGCGTCGGCCTTCCCCACGGCCGGCGGGCTCTACTACTGGGCTTCCAAGCTCGGCAGCCCCGCGTGGGGCTGGTTCACGGGCTGGTTCAACCTGATCGGACAGATCGCTGTCACGGCCGCGATCGGCTACGGCCTGGCGACCTTCGGGACCGCGCTCCTCAACTTCTGGTTCGACTACCCGAACGAGAAGGAGTACATCTACCTCCTCTACGCGATCTTCCTCGGGCTCGCGCTCGCCGTGAACCTGCTCAAGGTCAGCTTCACCGCGCTCCTGAACACGATCTCTGCCTACTGGCACATCGCGGGCGTCATCTTCATCGTCGGCGTGCTGCTGGTCGTCCCCGACAATCACCAGTCGCTCGGCTACGTCTTCGGCGAGACCGTGAATGCCTCTGGCTTCGGGAGCACGGACATCAACTTCTCGAACCCGCTCTTTTGGTACGTCTTCGCCACCGGCCTGCTGATGGCGCAGTACACGATCACGGGCTTCGACGCCTCCGCGCACATGGCAGAGGAAACGAATCAGGCCTCCCGGATGGCCGCAGTCGGCATGTACATGTCGGTCGTGATGTCGGTGATCTTCGGCTTCATTCTGCTCGTTGCCGTGACGCTCACGGTGCCGAGCACGACTGGAGCGATCGAGAACATCGGCTTCCTCGTCCCCTGGATCTGGAGCGAGTCGATGAGCCAGAACTGGGCCGAGGCGCTGCTCTTCATCTGCGTCGTCGCGCAGTTCTTCTGTGTCACGGCGTCGCTGACGTCCGCCTCGCGGATGCTGTTCGCGTTCTCGCGCGACGGTGCCGTGCCGGGCCACCGGCTCTGGCGCCAGGTCGGCAAGAACCGCGTGCCACAGCTGGCGTGCGTCGCGATCACGGTCATGTCGGCCGCGATCATGATCCCGGCGATCTGGAACTACCTCGTCGGCTACCTCGTCGGCACGGGGATCGCGGTGATCGGGCTCTACGTCGCGTTCATCCTGCCCGTGATCCTTCGCTTCCGGCTCGGCGACCGCTTCGAGCCCGGGGCCTGGAGCCTCGGACGGCACTACAAGTGGATCGACGCGATCGCAATCGTCTGGGTCGCCTTCATCTCGATCCTCTTCCTGCTGCCGCCGTACAAGGCCAGCGTTCCGTGGGAGGAGGGCTGGACCTGGGAGGCCGTCAACTACGCGCCGATCCTCGTCGGCGGCGCGCTCCTGCTCTTCGGCGGCTGGTGGGTCCTGTCCGCGAACAAGTGGTTCAAAGGCCCGGTGCGCATGGGCAGCGAGGAGGAGCTCGAGGCGATGGAGCAGCGCATCGAGGAATCCACCTCGATGCGGCCCGAACCGGCGGGCTAGGTCATCGACCCGGGAAGGGGCGCGCCCGCGCCCCTTCCCTCCGCGGGCCGGAGCCGCCCGGCCAGGGACGCGTCAGCCGGTCCAGGCGCCGCCGTTCTGGTCGATCGCCTGGCCGGTGATCCCGTGTGCGTCCACGAGCAGCCAGCGGACCGTGCCCGCGATGTCCTCCGGCCGCCCCATCCGCCCGAGCGGAACGGCCTTCAGCACCTCCGACACCGCCTGCTCGCGCGTCATGCCCGCCGCCTCGACGAGCGCGTCGATGCCCTGCCACGCCATGTCCGTCTCGACCCAGCCCGGGCAGATCGCGTTGACCTGCACCTCGTCGGGCGCGAGCTCGGCGGAGAACGACCGCACGAGCCCGAGCAGGCCGGCTTTCGAGGCGCTGTACGCCGTGTAGCCCGGAACGGCGATGCGGGCGAGGATCGAGGCGATCACGACGATGTGGCGCGCGTCCGGCCCCGGGGCGAGATGGCGCCTCGCCGCCCGGATGCACCAGTACGTCCCGAAGAGGTTCGTGTGCACGATCTCGGCGAACCGGTCGTCCGCCCCGTCGGCGTTCGGGCCGCCGATGCCGCTGTTCGCGACGAGCGCGTGGATCGGACCGCGCGCGGCAGCTGCCCCCGCGAAGGCCTCGTCGACTCCCAGGCGGTCGGAGATGTCGCAGAAGTGCGCATCGCCGCCGATGCGGGCGGCCACCTCCTCGAGCTCGTCCAGGTTCGGCGCCAGCAGCGACAGGGACGCGCCTTCGGACGAGAGCCGCTCCGCGATCGCCTGCCCGATCCCGCGCCCACCGCCCGTGACGACGACGTGCCTGCCCGCCAGTGACTCCATCCCGCTCCCTTTTCTTCGCTCTTTGCGTGAAGTTCGTGCGACCGCGTCACTTGTGGCTCGCGGGAGCGCAGCATAGATTTTCGGTTCCCCGCAGCGCGCCTCTTTCGTCTCAACCGCCCGGGGAACCTCCGAATCGTCCTACTAGAGCGTTGGACGCGATGCGCAAACAAGCCATTGTGTAAAGAAAAAGTCGCAATTTGCGGACAGCGTCGTCTCCAAGCTCTTGACGCTCCCCGGCGCAGGCCCTACCTTCCCCCTTGCAGCGAGCACGGAGCGAGATTAGGTCGAGGCTCCACCGGAGGACGAGTAGGCGGAAGCCGAAACGTCAGTCGGAGGGGCGGACGAAATCGCCACCGGCTCGCTGAATTTTTTGTGGTCCAAAAGGCGCGGATCGCAACAACGTGCTTCTCAAAAGGAAAAGCACGCAATTTGCGGGTTCTCCCTCTCAGAGCCTCTTGACCGCCGGTCGGACACCGCCTAGGTTCTCTCTTGCAGCGAGCACGGGACGCGAGTAGGTCGAGTCCAGTCCGGTAGGCCGTAGGCGGAAGCCGAAAGTTCGTCGGACTGGCGGACGAAAGCGCACCCGGCTCGCTGAATTTATTCTGGGCGCAATCTTGAAACGGGATCCGCGGAAGCGGATCCCGTTTCGCGCCAAGACCCCTGAAGCTGCTCGGGGCTGCCCGCGGCTGCGAGTCCTCGGATCTGATCTCGTCGGTAACGTCGGTTGCCTGATGCGTAGGCTGCTGATTCTCGTTTCCGTGGTCGTGTTCGTCGACGCGATGCTGTTCGGGGCGCTGGCGCCGCTCGTGCCTGGGTACGCGGACGAGTTCGGGCTCTCCAAGACAGGAGCCGGGCTGCTCGTCGCCTCCTTCGGCGCCGGCGCGCTCCTCGGCGGGATCCCCGGCGGCCTCGCGGCGCTCCGCTGGGGGCCGAAGTCGGCGGTCGTCGCCGGCCTCGTCCTCCTCGCCGGCTCCAGCTTCGCGTTCGCCGCCGCTGAGGGCCCATGGGCTCTCGGCCTCGCACGGCTCGTCCAGGGCGCCTCGAGCACGACCACGTGGGCGGGCGCGCTCGCCTGGCTGACGGTCGCCACGCCGCGCGAGCGGCGCGGCGAGCTGATCGGAACCGCCTTCGGCGCCGCGGTCTTCGGCGCCATCCTGGGGCCGATGTTCGGCGCCGTCGCTGAGGCGGTCGGGATCGGGACCTCGTTCGCCGTCGTCGGCGTGGTCGCTGCCCTGCTCGCATGCTGGGCCGCGACCCGACCGGGCGCCGAGCCCGAGACGCAGGCACCCGGTGCCGTCTCGCGCGCCTTCGCCGACCGAGGCTTCGTCGGGGGGCTCTGGCTGAACACGCTGCCCGCATGGCTGTTCGGGACGCTCATCGTGCTCGTGCCGCTCCAGCTCGACGACGGTGGCTTCACGCCGTTTGCGATCGGAGCCGTCTTCCTCGCCGCAGGCTTGATCGAGACGGTGGTCAACCCGCTCCTCGGCCGCTTCTCCGACCGCCGCGGGCGCCTGCTCCCGATCAGGATCGCCCTCGCGGCATCCGTCGTCGTCGCGCTGGCGTTCGCCGGCGCACGCGACCCGTATCCCCTCGCCGCGCTGACGATCCTCGCCGCGATCACCTTCGGCGCCTTCTACACGCCCGGCATGGCGCTTGTCTCCGACCGCACGGAGCTGGTCGGCCTCTCGCAGGCGATCGGCTTCGGGATCATGAACACGGCCTGGGCGCTCGGGAACATGACGGGCCCCGCCCTCGCGGGCACGATCGCCGACGCTGCGGGCGATGCCGTCCCCTACGCGCTGGCCGCTGTGCTCTGCCTGATCACGCTGGCGGCGACGGGAACCGCTCGAGCACCCACGACGCGTCGAGTGGCCGGCGACGGTAGCTCCGCCCGTTGACGAGCGCGTAGTCGCCCGTCCGCGGATCCATCGGCAGCCGCGACTCGGCCGGGTACCAGCGGTTGTGCCGGTCGATCAGCTCGTTCACCTCGCCGAAGTCCCAGCGGCGTGCGGCCGCGGCCCACGCCTCCGCGTCGCGACCGAGCGCCTCGTACGCTGCCGCCAGCTGCTGCTCGTGCTGGATCGTGAGCGCGTCGATGTCGCGCAACCGCGCCATGTAGGGAAGCGGCCCGCCCAGCGAGGCCAGGTAGCTGCCTGCGTCCGGCCGGAAGTTGCGCAGCCGTAGGGGCAGCTCGCGGCCCCGGAGCGGACTGTCGCGGAGGTCGGCTTCGAGTCCCTCCAGGTTCCGGCGGTCGCGCGGCGTCTCGGGCAGGACGATCCCCTGCCGCATGATCCGCTCGCGCTCACGCCGCCTCACGCGGCAACGGTACCGCTACCGGCCGAGCAGACGGCTGAGAAAGCCGCGCCGGGGCTCGGGTTGCGGCTCGGCGTCGACCTCGGCGGCTTGGGGCTCGATCAGGCCGAGCACGTTTTCGCTCGACCGCTGGCGTGACTGCTCGGCCCGCTCACGGTCGCCGCGGAGCGCGGCCCGCATTTCGTCGATCTGGCTCTCATCTTTCACGCGTCGAAGCTTCGATCCGGCTTCGGGGGTTCCTGCCTCTCGACGAAGACACAGCGGCGGTGATCCCCCGGAAGCGGCGAAGGTGCGTAGCGGAGCACGCGCCAGGCGACGCCGTCCAGCTCCAGCGCGTCGCCCGGGACCGGCAGCGGCCCCGCCTGGGCGATCAGCGTGTATCCATCCGGCGACGGGACGAAGGCGAGCCAGTCCCGCTCGTCGGCGGGTTCGGTGGCTGCCGCCGCCAGCGCGGGCGCCTGCTCGACGGGCCGCACGGGGACTGTGCCCGGGACTGTCCCCGCGTTTGGGGCCGGGTTCGGAGCCGCCGTCGGTGAGCCCGCGACCTCGTCCACGAGCTCCACGACGCGCTCGATCAAGCCGGCGAGCCGGTCGAGGGACGGCAGGACGACCGGGGGCGGCGCCTCTTTTCGACGACGCCAGAGTCGCATCTACCGATCCTCGCATACGATCGTTGCGTGGACGAGCGCGGGCGCCACCTCGTCTACAGCGTCACGAAGACGTTCCTCGGCGTCCTCTGTCTCCGCCTCGAGCTCGACCTGGAGGCACCGGTCGCGTCGTGGATCGACGACGCCCGCCTGCCGCGCGCCACCCTCCGGCAGCTGCTGAACCACACGAGCGGGATCCCGGACTACGGCCGTCTCCCCGAGTACAGCGCGGCCGTCCGGGACACGCCCTCCGAGCCGTGGAGCGACGAGGAGCTGCTCGCACGCGCGCTCGCGTCCGGCCCCGACTTCGAGCCGGGCCGCGGTTGGGCGTACTCGAACACCGGCTACCTGCTCGTGCGTCGGATCGTCGACGAGACGGCCTCCGGCGGCTTCGCCGGTGCGCTCGAGCGCGAGCTGCTGGGGCCGCTGGCGCTCGCGGACACCTCGCTTGCGCTCGAGCTCGAGCACCTGGACGGGCTCGTCCCCGGCTGGAGCACTCAGATCGGGGAGGGACGGCAGGACGTGCGCGGCCGTTACCACCCGCGCTGGGTCGGCCACCGCACGCTCGCCTCCACGACCGCCGATCAGCGCCGCTTCTGGACCGCCCTCGCCGGGGGCGAGCTCTGCGATCTCGCCCGGCTGACCGAATCCGTCGAGATCGGCTTCGACGCGCCGGGGTTCGTGCGTCCGAGCTACGGGCTCGGGTTGATGACCGATCCCGGCTGGCCCGGCCTGCTGATCGGACACGGCGGAGGCGGGCCGGGCTACGCGGCGGCGACGTTCGCCGTGCTCCGGGAGCGCGACGACCCGCTCGTCGCCGTCGAGCTCAGCGGCGACGAGCAGGTCGATGTCCAGACGCAGGCGCTGGACGAATTGCGCAGGAGCGTTACCTCCGGTTGAACGACTTCCGAACGGGCGCGCTTGTCCGGCCCGAGGTGTCACGCACCGCGATCGTGACCGTGTAGCGGCCCTTGCCACGGAAGCGGACGGCCGGCACCCAGCTGCGGGTGTAGACGCCGCACGGGTTCGGGGCGATCCGGGTCGTGAAGCGCCGCGTCTGCGACACCCTCCCGGGGCGCGAGTCGGTCGCGAGGATCGTCAGGTTCCGCGGCGAGTCGTCGCAGATCCGGAAGCGTGCGTAGACACGGGCGCCGAGGAAGCGAACCGAGATCAGTCTCAGCGTCGGCCGCGCGTTGGTCACGGGCACGGATGGGACGACGATGCCGGACGGGATCGACAGGGCCGAGCCGGCGCCGTTGGCGTTGCGGGCGGTCACCTCGACGCGAAGCCGGAAGCCGACATCGGCCGCGCGGACGCCGTAGGTCTTGCCGGTCGCGCCGGCAACGACGATGCACGAGATCGCGTCGATGTCGCAGCGCTGCCACTGGTATCCGAAGGACGTCGGCGTGTTCGTCCACGTCCCGTCCTCGGCGGTCAGCTCCTGACCGACCTCGGGGTCGCCGGCAATCGTCGGTCGCGCCGTGTTCCGCGGAGCCGCGCTCGGCGTGACGACGGCCGTCGGCGCCGAGCGTGCGTTCGTCGCGCCCTCGGCATTGATCCCGGTCACGCGGACGCGCATCGTCCGTCCCGCGTCGCCGGGTGTGAGCAGATATGTCCTCTGGACGGCGCCCGAGACGTTCGTGCACGCCGCTCCGCTCGCGTTGCAGCGCTGCCACTGATACTGGAACGCGGTCGGGCTGTTGCTCCACGTTCCGTTCTGCGCGGTCAGTGTCTCGCCGACGCGGGCGGTACCCGTGATCGTCGGCGCAGCGGTGTTCGCTGGCGGCGCGGCCATCGCCGGCACGGCCCAGACGAACGCTGCCCCGAGCACTGCCCCCAATCCCAGCAGTCTGATGTTCACGAGAAACGTCCTTTCGGTTGATTTTCCTCGTTGCAAACGGGAAAACAGCCGAAATGGGTGCGCGCAGCCGGGAGGAGGCGCCGGGTGAGCGCCTCCTCCCGTTACTCGTCTAGGCGTCCGCGAGCGCTCGCAGCGCGGCCCGGAGCGCGTCGTACTGCGCCCCGTCGAGCTGGTTCGCGAGCGCGTTCAGCTGCGCCTTGGCAGCCGCTGACTTACCGTCGTTGCGGAAGCTCTCGGCCCGGTCGACGAACTTGTCCACCTGGTCGAGCGTCTTCGCATCGATGTCGTCGGCCCGCACGAGCTGGTCGCGGTAGGAGCGGACGACGGCGAAGCTCGGCTCGTTCACGAGCCGCGACTGGTGCTGCGGCGTCAGGCGATCGAGCTCGACCTCTCCGGCGGCGGCGATCTCGTTCGCGGAGAGCTCGGCCGTCGGCGTCAGCTTCCAGCTGTCGAAGCCGCGGGCGATCTCCGAGCCGTAGATACCGCCGTTGTAGTAGTAGGTCGACCAGAGGCCGCCGAGAACGAGCGACGCCGCGCTGATCGGGCCTCGGTCGTAGTAGGCGATCTCCTTCGGGTTGGCCGAGTCGGTGAAGTCGATCACCGAGAGGCCGCCCTGGTACCACGCCTGGGTCATGATGTCGCGCCCGGGCACGGGGATCAGCGAGGGCAAGTGCGAGACGCAGTTCTCCTGGAGCGTCTGCGCGACCGGCAGCTTGTAGTAGCTCCGGAAGACGAGCTGGCCGCCGACGATGTCGTAGATCGCATTGGCGCCCCAGTTGAGCGCGTCGGTGGCGCGGCAGCGCGGAGCGGTCCCTCCACCCCACTCGTCGGTGAACACGACCTTCGTGCCGTCGTTCGAGAACGTGGCCCCGTGCCAGTAGGCGAAGTTGTTGTCCTGGGCCACCGCGATCCGCTTCGGATTGGCCGGGTCGCTGATGTCCAGCAGGAGCCCGTTGCCCTCACAGGCGCCGGCTGCGATGTCGAGCTCCGGGTACGTCGTGATGTCGTGGCACGAGTCGGTGGTCGGCGAAGGCGACCATGCGGTCCCGGACGGGTGCAGCGGGGTCGGGTTCGCGTTCTGGAGGCTGTTGATCTGCCCCGTCGCCTCGTTCGCGAAGAGGCGCGGCGTGCTGACCACGGCCGCGTTCTGCGGCGCCGAGAAGGGGACTCTGATCACCTCGATCCGGAACTGCGAGAGCTCCTGGTCGAAGTGCGGCGTCGCCAGGTTCGTCCCCGCCGGCAGCGCCTTGCAGCCGGCGAGCTCGGCAGCGGGACGGATATTGCCGCTCGTCCCGTTGACGTAGACGTAGAGGTTCGCGTCGTCGTGCGGGCTCTTCAGCAGCGTGTGCGTGTGCGAACCGCGGCAGGTCTGCACCGCCGCGACCTGGATTGGCGCGGCGAGGTTCGAGATGTCGAAGATGCGGACGCCGCGGAAGCGCTCCGGATTGACTGCGCCGGGCGCGCCCTGTGTACCGCAGTCGATCCGCCCACGCGTCTCCTCGACCGACATGAAGAGCAGGTTCCCGTAGACGGACACCTCGCCCTGCCCGCCCGGGCAGACGACCGCTGTCACGATCTGCGGGTTCGCGGGGTCGGAGATGTCGTAGATCTGGAAGCCGTTGAAGTTCCCGACGAAGGCATGGTCGCCCTCGAAGGCGAGATCGGAGTTGACGAAGCCGAAGTCGCCCGGGTTGGCGGCGTTGAAGAATCCAGCCGGCTTCATACGGTTCGCGAGCAGCTCGACGCCGTTCGCGGCGACGCCCGCGTTGTCGAAGCCGGGGCTCAACGCGGCGCGCGGATCGCTCGTGGACTGTGCTGCTGCGAGCGAGGTCAGGACTGCCGCCGACAGCAGCGCTCCGAGCGCTGCGATCGTCGAGCGGCGTCGAGGGACACGGCGAAAGCGTGCGGCAACAAGCTCTCTCATGGCTCTCCCTGGTGGCCTACTGGTTTAGCAACACTAATAAACCTCCGTGGCCAACGTCAACCTGCGACGTGAAAATCCGTTCGCAGTGGGTATGGCGAAATGAGAAGTAACGACACAAGGGGGAATCTCGATGCGCCGCGTCATCCTGCTACTCAGCGCCCTGCTCCTGCTCGGGGCGTCCGCCGCTCTCGCGCAGGGCGCGTTTCCGAAGAAGATCGCGCTCCCGAACGCGTTCGCGCCCGAGGGGATCGAGGTCGGCAACGGGAACACGGTCTACGTCGGCTCCGTCGGCACGGGCGCCGTCTGGGTGGGCAACCTGCGGACTGGATCAGGCCGGATCCTCGTCGAGGGCGCGCCCAACGTGCGCTCCGCGACCGGGATCGAGCTCGATCGCGGCCGGCTCTGGGTCTCGGGCGCACGGTTCGGCAACGCGCTGGTTTACGACGCGAGGACGGGTGCGCCGATCCAGGAGCTACAGCTCGCGACCGGCACCGGCGCGACGTTCATCAACGACGCCGTCGCGACGAAGAAGGCCGTCTACTTCACCGACTCGCAGCGGCCTGTGATCTACAAGGTCGGGCTCTCCGGCAACGGCCATCCTGGCGCGGTGATGACGATTCAGCTCTCCGGCGCCTACGAGCACGTCGCGGGCCAGTTCAACCTGAACGGCATCGTCGCGACGGCGAACGGCAAGACCCTGATCGCGGTGCAGAGCTTCGCGCGCAAGCTGCTCACGATCGACCCGACGACCGGAGTCGCAAAGCTGATCGATCTCGGCGGCTACGACCTCTCGAACGGCGACGGCCTGCTGCTCCGCGGCCGGACGCTGTACGTCGTCCAGAACCGCGACAACAAGGTCGCCGTCTTCGAGCTCTCACGCGACCTGACGAAGGCGACGTTCCTGCGCGCGATCACCGATCCCGGCAACCTCGACGTGCCGACCACGATCGACAGGGCCGGGAGCCGGCTCTACGTCGTCAACGCCCGTTTCGGGACGACGACGCCGACCGACCAGGCCTATCACGTGGTGAGGCTTCCGTAGCGCTCAGCTGAAGGTGACGAGCGGGCCCTCCCGCTCGCGCGCGCCCAGCCTGCAGGCATCGCGGGCGGGCGCGGACGGGAGGGTCGGGCAGCCGTCGCGCTCGAAGGCGCCGTCGGTGAGCACGGCGACCACCTTCCCCAGCCAGCTGTAGCAGGCGGTCTTCGTCGCGCCGCCGAAGAGCTCGCACCGGCCGAGCAAACGCACGTACGCAGCGCTCGGCTCGCCGAGCAGGTTCTGCGCCTTCGTGCCGCGAATGCAAGCCACGGTGTCGCGCGCGCCCTCCAGCTGCGCGCACAGCTCGAGCTGCTGCTCGGGGTCGGCAGGTCCGATCACGGCCGCGCCGGTGATGCACGCCTCCCGCTGAAGCCCGTCGAGATCACGGCAGAGCACGTCGAGGTGGACCGCCGAGTCGACGACGATCCCCTCCGGCCGGTTGTCGACGAACGCGCGGTACCAGCAGGGCCGAACGAACGCTGTCGGCTGGGCGGCGCAGAGAACGCGCGGGTCGGCGACCGCGCCGGCCGGGAGCGTCGCCGTGTCGATGCCGACGGCGGCGAACCAGTAGTCGTGATAGGCGCCCTGGGCGCAATCGGGCGCGTGCACACCGAGCGCGCGGCAGAGCCGGAGCGCGGGCTCGAGGCGGTCGTCGTGGATGCGCATGAACGCGTGTCCGAGCCCGTGGATGCAGCTGTAGCGCTGGTAGCGCGTGCCCGCGTCGGCGCAGACCTCCGCCGCCGCGGAGGGCCGACGGACGTCGATACTGGGCGCGACCCCGGTGACGAGGCCGTGGGCGAACCCCGCGCTGCAGCCCGGGTCGTTGCTCTGCGGCAGCACGTCCTGCAGGTCGCCCAGGTCGAGGTCCTCCTCGAGCGCGTACGTCCTCCCCACCGTGTGCATGACGCCGTGGCAGTTCGAGAGCACGAACCCGCCCTCAGCCCGCACTGCCTCTTCGATCGCCGCCACCGCCGGGCGCGGGTCGTCCCGACCGCCGACGACCTCCTGGAACGTCCGTGTCAGACAGTCGCGTGACGCCTCGTCCAGGAGCCCCTGGCACGCGCCGAGCTCGACCGCCTCGGGCGGCGCCTCCTCACCGCCGCGCGCGACCAGGACGGCGGCTGTGAGCAGGGCCGCGGCGCCGAGCGCCGCGGCGAGCAGGAGGAGGGCGGCCCGGCGCGGGCCGCCCTCCCGTTCGTGGTCCTGCCCTACTTGATCTGGAACGTCGCCCTGCCGGTGGTCTGGTTCCCGGCCATGTCCGTCGCCAGCCAGCGGAACTCGGTCGTCGTCGTGACGACGAACGACTGGCCCGGCTCACGCGGCCCGGTCGAGTCCCAGAGCGTCGACGTGTTCGACGGCTTCGACCCGTCGGTCGTGTAACGGATCACCGCCGGCTCGCTCACGTACTGGAACGTCGTCGTGATCGGCGTGCTCGACGAGCGCACCCCGGTCATGATCACCTCGGGGCCCTTGTTGTCATTCGAGTAGTCGTAGGCCGATTCGAGCAAGCCGTAGTTGCCGGCGGCGAACTCGAGCGCCTCGAACTTGCCCTCCGTGTCGTAGGGCGGCTGGAAGCCGACGCCCTGCTGCGTGAGGTCCTGTCCTCGCATGATCGCGCCGGAGGCGTGCGCGAACTGGAGCTGCTCGGTGAAGAAGATGTTCGGGTTCGGGCTGCTCGGATTCTGGGCCGAGACCGAGAGCACCGTCCTCGTCTCCTCCGTGGGCAGACCCGGATCGAACGTCACCTTCTCGAGCGGGGTGAACAGGTTCCGGTTGTTCGAGCGAACGCCCGTGGCTCCTGCGGCCGAGGCCACCGAGACCGTCGTCTGCTCGAGCGCGCCGAAGCGATCCGCCCCGGTCTCGAACGAGTACGCGATCACGCCGCGGTTGTACCAGTGCTCGTCGGCGCTGTTGCCCGCCGCTGAGTAGAGCACGTCGGCGATCGGGCCCGTCCGCTCCGGCAGGATCGCCGTGTTCCGGACCTCCTTGATCCGGTTCAGGATCCTGTCACCGGCCTGGAAGAAGTACTTCTCGACGCCGATGTTCGCGTGCACCGCAGCGCCCTCGCCGCGGTCCGGCAGGTAGGTGCCCGGCGCCCACATGAAGTAGCCGCCGAAGCTATGGATGTTGTTCGAGAACTTGATGTTCTTGAACGTGTCCGCGATCCAGAGCTCGTTCTGGATCTCCGGCTCGGAGGCCTCGGACGGGCCGGCGAAGACGTCGCTGACGCACGACGTCGAGGCGCCGATGTAGCCGTCGAGCAGCGTCCCGAACGTGTTGTTGCGGTTCATGTCCGTGCCCCAGGCGTTACGCGCCGCCGAGTCGTTGAACGGCTCCGGCGTCCCGCCGCCGAGCCTCGGCCGCGGCGTCCAGAAGTTCGCCGCGTTCGGGTCGTCGGTCTCGAGGCTGCCGTGCATGCACCAGTTCGTCATCGTGCGGCGCTGGCTGTTGAAGTTGTGCATCGAGTAGTGCGAGCCGTCCGGGTTCGACGACGGGAGGATGAAGATGTCGAGCTCGTCGACCAGCTTCCGCGTCGTCTTGTCGATCCCGTAGTTCCGGAGCAGCTGCTCCGCGGTCTCGAGACACGTCAGCGGCGTCGCCCACTCGCGGGCGTGCTGCTGGCAGTAGAGGAAGACGCCGACGCGCCGGCCGTGGATCCCCTGGTCGGCACTGTTGCCGGGCCGGTTCTTCCCGATCCGCATCACGAAGTACTCGAACGGCCCGCGCGGGACGTGCGCGTTCGTCACCACTCCGTTCGTGACTGCCGTCAGGAAGTCGGACAGGTTGCCCTTCGGTCGAGCCTGAACGATGCCAGCGCCCGCGTTCCCGCGATACGTCTGCGCGACGAGCTTGGCGGCCGCACCCGGATGGGCGTTGATCGCCGCCGCCACCTGGGTGGCCGTGCTCGTGAGCGCACCGGTCGCGCCAGTCGCCAGCGTGACGACGAGGTCGTTGCCGACGAAGCTCACGGAGAGGGGTGAGTTCGCGACGAGCGGGTTGACGAACTCGGCGGTGAGCTCGTTGCCGCCCTCGTGGCCCCACGCCCTCGAGGTGAGGATGACGGCCTGCGTTCCGACGGTGCCGCTGAGATTCCCGGTGAGGGCCGGATTCGTCAAACCGGCCATCAGCGCCTGTGCCCGCCGCTGGTACCCGTTCGTCTTGTTCGGAAGCGGGATGATCGTGGTCAGGTCCGGGAACTCGTCAGCCAGCTCGCGGAAGCGTCCGTAGACCTCGGTCGGGTCCATGTACCGCGTCGTGAAGTTGCTGAGGAAGTTCGAGCTCATCGGCGGCAGGCCGCCGCCGAGCCAGGTGTTGACGTCGGCTTCGACGAAGGTGCCGTTGCTCGAGCCGATGCGGATCCGTGTCGGCGCCGCCGGGCTCGAGGTGTTGACATCGCCGACTTTCACGAGAATGCGGTGCTCGATGTAGGTGTCCGGCGTCGTGTCCGGGTCGATGTTGACGTTCATCGTGCGCGGGCCCTGATCGATCGCGCTGCCCGCGCCGGTGTTCCACGCGACCACGAGCGACTCGCCGGTGGTGGAGGAACCGCGCGTGCCGTCCTTCGCCTCGACGGAGAGGAAGCGGCCCGCGTAGTTCTCGAAGTAGTCGACGCGGAGCACGATGATGTCGCCGCTCGGCGCCACCTCGGCGCTCGCTACGGCGAGCGCGGCGGCTTCGGCGGTCTCCTCGGCCTGCACGTCGGCCTGCCAGTCCTTGGCGCGCTCGCGCCAGGTGGCCGGGCCTTCGATCGTCGTGCCGAGCGCGTAGCCGGCGGCTTCGAGCGCGGCCAGCTCGTCCGCGTTGCCGAAGACGGTGACGGTGACCGACCCGTCCGCGTTCTTGCGTAGGTAGTGGTCGTTGAAGTCGATTCCGTAGTCGTCTGCCTCGAGCTGCAGCTCGATCGCTGCGGCCTTGTCGGGCAGATTGATCTCGACGAGGCTTCGGCCCTGGTTCGGGTCGATGCCCCGCTCGCTCTCCTGTGCTGTGGCGCTGCCGGCGATCGCCAAAGCGACCAGCGCGACGACGAGCAGCGCTGTGCGTGCTCCCCTTAAACGCATGACGGCTTTCCTCCCTGTTTCAAAGTAGTACTGGCCCCCTGATCGAATCATGGTCCACTCGGCTGGTCAAGCGTCCATTAGGTGTGCAGCATCCACCATTCCGTGAACTCGCGGCGGGCCTGTCGTCCGTGAGCCGGTGTGCCGGGACTCGTCCTTGCGGTCGAGCCGGCGGCTCAGCGGTCCTCGACGCCCTCGAGCCGCATAAACGCGTAGAGGACGAGGTAGCTGAGCGTCAGGAAGCTCGACAGGAGCACGGTCATCCCGATCGCGCGCGGATCGGCGACGATCCCGTCCAGCTGGGAGAGCAGCC
>DATMEO010000021.1:0-10688 GCA_035556515.1 Gaiellaceae bacterium
CGCCGCCGACGCGCCGCTCGACATGCGCATGGACACCGCGGCCGAGCTCTCGGCGCGCGAGCTCGTGAACGAGGCCGACGAGCGCGAGCTCGCGTTGATCTTCAAGCGCTTCGGCGAGGAGCGCTACGCGCGGCAGATCGCCCGCGCGATCGTCCGGCGCCGCACCGAGCGGCCGTTCGAGCGCACGACCGACCTGTCCGACACGATCAAGCAGGCGATCCCGACGCCGGCACGCTTCGGGGACGGCCATCCGGCCCGGCGTGTCTTCCAGGCGCTCAGGATCGCCGTCAACGACGAGCTCGGCGCGCTCGAGGCCGCGCTCCCGGCGGCGATGCGGATGCTCAGGCCGGGCGGCCGCATCGCCGTCATCAGCTTCCACTCGCTCGAAGACCGGATCGTGAAGCAGTTCATCCGCGAGCAGGCGCGCGGCTGCACCTGCCCGCCGGACTTCCCGATCTGTGTCTGCGGCAACGAGCCCGTCCTCCGCGACCTGACCCGGAAGCCTGTGCGGCCCGGCGCCCGCGAGCTCGAGGCGAACCCGCGCGCAGCGTCAGCCAAGCTGCGCGCCGCCGCGAAGGTCGGTGCGAAGTGACCCGCCCGGCGACAGTTAGTGCACCTCTGACGCGCGATCTGCGGCGCGGGGCGGCGTCCTCAGTCGCGTCCGGGCCAACCGGCCCGCACGCTCCCTGCGTCCTTGCCCCGCTTGCAGCTCCCACGTCAGAGGCCCGAAACCGTCACCGGGCGGGTCACTGATGGCGAGCTGGGCCGGCACCGCCCGCGTCGACTCACCGCCCGTCGCGCGTCCGCGAACGCGGCCCAAGACGCGCACGGCCCCGAAGCGCAGGGCGAGGACTCGCCCCTTCGGCGGCGTAGTCTGGATCGTCGTGCTCGCGGCCCTGCTCGCTGGTGTGGTCGCCGTCAACGTCGCCGTGCTCCAGCTGAACGTCCGGCTCGACGAGCTCGGCCGCGAGCGGATCGAGCTACAGGGCGAGACGAAGCGGCTCAGCTCGCAGCTCTCGAGCGCGTCCGCGACCGCGAAGATCGAGTCGCAGGCCCGCGCCAGGCTCGGGCTCGTGCGCGCCGACCCGGCGCTGACCTACCACGTCCAGCTGGCGCCGCCGAAGCAGTGAGCGTCGCTCGCCTTCGGCTCGCTCCCGTGGGGGAAACCATGTTTCCCCCACGCCCCCCCTTCTTCTCGTCTCGTGTGGGGGAACCTTCCGGTTCCCCCACGCCCCCTCCCCTGGTCATGGGCAGCCCATGACCACGCGGCAGTCCAACCGCCGCATCCGCCTCCTCCTCGGCCTCTTCGTCCTCGTCTTCGCGGGGACACTCGCCCGCGCGGTCTGGATCCAGGGCGTGCAGGCGTCGCGGTTCGAGGGGATGGCCGAGCGGCAGCACGAGGGGACGACGGTGATCCCGGCCGGGCGCGGGACGATCTTCGACCGCACGGGGGAGCCGCTCGCGATCGGCGAGCAGGCGACGACCATCTACGCCGATCCGCGCGAGGTGAAGAATCCGCGTCGCGTCGCGCTGGCGGCCGCCAAGGCGCTCGGAGTCGACGCGGAGAAGCTCTACCCGGCGCTCGCCGACCGTTCGAGACACTTCGTCTACGTCAAGCGCAAGGCCGACCCCGCGAAGGCGGCCGCGCTGGAGAAGCTGAACCTGCCCGGGCTCGGGTTCTACGCCGAGGAGCTGCGCTACTACCCGCAGCGCGGCGTCGCGGCGCACGTGCTCGGCTATGCCGGCGTCGACAACGACGGCCTCGAGGGGCTCGAGCGATCGCAGGACAAGGCGCTCGTCGGCAAGCCCGGCAGCCAGACGACCGTTCGCGATCCGACCGGTCGCGTGATCGACGTGATCGCGACCAAGCCGGAGCGCGCCGGCGACGACGTCTTCCTGACGATCGACCACCGGATCCAGTCGAACGCGGAGAGCGTGCTCCGCGAGACCGTGAAGAAATGGGGAGCCAAGGGCGGCAGCGCGGTCGTGCTCGACCCGCGCACGGGCGGCGTACTCGCGATGGCGGTTGCGCCCGGCTACGACGCGAACAAGTTCGGAGCGACGCCGGCGTCGAAGCGGCGCAACCGCGTCGTCACGGACGTCTACGAGCCGGGCTCGACGTTCAAGGTCGTCACGGTCGCCGCGGCCCTCTCGGAGAAGATCGTCAGCCCGACGACGCCGTTCACGCTGCCGACGTCGATCCGGGTCGCCGACCGGATCATCCACGAGCACGAGCCGCGCCCGACACAGCGGATGACGGTCGCGCAGATCCTCTCGCAGTCCTCGAACGTCGGCACGATCACGCTCGCCCAGATGCTCGGGCGCTCGCGCGTCGAGAACTGGATCGGCCGCTTCGGCTTCGGCAAGGCCACCGGCGTCGACGCGCCCGGCGAGGCGCGGGGGCTGCTGCCCGGCTACTGGTCGGGCTCGACGATCGGCAACGTCCCGATCGGCCAGGGCATCGGCGTCACCCCGATCCAGATGGCCGCCGCTTACGGCGCGATCGCGAACGAAGGCGTTTATCGCACGCCGTACCTCGTCGAGCGCGTCGGGAACGAGTTGCACGCGCGTGCAAAGGGCCGCCGTGTCTTCTCGAAGACGGTGTCCGCCCAGATGATGGCGATGCTCCGCGACGTCGTCTCGGCCGAGGGCGGCACTGGCGCAGCCGCCGCCGTCCCTGGCTACACCGTCGCGGGCAAGACCGGCACCGCCGCGAAGCCCGTTCCGGGCGGCTACTCGACCACGAAGTACGTGGCCTCGTTCGTGGGCGTCGTGCCCGCGAAGGATCCGCGGCTCGTCGTGCTCGTCTCGATCGACGAGCCGTCGACGATCTGGGGCGGCGTCGTCGCCGCGCCCGCGTTCTCCGACATCGCCCGCTCCAGCCTCGTCGAGCTCGAGATCGCACCGGATGCCACGCCTGACGGCTCGGCCACTCGCTAGCGTTCCCGGCCATGCAGCTCGAGCGCCTCGTTGCCGCGCTCGCACCTGAGGCGGTTCTCGGCAGCCCCGACCCCGTCGAGGTGCGAGACCTTGCCTACGACGCGCGTGCGGTCACGCCCGGTGCGGCCTTCTTCGCCGTCCCCGGCGAGCGCGCGGACGGACACGACTTCGCCGCGCAGGCCGTCGAGAATGGCGCGTCTGTGCTCGTCGTCGAGCGTGCGGTCGAGCCGGCCGTTCCGCAGCTCGTCGTCCCGTCGGCGCGGGCAGCCATGGCGACTGCGGCCGACGTCTTCTTCGGCGAGCCGACACGCGAGCTGGAGGTCGCCGGTGTCACCGGCACGAGCGGGAAGACGACGACCGCGTTCCTCCTCTACTCCGTGCTCGAGACGGCCGGCCGCAGCCCCGGGCTGCTCGGCACCGTCGAGAGCCGCGTCGGCGGCCAGGTGCGCCCGGTCGTCCGGACGACGCCGGAGGCGATCGACCTCCAGCGCACCTTCCGCGAGATGCTCGACGCCGGCAACCGCAGTGTTGCGCTCGAGGCCTCCTCGCACGCGTCGGTGCTGCGCCGGCTCGACCGTGTCCGCTTCGACGCGCTCGTGTTCACGAACCTGACCCAGGATCACCTCGACTTTCACGAGTCGATGGAGGACTACTTCGCTGCCAAGCGGAGGCTCTTCATGGGTGCTGCTCCGCCGCCGGCCGCGGTCAACGTCGGCGACGCCTGGGGCCGGCAGCTGGCCGAGGAGCTCGCCGACGTCAACCGTGCCCCGCTCCTCACGTTCGGCTTCGCCGACGACGCCGAGATCCGTCCCGAGCGCCTCGACCTCGGCCCGTCGGGCGCGAGCTTGACGGCAGGCGGGATCGAGATCCGCTCCAGCCTTCGCGGCCGCTTCAACGTCGAGAACGTGCTCGGCGCGATCGCGGCGGCGATTCTGCTCGATGTCGACGAGGACGAGATCGCAGCCGGAATTGCGGCGCTCCCCGGCGTGCCGGGGCGGTTCGAAGCCGTCGACGCAGGGCAGCCCTTCACCGTCGTGGTCGACTACGCCCACAAGCCGGATGCGCTCGACAACGTGCTTCGCACTGCGCGCGAGCTGACCGACGGGCGCGTCGTGCTCGTCTTCGGCGCCGGCGGCGACCGCGATCGCCAGAAGCGGCCGTTGATGGGAAAGGTGGCGCGCGACCTCGCCGACCTGGTCATCGTCACGTCCGACAACCCGCGCAGCGAGGATCCGCTCGCGATCATCCAGGACGTGCTCCAGGGCACCGGCACCGACGTCGAGATCGACCCCGACCGGCGCTCCGCGATCGGCCGCGCAGTCGCGCTCGCCGAGCCGGGCGACGTCGTGGTGATCGCCGGCAAAGGGCACGAGCAGGGCCAGGAGGTGGCGGGCGAGAAGCTGCCGTTCGACGACCGCGTCGTCGCCCGCGAGGCGCTGCGGGCGTGATCCCGATCGCAATCGAGGAGCTCGAGGCGCTCGGGCTCGGAGAGCTGAACGGCTTCGGTGAGATCACCGGCCTCGAGATCGACTCGCGCCGTGTCGGCCCTGGCGACCTCTTCGTCGCGATCCGCGGCGGCCGCGAGTTCGTCGGTGCTGCGCGCGATCGCGGAGCAGCCACCCTGGTGCCGAACGACGAGTTCGACGCGATGGCCATGCTCGGGCAGGCGCTGCGCGGTCGTAGCCGCGCCCGCTTCGTCGGCGTCACCGGCTCGACCGGAAAGACGTCGACGAAGGACATCCTGGCCGCGCTCTGCTCGGCCGTCGCACCCACGGTCTGGACCGAGGGGAGCTACAACGCCGAGCTCGGCGTGCCGCTGACGCTCGGGCGGCTCGAGCCGGAGACGGAGATCTGCATCGTCGAGATGGGCATGCGCGGCTTCGGCCAGATCGCGGGCCTCTGCGAGATCGTGCGCCCGCACGTCGGCGTGATCAGCGCCGTCGGGCCCGTCCATCTCGAGCTCGTCGGCTCGGTCGACGGGGTTGCCCGCTCGAAGGCGGAGCTCGTCGCAGCCCTGCCGCCCGACGGGATCGCCGTGGTGCCGGTGTCGGCCGACCTCGAACCTCACCTCAGGACCGACATCGAGATCCTCCGCGTGCCGCCGGTCGACGTCGAGCTGCGCGAGGACGGCGCCCACATCGCCTTCGGCGAGCGCCGGATCCGCTTCCCGCTCACCTCGCGGCACCAGGCGCAGAACGCGTTCACTGCGCTGACGGCGTACGAGGCGATGGACCTGCCGCTCGACCGGCTCGACGAGGGGGCGGCGGACGTGCGGCTTTCGAAGTGGCGCGGCGAGGAGCTGGCGCTCCCCGGCGGCGGCTTCGTCGTCAACGACGCCTACAACGCGAATCCGACCTCGATGGAGGCGGCGCTGCGGCATCTCGCCGAGCGGGGAGCGGGGCGCCGGCGGCTCGCGATTCTCGGCGGCATGGCCGAGCTCGGCGACCACGCCGAGCGGCATCACCGCGAGATCGCCGAGCTGGCCGGCGAGCTCGGGATCGAGCTGCTCGCGGTCGGAGACCTCGCGCGCGCGTACGGCTCCGACGCGTGGGAGCCGGACGCAGCGGCGGCGCTCGAGGCTGCACGACGGCTCGTCGGGCCGGGCGACGCCGTCCTCGTCAAAGCCTCGCGCTCGGTTGCCCTCGAAGGCATCGCCCCGACCCTGGCGAACGACACCGCGTAATGGTCAGGGTGCTCATAGCGGGCCTGATCGCGATGGTCGTCTCCGTCGTGATCGGCCCCAAGTTCATCGAGTTCCTGCGCCGGAACGAACTCGGGCAGCCGATCCGCGAGGACGGCCCGGCGGGTCACGTGGTCAAGCAGGGGACGCCGGTGATGGGCGGCCTGCTGATCCTGCTCTGCGCGCTGCTGCCGTTCCTCGCGCTCTCGAAGTTCACGTTGCCGGCGCTGACCGTTCTCTTCCTGACGGTCTCGTGCGCAGCCATCGGCTTTCTCGACGATTTCATCAAGCTTCGGCACCGCCGCTCGCTCGGGCTCCAGGGCCGGTGGAAGCTGCTACTGCTCGGCGCGATCACCGTCGTCGTCGGCTTCGCCGTCCACGCGCATGACCAGCTCGACACCTCGATCTACATCCCCGTCGCGAACGTCGACATCCCGCTCTCGTACGCGTACTACCCGTTCCTCTTCCTCGTCATCGCCGGCGCGGCAAACGGCGCCAACCTGACCGACGGCCTCGACGGGCTCGCGGCGGGTGTCGGGATCATCGCGCTGCTGACGTTTCTGTCGATGAACGTGATCGGCTACATCCGCTCCGGCGACGTCGGGGCGCGTGCGGACTTCCAGCTCGACCTCGCGATTCTCGCCGCAGCGCTGATCGGGGCCGCGATCGGGTTCCTCTGGTACAACGCCTTCCCTGCCGAGTTGTTCATGGGCGACACCGGCTCGATGGCCTTCGGCGGCGCGCTTGCGGGCTTTGCGATCGTCACAGGCACCGAGGCGCTGCTCGTCCTCATCGCCGGGATCTACGTCGTCGAGGCGCTCTCGGTGATCATCCAGACGGTGAGCTTCAAGTACTGGGGCCGCCGGGTGTTCCTGATCGCTCCGATCCACCACCACTTCGAGATGAAGGCGTGGTCGGAGACCAAGATCATGGTGCGGTTCTGGATCGTCGCCGCGATCCTCGCGGCCTGCGGCTTCGTCCTCTACTACCGCTACTACATCCAGTTCAGGCTGTAGTGGGTGGGCCACATCGAGTCCTCGTCCTCGGCCTCGCGCGCTCGGGCAAGGCCGCGCAGGCCGCGCTCGAGGCGGTCGGGACGGAGGTCGTCGCGGCCGACCGGACGCTCGGGAACCACGACGACCTCTCCCTGCTCGACGGCGTCGAGGTGCTCGTCAAGAGCCCCGGCGTGCCGAGCGAGGCACCACTCGTCGCGGCTGCGCGCGAGCGCGGGATCCCGGTCTGGAGCGAGATCGAGCTGGCGGCCCGGTTGCTTCCGAATCCGATCCTCGGTGTCACCGGCACGAATGGGAAGACGACCACGACCGAGCTGCTCGGCGCCATGTTGAGGGCGCGCACCGCCGGGAATGTCGGCACGGCGCTGAGTGAGCTCGTCGGGGACCTGGCGGTCGACGACTGGATCGTCTGCGAGCTCTCGAGCTTCCAGCTCGAGGACGTCGATCGCTTTCGGCCGCGGATCGCGGTACTGCTCAACCTCGAGCCCGACCACCTCGACCGGCACGGCAGCTTCGAGTCCTATCGGGCGGCGAAGCTGCGGATCTTCGAGAACCAGGGCGCCGAGGACGTCGCGGTCGTGCCGCGCGGCTTCGGCCCGGTCCCCGGCACGGCGCGCCGCGTCGAGTTCGCGGCGGACGACGAACTGCCGGCCGAGCCGCTGATCCCCGGCGCGCACAACCGCGAGAACGCCGCGGCCGCGACCGCAGCCGCCCGCGCCGTCGGCCTCGACGACGAGACGATCGCGGCTGCGCTGCGCACGTTCCCCGGCGTCGAGCACCGGCTCGAGCTCGTCGCCGAGAACGGCGGCGTCCGCTACGTCAACGACTCGAAGGCGACGAACACGGCCGCCGCCCGTCGCGCCCTGACGGCCTACGACGCGCCCCTGCACCTGATCCTCGGCGGCCGCGCAAAGGGGGAGAGCTGGGAGGAGCTGGCGCAGGCGATCGCGGCGGCGAACGTCGTCACCGCGTACCTGATCGGCGAGGCGGCGGAAGCGCTGTCGGTCGACCTCGGCTACGAGAACGTCCCCTTCTTGATCTCGGTCACGCTCGAGCGCGCCCTCGCCAAGGCGGCGAGCGCGGCCAGGCCCGGCGACGTCGTCCTGCTTTCGCCGGCATGCGCGAGCTACGACCAGTTCCGTGACTACGAGCACCGCGGAGAGGAATTCAGGAGGCTGGTACAGAACCTCGAAGGGTGAAGGCTCCGCGTAGCCAGCTCGAGCAGCGCCTGCTCGTCCTCGTGACCCTCGCGTTGGTCGCGTTCGGCCTCGTGATGGTCTTCAGCGCCACGTCCGCCGCGGCGGCGCTCGGGAAGGGCGATCCGATCACGTTCCTCAAGCGGCAGGGGATCTACGCGCTCATCGGCATCGCGTTGCTCGTCGTCGCGTCGCGATTCGACCACCGCCGGCTGCGGAATCTCGCGCCGCCGCTCGTGCTGACCGCGCTCGGCCTCTGCCTCACGGTGCTCGTCGTCGCACCGGAGATCAACGGCGCCAGGCGCTGGTTGACCGTGGGCCCGCTCACGTTCCAGCCCTCGGAGCTCGCAAAGCTGGCGTTGCTCGTCTGGGCGGCGGCGTACCTCGCGCGCAAGGGCGCGCCGCGAACGCTCGGCGAGCTCTGGAAGCCCCTCGGCATGGTCACGGGCCTCTTCGCCGCCCTGATCGTCGTCGAGCCCGACCTCGGCACCACGATCGCGCTGCTGCTGATGGTCGGCGGGATGCTCGTCGTCGCCGGCGTCCCCGGCCGCACGCTCGCCGGTGCAGCCACGATCGCGACAGTCGGCGGGCTTGTTGCGATCTGGATGGAGCCCTACCGGCGCGCGCGGCTCTTCAGCTTCCTCGACCCGTGGGCCGACCCGGAGGACACCGGCTTCCAGACCGTCCAGGCGCTGATCGGGATCGGTTCGGGCGGCGTCACCGGCAAGGGCCTCGGCGAGGGCGTGCAGAAGATCAACTATCTCCCCGAGCAGCAGACGGACATGATCCTCGCGGTGATCGGCGAGGAGCTCGGCCTCATCGGCACGGCGGCCGTGATCGCCGCCTTCGCCGCGTTTGCGTTCGCCGGCTTCACGGTCGCACTGCGCTGCCGCGATCCCTTCGGAAAGCTCCTGGCAGCCGGGATCACGTCGCTCGTCTGCGGTCAGGCGGCGGTCAACCTCGCGGCCGTGCTCGGCGTCGCGCCACTGACCGGGATTCCGCTGCCGTTCGTCTCGTACGGCGGCTCGAGCCTCGTCGTACTGCTCGCGTCCGTCGGGATCCTCCTTAACATCGCTGGCGATGAGCGAGCGCCAGAACGCGTTGCGAGCCCTGATCGCCGCCGGCGGAACAGCCGGGCACGTCCTGCCGTCGCTCGCAGTCGCAGCGGCGCTGCGCGACCGCGGCGTCAGCGTGACGTTCGCCGGGTCGCCGGATCGGGTCGAGGCTAGGCTCGTCCCCGAGGCGGGGTACGAGCTCGACACCTTCGAGATCTCCGGCTTCCCGCGCCGGCCGTCGGCGGCGCTCCTTCGCTCGCTGATGCGCGCCGGCCGCGCCCCGCGAGCCTGCGCGGCGATTCTGGAGCGGCGCCGGCCGCACGTCGTCCTCGGCGGTGGCGGCTACGTCGCCGGGCCGATGGTGTATGCGGCCTGGCGGCAGAAGCTGCCGGCCGCGCTGACGGAGGCGGACGCGCATCTCGGTCTCGCCAACAGGCTGGCGGCGCCGTTCGCGCGGCGTGTCTTCCTCGCCTACGGCATCCCCGGGCGCGACGGTGCGAAGTACCGCGTCACCGGCCGGCCCGTGCCCGCCGACCATCGCGGCGTCTCGAAGGAGGACGGTCGCGGTCGCTTCGGCCTGCCGCCGAAGGCGCCCGTGATCGCGTTCTTCGGCGCGCTCGCCGGCGCCCGCAGCCTCAACGACTTCGCCGTCGACACATATGGCAACGCGGGACCGGCGGTCCTGCACGTCTCGGGCGAGCGCGACTACGAGCGGCTGCGCGGACGCGTGCACCGGAGCGGCTACGTGCTCGTCCCGTCGACCAGCGAGTTCGGGGCCGCCCTGGCAGCACCCGATCTCGCGATCTCGCGCGCCGGCGGAACCGTCTGGGAGCTTGCCGCATCGGGAACCCCCGCGATCCTCGTCCCCTACCCGCACGCGACCGCCGACCACCAGACGCTGAACGCGCGCCACTTCGAACGCGGCGGCGGCGCCGTCGTCGTCCCCGAGCAGGAGCTCGACCGTGTCCCCGCGCTCGTCGACGAGTTGCTGGCGGATCCGGGACGGCTCGCGTCGATGAGCGCCGCAATGCGCTCGATGGCCAGGCCGGAGGCGGCGGACGAGATCGCGGAGGAGCTGATCTCGCTTGCTCGGGGGTAGACGGCTCTGGTTCGTCGGCATCGGCGGCGCCGGGCTCTCCTCATACGCGTTCCTCGCTCGAGCTTGGGGCGCCGAGGTGGGCGGCTGGGACCGGGTCGAGACGCCGTACCTGCGCGCGCTCGAGGGCGTGGACGTGCGAATCGCCGCCGAGCCGGTCGTGCCGGACGGCTGGGAGGTCGTCGTATCGAGCGCGTACCCGGCGGTCGCTGGCAAGGCGCGGGCCGAGCTGCTCGCCGAGCTCGTGTCGCTGCGGCGCTCGATCGTCGTCGCGGGCGCGCACGGGAAGACGACGACGACCGGGATGATCGCATTCGTCCTCTCCGAGCTTGGTCTCGACCCGGCCTGGCTCGTCGGCGGCGAGATCGTGCAGCTCGGTGGCAACGCCGGCGCGGGGGAGGGCTGGCTCGTCGTCGAGGGCGACGAGTCGGACCGGACGGTCGAGCTGCTGCGGCCCGAGATCGGCGTCGTCACGAACGTCGAGCTCGACCACCACTCCACCTTCGGCTCTGCAGCCGAGGTCGAGGCGATGTTCGACGGCTGGCTTGCCGACGTCCCAAACGTCGTCCGCGGCTGGGAGCTCGAGCCGGTGTCGTTCGCGCTGGCGGTGCCGGGGGAGCACAATCGGCGCAATGCCGCAACCGCGCTTGCCGCGCTTGAGCTGGCAGGCGTCGCGCGGGCCGAGGCAGAGCCGGTGCTCGCCCGCTT
>DATMEO010000022.1:0-8819 GCA_035556515.1 Gaiellaceae bacterium
GAACGGGATCGGCGTCGGCCCCGGCCGCGGCTCGGCCGCCGGCTCGCTCGCCGCCTACGCGCTCGAGATCACCGACATCGACCCGATCAAGTACGACCTGCTCTTCGAGCGGTTCCTCAACCCGGGCCGCAAGTCGATGCCGGACATCGACATCGACTTCGCCGTCGAGGGCCGCGAGCGGGTGATCAACTACGTCTCCGAGAAGTACGGGCGCGACCGGGTCGCCCAGATCATCACCTTCGGGACGATGGCCGCCCGCGCCGCCGTTCGCGACGCCGGCCGCGTGCTCGAGATCCCCTACGGCGTCGTCGACCGGATCGCGAAGCTGATCCCGGAAGGCCCCGGGCAGACGCTCGCCGAGTGCCTCAAGCCCGGCTCCGACTTGAAGACAGCCTACGAGACCGACCCGGCCGCGAAGGAGATCATCGACCTGGCGCGGCCGCTCGAGGGGCTCGTCCGGCAGGACTCGATCCACGCCGCCGGCGTCGTGATCGGCGCCGAGCCGCTGATCGACACGATCCCGCTGCAGCAGAAGGGCGCCGACCAGGAGGTCGTGACCCAGTTCTCGATGAACACAGTCGAGGCGCTCGGCCTCCTGAAGATGGACTTCCTCGGCCTGCGCAACCTCGACGTGATCGACAAGGCGGTCGAGCTGATCGGCGGCGTCGACATGACGACGATCCCGCTCGACGACAAGAAGACGTACGCGATGCTCGCGCGCGGCGAGGCGATGGGCGTCTTCCAGTTCGAGTCGTCGGGGATGCGCGAGGCGCTGCGGCAGGTGAAGCCGACCGTCTTCGAGGACCTGATCGCGCTCGTCGCGCTCTACCGGCCGGGGCCGATGCAGTACATCCCGAACTACGCCAAGCGGAAGGCGAAGCAGGAGCAGGTCGCGT
Source organism: Gaiellaceae bacterium (assembly GCA_035556515.1). Lineage (GTDB taxonomy): Bacteria > Actinomycetota > Thermoleophilia > Gaiellales > Gaiellaceae > Gaiellasilicea. The sequence goes on from DATMEO010000022.1 coordinate 897, forward strand.
TCATCGACCCGCGGCTGAAGGAGATCACCGGCTCGACCTACGGGATCTCGATCTACCAGGAGCAGTCGATGGAGATCGCGAAGCAGATCGGCGGCTTCAGCCCCGCCGAGGCGGACGACCTGCGTAAGGCGATCGGCAAGAAGATCCACAAGCTGATGGCGTCGTTGAAGGACAAGTTCATCGCCGGCTGCATCGGCAACCAGACGTCGGAGCACGTGGCGAAGCAGCTCTGGGACGACATCGAGAAGTCGCAGGACTACTCGTTCAACAAGTCGCACGCCGCCTGCTACGCGCTGATCGCCTACCGCACCGCGTGGCTGAAGGCGAACCACCCCTGCGAGTACATGGCGGCGCTGATCTCGTCGGTGATGAACACGAAGGACCGGGTGCCGCTCTACGTCAATGCCTGCGACGAGCTCGGGATCGAGGTGCTGCCGCCCGACGTCAACTCCTCGCAGACCGACTTTGCCGTCGTCGAGGGGAAGATCCGCTTCGGCCTGAACGCCGTCAAGTCGGTGGGCGAGTCGGCCGCGAACGCGATCATCCGCGCCCGCGAGGAGGGCGGCGCCTTCGAGTCGATCTGGGACTTCACCGAGCGCGTCGACCCGCAGGTGGTGAACAAACGGTCACTCGAGGCTTTGGTCAAGTGCGGCGCGCTCGACTCGACCAGCGCCTCGCGGATGGGGATGCTCGCGCTGCTCGAGCAGGCGCTCGCATGGGGGCAGAAGCACGCCGCCGACCGGCTCGCCGGGCAGGCCTCGATCTTCGACATGGGCGACACCGAGGAGTCCTCGGCGCCGCGGCACCATCCGGCGGTCCCGACCGGCGAGTTCGAGAAGCCGGAGCTCTTGAAGCTCGAGAAGGAGACGCTCGGCCTCTACGTCTCCGAGCATCCGCTGCACGCCGTCCGCGAGCAGCTTCGCCGCAAGACCGACTGCACGCTCGGGGAGCTCGAGCGGCGGCGCGACGGCGAGGTCGTCAGCGTCGGCGGGATCGTCTCGTCGGTGAAGCAGCTGACGACGAAGAAGGGCGAGCCGATGGTCTTCCTGACCCTCGACGACCCGACGGGCGGGGGCGAGGTCGTCGTCTTCAACTCGACCTACGCGCAGGCGCGCGAGCTCTGTGTCGCCGATCGGATTCTCGTGATCAAGGGCCGCGTCGACCACAAGCAGCAGGGCGAGACGAAGCTGATCGCGATCGAGGTGAACGGCTTCGAGGCGGTGCAGGAGCGGACGGAGATCAGGTTCAAGCTCGACGCGCGCGCGGCGCGGGCCGGCCTGATCCGCGACCTCGCACACCTCGTCAAGGACTACCCCGGCCCCTCGCGGGTGCTCGTCGCGCTGGACACGTCGATGGGGCCGAAGACGCTGGCGCTCGGGCCGGGCTACACGGTTGCGATCGACACGGACTTCCTCACCGAGGCGCGCACGCTCCTCGGCGCCGACGCGATCGTTTAGGAGGGTCTGGCGAAATATCGGCTGAGTCGCTGGGCCGCGCTGCTCGCCCCGAGGCCGCGTCCTCAGTCGCGGCGATAGCAACCGCTATCGCCGCTCCCTGCGTCCTTGCCTCGGAACGAGCATCGCACCCCATGCGACGAGCGACATTCCGCCAGACCCTCCTAGCCGCGGAGAAGGGCTTCGAGCCCCGGCAGGTGGCGCCGGCAGAGCTGCGGCAGGCCCGCGTGCTCGACCTCGTAGACGATCGCCGGGATTCCCTGGTCGAGTAGCCACTCGTCGAAGGCGCCGGGCGAGCCGACCTCGAGCTCGGTGACGACGCGCAGATCGGCAGCGGCCGCGAGCAGCTCGACGGGCTCGCTCGGGACACCCTCGCGGACGAGGATCAGCTCGATCGGGGCGTGCAGGTCGAGCACGAGCCGCGGCCTCAGCTCCCGGACGAGCGCAATCAGCGCGCGCGTCTCCGGCTCGGACGCGGGCTCGGCGCCGGGTGAGGAGCGGCTCGTGCGGTTCGGGAGCTCGCGCAGCTCGGGATCGATCCCAGGCGGGAACGTGAACGACGGGTCGGGGCGCCAGCTCGCACAGGGGAAGTTCCGGTTCAGGTCGACCCCGGCCGCGTTCTGCCGCGTCCCGTTCAGGAGCCCGTCCGGGTTCGCGACCTGAACGACGGCCCACGCTGTCTCGTCGCCCGGGATCCGCTCGAGCAGGCGTCGGGCCAGCAGGCCGGTCTCCGCCTCCTCGCCGTGCTGCCCCGCGACAAGGAGCCCGGCAACCGGCGCGCCAGACGAGGGCAGCTGCACGCGCAGCGGCAGGCCGCCGCGCGAGCGGCCGTACTCCCGCTCCTGCCAGCCGCGGAGCAGGTTCGAGGTCTCCCAGCCCGCGGCCACGTCTAGATCTCGAGCCTGGCGTCTTCGAGGTCGAGGTCGCGCTCGACCCGGCGCGCCACCTCGTCGGAGATCGCGCCGCTCCGGCGCAGGTCCTGCACCGCCAAGCGCTCCGCGTTCAGCAGCTCGCGGCGGAGCCGCTGGAAGTCGCGCGAGCGCGCCTCGATCGAGCCGTCGTCGCCGCCGTCGAGCCAGGCCGAGAAGCGGTCGCGGCGGAAGCCGTAGCCGCCGCGAATCCGCTCCGCGGTGTCCTCGCGCACCCACTCCTCCTCGATCAGCTCGTCCAGCCGCAGCAGCGCCGCGCTCGCTGCGTGGATGCGCGCCTTCGCCTCCTCGCGCGCATCCTCCTCGCCGTCGTCCTCGAGTTTCAGGAGCCGGATCACCGCGGGCAACGTCAGCCCCTGGATCACGAGCGTCCCGAAGATGACGGCGAACGTGAGGAAGAGGATCAGGTTGCGGCCCGGGAACGGGTCGCCGGTGTCGATCGAGAGCGGGATCGCGAGCGCCGCCGCGAGCGAGACGCCGCCGCGCATCCCAGACCAGGCGATCAGCGTCAACGCCGCGGGTGGCGGCATCGGGTCGCGCTCGCGAATTCGGGGGACGAGCAAGCGCGGCAGCTTCGCCGCGGGGTAGACCCAGAGCGCGCGGGCGGCCAGCACCGTCAGCCAGACCGCGACCGCCCACCAGATCAGGTCGGTCGCCGAGTAGGCGTCGAGTTCGTCGAGGATGCCCGGGAGCTGCAGCCCGATCAGCGTGAAGAGGATCGCGTTGAGCGTGAAGGTGACGATCTCCCAGGCGGACTCGCCCATCAGCCGTACCTCCGGCGTCGTCAGCTCCGGCGTGTACCAGCCGAGGTAGATCCCTGCGGTCACCGCTGCGATCACCGCCGAGACACCCATCAGCTCGGCCGGGATGTAGGCGAAATAGCCCGTGAGCAGGGAGATCGTCACCTCGGCGGGCGGGAAGTCGAGCCGTCGCCGCACCTGGCGGACGATCCAGGCCACACCGAGCCCGACGACGACGCCGCCGAGGACGTTGAGCACGAACGAGATCCCGGCCTCCCAGATCGAGAAGGCGCCGCTGACCGTGGCGACGACCGCGAAGCGATAGGCGACGAGGGCCGTGCCGTCGTTGACCAGGCTCTCTCCTTCGACGATCGAGACGATCCGGCGCGGCACACCGAGGCGGTGCATGATCGCCGTGGCCGCGATCGGGTCGGTGGGGGAGACGACCGCGCCGAGCACGAACGCCGCCGCCCACGGCAGCCCCGGCACGATCTCGTGCGCGACGACCGCGACGACGACCATCGTCAGGAGGACGAGGCCGACCGCGAGCAGCCCCACCGGGCGCAGGTTCGCGCGCAGGTCGCGCAGCGAGGTGAAGAACGCGGCGCCGTAGAGGAGCGGCGGCAGCACGCCGACGAGGACGAGGTCGGGCGGCAGGTCGATCTCGGGCAGACCGGGCACGAAGCCGAGCCCGAGCCCGCCGAGCACGAGCAGGATCGGGTAGGGAACGCGGAGCTTCGGGACGAGCACGAGCATCGCCGCGCCCGCCGTCAGCAGCACGAGCAGGCTGACGAGGTCGTGGTGGCTGAGGTCGATCACGCGTCGTTCAGGCGAGGCCCTTGTCGCGCAGCTCGCGCAGCGCCGACTCGGACTTCTCGAGCTCGAGGCCCATCCCGCGCAGGACCTCCGGTGTCTTCGAGAACTGAATCTCCTGATAGGCGACGACTTGCACCTGGTTGCCCCACGGGTCGAGGAACGAGTTGCTGCCGAAGAGCTTGACCCCGGCCTCGCGGGCCGCCGCGAGCACGGCGTCGCGGTCGTCGACGACGAGCCCGAAGTGGCGCACCCGGTCCGGCTCCTGCGTCCGCCCCTCCGCGAACGCGAGGAACTGGTCGCCCATGTCGACGAACGCCATCCCGGCGATCCTGCCCCGGAGCTCGATGTCGAACAGGCGTCCGTAGAAGGCAAGCGCTTCGTCGATCGAGCCGACCTCGAGCGCGAGATGATTGATCCCAACGGCACGAGCCATGGAACCGACATTACCCATCGGGTGTAAGAGGATCGAGTGGTGAGCCGACCACCGACAGAGGACGAGCTCGTCGAGCGCGCACGTGGCGGCGACGCCGCAGCTTTCGCCGCGCTCGTCCGCGACCACGAGGAGATCGCTTTCCGCACCGCGTACCTGATCACCCGTAACGCCGCCGACGCCGAGGACGCCGCCCAGGTCGGGCTGACGAAGGCCTGGCGGGCGCTGCCGCGCTTCCGTCGCGGCGCCCCGCTGCGGCCCTGGCTGCTCGCGATCGTCGCGAACGAGGCGCGCAACCGGCGCCGTGCCGAGGGCCGGCGCGAAGGGCTCGCTCTGCGGGCGGCGCACGAGCTTCCCTCGGGGGACGCGGCTCCGTCTCCCGAGGGGAGGGCTCTCGCCGCCGAGCAGCGCGCCGAGCTGCGGGACGCGCTCGAACGGCTGAGCGAGGACGACCGCCTCGTGCTCTCGTGCCGCTACCTGCTCGACCTCGGCGAGGAGGAGACGGGCGAGGTGCTCTCGCTCCGGCGTGGGACGGTCAAGTCGAGGACCTCGCGGGCGCTCGGCCGCCTGCGGGAGCAGCTGGAGGAGGCGGGATGAACGAGCTCGAGCGGCGGCTCAACGAGCTCGGCGGCGAGATCGCCTACCCGGCGACGCCGCGCTTCGATCTCGGCTTCGACCGCCGGCCCGCGCGCGCACCACGCCTCCGCCCGCTGGCGCTCGGCTTCGCGATCCTCGTCGCCGTCTTCGCCGGCGTGCTCGCACTCTCGCCCGGCGCCCGCAGCGCCTTCCTCGAGATCTTCCAGATCCGCGGCGCGACGGTCGAGCGCGTCGAGACCCTGCCCGACGTGCGTGCGCAGCGGATCGACTTCGGCGACCGCGTCAGCCGCGACGAGGCCGAGCGCCGCGCCGGCTTCGAGCTGCTCGACCTGGGTGACGAGCCGGACGCGATCTTCGTGCGGCCGGACGGCCTCGCCTCGGCGGTCTACGGCGACCCGGCGCGTCCGCGGCTCGTGCTCTCGCAGGCTCGCGGCGCGATCTTCGACGGCTTCATCAAGAAGACCGGCGGCCGCGGCACGACGATCCTGAACGTCACGATCGACGGCGAGCCGGGGCTCTTCGTCGACGGGGACGAGCACTTCGTCATGTTCCTCGACGAGAACGGGCTCATCTCCGACGAGCGCACTTACCTCGCCGGAACGGTCCTGCTCTGGAACCGCGGCGACCTGCTGCTGCGGCTGGAGGGCGATCTGACGCTCGAGGAGGCGCTCGAGCTCGCCCGCGACGCCGAGTAGGGACCTTTTCGCGCCCGAGCGGTGTACGAGGGGTGACAACCGCAACATGGAGGTCGCAACATGGAGGTCCGGATGAAGAAGCTCCTGCTCGTGCTCGCCGCCGCCGCCGTCGCTGCTGTGACACTCACTGGGGCCGCGAGCGCCGGCGGCTGGGCCACCGTCGGCCTCAGCTCGCTCCCGCCTGGCGGCCTGGAGGCGAACCAGAACTGGCCGGTCGACATCACCGTGCTCCAGCACGGCCAGACGCCGCTCGCCGGGGTGACGCCGATCGTGCGCGTCCGCGACGGCGGCGGCAAGGTCGTGCAGAGCTTTACGGCCGTCCCGACCGGGAAGATCGGCGTCTACCACGCCGACGTCACGTTCCCAGGCGAGGGCACGTACTCGTACGAGGTCTACGACGGCTTCGGCACCTACGGAGGCGCCCGCACGCACACGTTCAAGCCGGTCGCGATTGGCGGATCGGACGGCGGCTTCCCGTACGGGTGGCTTGCGCTCGCCCTCGGCGTCGCGCTCGCACTCGCGGCCGCAACCGTCCTGACGCTGCGTCGCCGGATCCCGGAGCCGCAGCCGATCCACCTGAAGGAGGCCGCATGAAGAAGCTGTTCGTGTTCGTCGCCACGGTCGTCGCCGCGCTCGCGGTCACGGCCGCCGCCAACGCCGGCTGCATGGCCACGGTCGGGCTCAGCGCGCTGCCGAAAGCCAACCATGCGGCCGGCAAGCCGTGGGTGGTCACGATCCGCGTGCTCCAGCACGGCCGCACGCCGATGGCGGACGCAAAGCCCGAAGTCCGGATCCGCAACGCCGCCGGCAAGCTCTTCACCTTCAAGGCGAAGAAGACGGCCAAGATCGGGTCGTACCGCGCCCGGGTCGTCTTCCCGAAGGCCGGCCGCTACTCGCTCGGCGTCTACGACGGCTTCCCGTACGCGGATTGCGCGCGGGTGCACACCTTCAAGTCGGTCGTGATCGTCGCCGTCTGAGCACTGTCAGGGCCCGGGCCGGCACGCGGCCCGGGCCTTGGACGCAGATCGCGCTCGTTGCGATTTGCAAAACCCTTACGCGAGCTTCATCGCAATCCCCTACAAGGGGGACAACCTCTTCGCTCTACTGGACGAAGTACCGATACACACGACCAAGAGGGAAAGCGATGGCTGCGGCGGAGACGACCACCGAGACGGAACAGGAGCGGATCGAGCGCTGGCGGGCGGGCGAGCTCGAGCGCGCCGGCTACGAGGCATCGGCGGCCTCGCTCCTCGCCAGCCGCCCCGACGTCGATCTCCACTACGCGATCGACCTGCTTCGCAACGGCTGCGCTCCAGAACTGGCCCTGCAGATCCTCCTCTGACGCACCGATCGCCGGGCTCTCGCCCGGCTCGCGCCGCTGAGTGCACGCGGCTCTGCGGGTCTGTGCTGACGCACTATCCCCTCCGGCCTCGCGCCCTCAGCGGCGCGTCGGAGCGCCAGAGGCTGCGGCTCCAGTCGTTTCCTCCGCGCTCCGTCTGCGCGACTCGGCAGAATGCGCTCTGCGGTGACGCTCCTCGCCTCGATCCCCTCGCCATCCTCGGGCACGCTCGACCTCGGGCCCGTGACGATCCACATGTACGGCCTGATGCTGCTGGCCGGGATCGCGGCGTGCATCTTCATCACCGGCAAGCGCTGGGTCGCGCGCGGCGGCGACTGGGATCTGATCTTCCGCGTCGCGGTCTGGGGCGTCGGCGCCGGGATCGTCGGCGCGCGCCTCTACCACCTGGCGACCAGCTGGAGCGAGGTCCCCGACGACTGGTGGGGCCCGTTCGCCGTCTGGGAGGGCGGGCTCGGGATCTGGGGCGGCATCGCCGGCGGCGTCCTCGTCGGCGGGATCATCGCGCACCGAGCGGGCGCGAGCGTGACCGAGCTGCTCGACGCGGCGGCGCCGGGGCTCCTTGTCGCACAGGCGATCGGCCGGATCGGGAACTGGTGGAACCAGGAGCTCTTCGGCGAGCCGACCGACCGCGCGTGGGGCCTCGAGATCGACACCGCGCGCCGGCCCGACGAGTACATCTTCAACGAGACGTTCCACCCGACCTTCCTCTACGAGGCGCTCTGGAACCTCCTCGCCGCCGCGCTGCTGCTGATCCTCGACCGCCGCTTCCGCTTCCGCCCGCCGGCCCTCTTCGCGCTCTACGTCTCGCTCTACACGGGCTTCCGCTTCTACCTCGAGTCGATCCGAATCGACCCGTCCGAGGAGTTCGCCGGCCTGCGCGTGAACGCGTGGGTCTCGCTGAT
>DATMEO010000023.1:0-20453 GCA_035556515.1 Gaiellaceae bacterium
AACGGCTCCTTCGACGCAGTCACCTCCGTGTTCGGCTCCATGTTCGCCCCCGACCACGCGCAGGCGGCCGCCGAGCTGCTCCGTGTCTGCAGGCCGGGCGGCAGGATCGCGCTCGCCAGCTGGACGCCGGAGGGATTCATCGGTGAGCTCTTCCGCACGGTCGCCGCTCATGTGCCGCCCCCGGCCGGCGTGCAGTCGCCGATGCTCTGGGGCACCGAGGCTCATCTCCGCACGCTCTTCGGGGACGGGATCGCCTCGCTCGAGATCGGGGAGCGGACGTTCACGTTCCGGTTCACGTCGGCGGAGGAGTTCGTTCTCTTCTTCCGCACCTGGTACGGGCCGACGCTGAAGGCATTCGCGGCGCTCGAAGGCGCTGGTCGCGACGCGCTCGAGGAGGATCTGATCGCCCTCGCGCGCCGCTCGAATCGCCTCGGCGGGCCCGGCGCGATCGCTCTCCCGGCGGCCTACACCGAGGCCGTGGCGGTGACCCGATGACTCTGCCGCAGGCAGATGCCTCGACGCTCGTCGACCGCGTCGGCCTCGAGCAGCAGGTGCAGGAGATGTACCGCGGCGTCGCGCGCGATCCGCTCGCTCCCCGGCATTTCGAGACCGGCCGCAACCTCGCGCTCCGGCTCGGGTATCCCGAGCCGCTGCTCGCCTCCGTCCCCTACGCGGCACTCGCGTCGTTCGCCGGCGTCGGCTACCACCTCGACCTCGCCGAGCTGAGGCCGGGCGACCGCGTGCTCGATCTGGGATCGGGCTCCGGGACCGACGCGTTCTGCGCCGGCATGAGCGTCGGTTGGACGGGCCGTGTCGTCGGTGTCGACTTCACCGACGAGCAGGTCGACAACGCCACGCGCCTGGCCGAGCGCAGCGGCATCGACAACGTCCGGTTCGTGGAGGCGAGCATCGATCGCCTGCCCTTCGACGACGGCAGCTTCGACGTCGTGATCTCAAACGGCGTCATCAACCTCTCGCCGGTCAAGCACCGCGTCTTCTCCGAAGCTGCGCGCGTGCTGCGGCCCGGCGGCCGCCTCGCGCTCGCGGACCTCGTCAGCGCGATCCCGCTGAAGGAGGCGACCCGTCGGAACATGGAGCTGTGGGCGGCCTGCATCGCCGGCGCGATTCCGTCGACGGCGTATCTGGACGAGCTCTCCGCAGCCGGCTTCACGATCACCGAGACGCGGCCCAACGACTACCGCTTCCTCACCGACCGAGCGCTCGAGGCGTCCCGGACCTACGGCGTCGAGAGCGTGAGCATCGCCGCGACCAGGGGAGGCCCTGAGTGGTCATGAGCCCCGATCTGCGCCGCCTGCTCACCTGGCTCATCGCTCCGGGACTCGAGCGCCTCGCGCTCGCAAACCAGCGGCGGCACAAATGACGCACGACGCCGCGCCAACCAACTGAGGAGACACCGAATGCATGTGAACCCAGATCTGCACCACCAGTACGCCCTCGACCGGCGGCAACGGTTGCGGGACGAGGCGGCCGCCCACAGGCTCGTCGACCGCGTCCCGCCACGCATCCGGATCGCACAGTCCCTCCGGCGTCTTGCCAACCGGCTCGATGCCGCCACGGCACCGTGCGGCCACGTGGGCAACGCACTCACGCAGCGCAACTAGCCCCGTCGCGCTCGGGCTCGCACCCGAGCGGGCGGAGGCCGCCTACTCGGCACGAGTGGAGACGGAAATCCTGAAGCTCCGCGGCGATGCGGCGGACGACAAGCTCGCGCTCCGCCTCCAGCCGGGCTCGCCCGGCACGCTCGAGGCGGACATCGGCGCCGATGGGATCGCGGAGCTCAGCTTCGACCGCAGCACCTTCACCTCGATCGACGTGGCGGCCGGCTCCGGCGACGACGAGGTCCGGATCGACCAGAGCGGCGGCGCGTTCACGGATGAAAGCGTGACCATGAACGGCGGCGCCGGCGACGACACGCTGATCGGCGGCGCGGGGGCCGAGATCTTCATCGGTGGTCCGGGCGAGGACTTCGGCGACGGAAACGTCGGCGCGGACCACGCCTCGTTGGGGGCCGGAGACGACCGCTTCCAGTGGGACCCCGGCGACGGCAGCGACACCGTCGAAGGCGAGGGCGGCAACGACCAGCTCGACTTCAACGCCTCCAACGCACCCGAGCAGATCGAGCTGTCGGCGAATGCCGGCCGCACCCGGCTGACCCGCAATATCGGCGCGATCACGATCGACTTCGACGGGATCGAGCACGTCGGCCTTCGCTTGCTCGGAGGCACCGACACGGTCACCGTCAACGACCTCGCCGGCACCGGCGTCAAAGGCGTCGACGTCGACCTCAGTGCGACCGCCGGGGGCGGCGACGGCGTGCCCGACAGCGTCGTCGTCAACGGCACCGACCGGCGCGACGTCGTCCAGGTGACGCGGTCGGGCGACCAGGTGTCGGTCGCAGGCCTCGCGGCCGAGATTCGAATCGCCGGCAGCGAGAGCCTCAACGACACACTGCGGATCCAGACGCTCGACGGCGACGACGACGTCACGATCGAGCCGGACGTGGAGCTGCTGATCACGCCGGTCGTGAACCTGGGGCCGGGCGAGTAGCGGGCGATCAGACTCGGGCGACGAGTCCCAACTCCACGGCGCGCCGGGCTGCATCCCGGCGCGTCGCGGCGCCCAGCTTCGACAGCACCGCGGCGACGTGGTGCTCCGCGGTCCGAGGTGACACGACCAGCCGCTCGGCGATCTCTGCATTCGTCAGGCCCTCGGTCAGGAGCGCGAGCACCTCGAGTTGCCTCGTGGTCAGGCCGGCGGGGTTCTCCCGGGTCGACTCGCGCGGCCCCTGCGGCACGCGGATCCCGAGCTCGCGCATGCGCTCGGCGACGCGGTGCGTCAGCGGCTCAGCTCCGAGCCCCCGGGCGATCCCGATCGCCTCGTGGAGGGAGTCCTCGTCGTCGAGGAGCGAGAGCATCAGCGCACGGTCGTAGTGCCAGCCGACCTCGCCGAAGGCATCCGCCGCGCCGAGCCAGTCCCGCCGCAGCATGGCGGCATGAGGCGCCGTCTTCGGGGGGTCGAGCTCGACCGGGATCCCGGCGACGACCGCCCACGCCGCCACCCGAATCGCGCCCCACCCGATCAAGCCGCCGGGTGGCCGCGTCTCGTCCAGCAGCGCCTCGAGTCGCTCGACCGGCAGCGCTGCACCGGTGGTCAGGGCCCACTCGATCTCGAGCTCGACGAGCGGCGCGAGCCGCTGGGGCTCGCTCGCGCGGAGGGCCTGCGCGGCGAGGTCGGCCAGTCGCTCGCCGGCATCCGGATCGCCGCGGCGCACGGCCAGCTCGGTCAGCACCGTCTTGGCGACGAGCTGGGCGACGCTCATGCTCTTCTCCAGCTCGACCCGCGTGATCCTCTCGGCCTCGTCCCACTCTCCGGCTCGCAGCTGCAGCCACGCGAGCGTGACCGCGATGTACGAAGCGAGATTGTCCACCTCGTTCTGCTCGGCGTAGGCGAGCGCCTGACGCGCGTAGCGAACCGCCTGCTCCGGCTGCGCCCAGGACATCAACGCGTAGCCGAGGTTGCCGAGAGCGCGCGTCGCCTCGTGCTTGTCGCCGACCTCGTCCGCAAAGGCGTGAGCCTCGAGGAGCGCCGAGATCTGCCGATGGTCGACGTCCATCCTCACGCTGGCAAGGCTGACCAGTACGTGCGCGCGGGTGCGCTCGTCACCGAGCTTGGTCGCAAGCTCGAGCGCCCGCTCCCCCCAGAGGAGCGCCTGGTCGTTGTACTCCGCGAGATTCTTGAGCTGGGAGAGGCCGCTGTAAGCGCGGGCAAGCTCGACCGACTCGCCGAGCGGCTCGAGGATCTCGATCGCCTCGAGTGCCTTCGCCCGCGCGGCATCGCCATCGCCTGCGTGCCAGTGGAACCGCGAGAGGATCTGCGTGCAGCGGCCGATCGCCGCTCCGTCGCCCAGGGCAGTCCACGCCACGATCGCGCGCTCGATTGCGGCGAAGGCGTCCTCCAGCCTGTAGACGGCGTACGCCGCGCCCGCCAGCTCCTCGAGCACGGCCGCTCGCTCGGCCGCGGGAAGCCGATCGAGAAACGCCGATGCGCGCCGATAGTGCGAGTACGCCTCGCGGTTCGAGTCGAGTGCCGCTGCCCGCCGGGCCGCCACGAGCGCGTACTCGGCGACCACGTTCTCGGCGCCGGCCGCCTCGGCGTGGTGGACGATGTCGGCCGGATCGGCTTCGGCGGTGAGCAACGCTGCGAGGATCTCCGCGTGGAGCCGCCGCCGCGCTGCGATCGGAACGCTCGACCTGATCGCGTTGCGGGCGAGCTCGTGGCGGAAGCGCACGTACCGGGGGTGAACCTCGAGCAGCGCCCGCCGCTCGGGCTCCTCCGCCGTCGCCGGCCAGTCGGGCAGGACGGCGTCGAGCACGGACGTGGCGACGCGGTTCGGCACGACCGAGACGAGCTCCACCAGCCGCCGCTCGTCGCCGGACAGCCGCGAGACGCGGCCGCGGACGGCGTTCGCGATCGAGCGCGGCAGCTCGTCGGCCGTCCGCGAAGCGAGCAGCTCGGTGACGTAGAACGGGTTGCCCCCGGTCGCGGCGTAGACGTCGTCGGAGCCGTCACCGGAGATCGACGCGACCGCGGCCGCAGAGAGGGGCGCGAGCTCCAGGATTGCCGAGGTGGCGGAGACGGCTCCGTGCACCGGGTGACCCGGCGGCGCCTCGCCGTCCCGGCACGTGAGCAGAAGCAGCACGGGCAGGGTGCCAATTCGCCGGGCAAGCAACGTGATCACGTCGAGCGTCGCCTCATCCGCCCAGTGCACGTCCTCGAGCACGAGCACCGTCGGCTGCGGCGGAAGCGCGAGCTCGGCGAGCAGCAGGCGATGGATCTCGTGCGGTGACGCCCCGGCGGCCAGCGCCTCCTCCAGGGCCGGTGACAGGGTTCCCGCAAGGTCGTGGATCGCTCCGAGTGGCCGCGGGATCGAGAGGTCGTCGCAGGTGCCGAGAAGCACGCGGGCGCCGTCCTCGAGACCGGCCAGGAACCGGGCGACGAGCGAGGTCTTGCCGATCCCCGGCTCGCCGGTGACGACGAGGACACGGCCGTCGCCCCGTGCGGCGGCGTCGCGGGCCTCGGTCAGCGCCGCGAGTGCCGCCTCACGTTCAAGGAGCTCCACGGCTCCACGATAGGACCCGGCAGCGCATTCGTCCAGTCGACGGCGGAGGCGAGGTTAGGGATCGACTACGCCGCGTCGGCCGCCCGCTCGAGCTCGGCGATGTCGAGCTTCCGCATCTCGAGCATCGCCGCCATCGCACGCTGCGCCCGCTCCGGGTCCGGGTCGCTGAGCAGCTCGTTCATCCTCGTCGGGACGATCTGCCAGGAGAGGCCGTAGCGGTCCTTGACCCAGCCGCACGGGCCCTCTTCGCCGCCCTCCGAAAGCGCGGTCCAGTAGTAGTCGACCTCGTTCTGGTCCTTGCAGGCGACCTGGAACGAGATCGCCTCGCTGAACGTGAAGTCGGGGCCCCCGTTCAGGGCCACGAAGGACTGACCGTTCAGCTCGAACTCGACGGTCATGACCGTGCCCTCGGCCCGCGGGCCCGCGGAGCCATAGCGCGTGACCTCGACGACCTTCGAGTTCGGGAAGACCGACGTGTAGAGCTTCGCCGCTTCCTCGCCTTCGGTGTCGAACCACAGACATGGAGTGATCGGTTGCATGCTTCGTCCCTTCCTTCGCTGGCGGCGCGGAGGGCGCCGTTCCGTCCGTGAATAGACCGGCTTTCGACCCGGAAATCATCGCCGCGTTCCTACGGTTCCGCGGCGCGGCTGCCGATGTCCTGCTGGATGAGCGCACGACTGGACTACCGGCCCGACATCGACGGCCTGCGCGCGGTCGCGATTGCAGCGGTCGTCGTCTTCCATGCCTTCCCAGCCGCCGCCCGGGGCGGGTTCACCGGCGTCGACGTCTTCTTCGTCATCTCCGGCTACCTGATCTCGCGGATCATCTGGCGCGGGCTCGAAGCGGGGAACTTCACCCTTGCCTGGTTCTACGGGCGCCGCGTCCTGCGCCTCTTCCCCGCCCTCGTGCTCGTGCTCGTCTCGACGCTGGCCGCCGGCCGCTGGCTCTTCCTCCCCGACGCGTACGAGACGCTCGGCAAGGACGTCGCCTCGGCCGCGGCCTTTGCGTCGAACCTCGTCCTCTGGCAGGACGCCGGCTACTTCACCGAGAACGCCGCCCTGCGACCGCTGACCCATCTCTGGTCGCTGGCCGTCGAGGAGCAGTTCTACCTCGTCTTCCCGCTGCTCCTGATCGCGGCGCACCGCTCCTGGCGGCTCACCGGCGCGCTGCTCGCGCTCCTCGCCGCCGCCTCCTTCGCCTGGAACATCGCCAGCGTCCCGGCCGACCCGGCGGCCGCGTTCTACCTGCTGCCGGCCCGCTTCTGGGAGCTCGCGCTCGGCGCGCTGCTCGCCTACGTCCAGCTGAGCCGGAGCGACACAGTTCCTCCGCGACTGCGGAACGCGATCGCGTTCGCCGGCCTCGGCCTGCTCGCCGTCGCCACCTTCGGCCCGACCGCGTCGAGCGTCTTCCCCGGCTGGTGGGCGCTGGCGCCGACCGGTGCAGCCGTCCTCCTGATCGCCGCCGGCCCCGACGCGAGCCCGAACCGCCGCCTGCTCTCGAGCGCGCCGTTCGTCCTGGTCGGGAAGATCAGCTACCCGCTCTACCTCTGGCACTTCCCGCTGCTCGTGCTCGCCCGCGTGCAGTGGGGGCCGTCTCTCTCCGTGCCGATCACGCTCGCGATCGTCGGTGTGAGCGTCGTGCTCGCATACGGCACCTACCGGCTTGTCGAGCTGCCGGTCCGCCGCCTGGCGCGAAGCGGCGCCTGGCGTCCGGGCGTGCTCGTCGCCCCCCTCGCCGCGGTCGGCGCCGCCGGGCTCGCCGTCTTTCTCGCCGGAGGGCTGCCGGGGCGGCTGCCGGTCGAGCTGCAGCAGCTGAGCACGGTCGCGTTCGACTATAAGCGGGCCTACCGGGAGAGCCGTTGCTTCCTTCAGCCCTGGCAGGGCGCGCGGGCATTCCGGCCCGACTGCATCGACGGCGGCGAAGGCAAGCTGCTCATGCTCTGGGGCGACTCGCACGCGGCACACCTCTACCCCGGCCTCGTGCCGGCCGCGCGGGAGCGCCGGTTTCGGATCGCGCAGCTGACCGCAAGCGCCTGTCCACCGCTGCTCGACTATCGCTCGGGCGAGCGGCCGAAGTGCCACGGGATCAACCAGGCGGCGCTGGCGAAGGCGCGCGCACTGCGTCCTGAAACCGTCGTTCTCTCCGCGCAGTGGGAGCAGTACCGGAGCCTCGACGGGCTGCGCAGCACCGTCGAGGCGCTGCGGGAGGTCGGCGTCGCGGAGATCGTCGTCGTCGGCCCCTCGCCGAACTGGCCGCACGGGCTGGCCCAGGCGCTCTTCCGCGAGGTGAAGCGGGAGGGGCTCGATCGCTTCCCGATGCGTGTGAAGCACGAGCTCTCGGACGCGCCCGCACGCGCCGACAGGAAGCTGCGGCCGCTCGCCCGCGAGCTGGGCGTGACCTACATCGCGCCGCTCGACGTCCTCTGCAACTCCGACGGCTGCCTCGCCCGCGTCGAAGACCGGGCCGACCAGCTCGCCTTCTGGGATCCGAGCCACTTCACCGCCGTCGGCTCCACCTGGTTCGTCCAGGCGGTCGCGGCCGATCTGCTCGGCGGGATCTAGCCGGCGGGCTCGGCCGCTGCGTGACGCACGCGGTCACGCGCGTCGGCGAAGCGGATCGCCTCGTAGGCGATCAACCCGACGCAAAGAGCGGCCACGAGCGCAAGCGTGACGAGCGCCGCGAGCTCGACCCCGAGCGGGACCAGCGCCAGCAGGACGGCGCTGACGACCAGGCGCTGCGTGTTCAGCGAGCCGACGTTCCGGAGCCTAAAGAGGATGTGCGCAAGCAGGTAGAGGGCGATGCCGCCGCAGAGGGCGACGGCGGGCACGAGCTTGAGCGGCTCGCCGACGTCGCCGAGCGTCTTCTTGACGCCGACCGCGAAGAGGATGATCCCGGCGACCATCGGCAAATGCAGGTAGCTGTAGGAGTCGCGGGCCATCGCAAGCTGCGCGTTCCCGGTCGTCTCGCGCAGCTTCCGCTCCGCCACGATCGAAACGACGTCGAAGTACAGCCACCAGAGCGCGGCGGCAACCGCGAACCCGAGCAGCCCCGCCACGATCACACCCACGTCGAGGTCGTGGCTCGCTCCAAGCCCGAGCGCGACGATCGACTCGCCGAGCGCAATGATCACGATCAGCGCGTGCCGCTCGGCGAAGTGCCCGGCGGAGAGGCGCCAGCCCTTGCCGCCGCCGATGTAGGCGCCGAGCAGGTCGAGGGCGAGCGCGAGCGCCCAGACACCCACCTGCACGCGGCCGTCGAGACCCGCGGCGACGAACAGGAGCCCGACGCCGACCACCGTCCCGACTCCCAGCCGGGCGACCGCCGCCAGCAGGTCGCGGTCGCCACGGCCCGCGATCGCATAGAGCACGAGATGCGAGATCCGCACGAATGCGTACGCGCAGGCGAAGAGGAAGGCGTCGTCGCCGAAGACGTCCGGCACGGCCAGCGAGGCGACCAGCATCGCGCCCATGGCGGCGAACATCGCGATTCGGACCGCGCCTTCCTCCGGGTTGATCGTGTTCGTCAGCCAGGCGTAGGCCGCCCACGCCCACCAGAGCACACCCAGCACGATGAGCCCCTTGACCAGGCCCGCCCAGGTCGGATCCTCGACGACGAGGCCGGTCACCTGGGTGATCGCGAAGACGAAGATGAGGTCGAAGAAGAGCTCGAGCGGCGTGACCCGTTCTTCGGCGCTCTCCTGCCGTCGAGCCTGAACAGTCACCGGTCAAGCCTATCCTTCGGCATGCGCGTGCTTAGAGCCGCTGCCTGGGCTGCTGCGCTGAGCGGGATCCCGTCGACGGCGTACGCGCTCGCGACCGGACGCGACCCCCTCGAGGCCGCCTACGCTGCAGGCGCGATCCTGCTGCCGCGGGAAACGAGCCCGCAGCGGCTGCTCGCCGCCGCCGTGCCCGTCCATCTCGGCGTCTCCCTCGTCTGGACAGTCGTCCTCGACCGCGCCGGCGTTCTCGGCGCGCGCCGCGGCGCGGTCGCGGGACTCGCGATCGGCGCACTCGACCTCGGCCTCGCAGGACGGCTGTTTCCGCGGATCCGGAGGCTTTCGGTCGGCCCGCAACTGGCTGATCACGCCGTTTTCGGCGCGATTGCGGGCCGGCTGCTGCACCCGTGATTGCCCGGCCGCCGACCCGGGTATACGAGTTGCAACCCACAGAGGAGGGACCATGGAGAGGGATCGTTCACAGACGACGACGGACATCTGGACGTTCTCGGAGCCGTCGCTCGACGCGGCGAACCTGATCGGGTTCTCAGTCGAGGCCACCGACGGCGGCATCGGCAAGATCGACGAGGCGACCGGCGAGACCGGGCGCAGTCACTTGATCGTCGATACGGGGCCGTGGATTTTCGGCAAGAAGGTCCTGCTTCCGGCAGGCGTCGTCGAGCGTGTCGACCTCGACACCGAGACCGTCTTCGTGAGCCGCACGAAGGACGAGATCAAGAACGCGCCGGAGTTCGACACCGCCGAGCTGCGTGACGACGAGGCCTACCGCGGCCGCGTCGGCAGCTACTACGACCGCAGCTAGCCTCGCGGTTCAGAGGCACCGGGCGGGCCCCTTGCCCCGCCCGGTGCTTATTAGACGCGTTGCGGGACGAGGACGAGCCGCATGACGCCTCGCTTCGCGCCAGCTCTCGGCACGTAGCGGGTGAAGAGGAGCTCGTGCTCCGCCGCGACGACCCGCAGGTGGATGTGCGGCGGCCGGCCCTCGTAGGAGACGGGCCGCGGCCCCTCGAAGCGGAAACGGCCGGCGCGGTCGGTGACAACCGTAGCGCTGCCGGAGCGCAGGTACTCCCCGCGGCGATTCGCCTGCCACAGGTGGATCCGGGCGCCGGCGAGCGGACTGCAGTCGACCGAGGAGAGCACCGTGCCGGTGAGGACGTGGCCGGTGCCGATCTTGGCGCGGCGTGGCGGCGCACCGCGGCCGAACGGGCCTGCACCGTCGTCGAGGGTCGGGCGGCAGCCGGGCGCCGCCGGCGCAGACTCGAGCGCGCCTGCGGCGAGGGCGGCGAGAGCGAGAGCGGCGGCGCACGCGAGCAGCCTCACCCCCGAAGGTCTAACAGATGATCCCGGAGCGGGCTAGGTGAGTGCGGTTTCGCCCGGGCGCGGCTCGTCGAGCCCGGACTCGGCGGTACCGACGACCGGCAGCCGGTCGGCGCGCAGGTAGAGCCAGTCGTAGGCGAGCGCGGCCACAGCCGCACCGATCGCCGGCCCGACGAAGTAGATCCAGAAGTCGTCCCAGATGTTCTGGACGAGCTCGGGGCCGAACGCGCGCGCCGGGTTCATGGAGGCACCGGTGAGCGGACCGGTGGCGAGGATGCCGATCGTAATCGTCAGCCCGATCGCGAGTCCCGCGATCGACTTGAAGGCGCCGCCAGGGTCGACGGCCGTCGCGAAGACGACCCAAACGAGGAAGAAGGTCAGCAGGGCCTCGATCGCGAGGCCAGAGCCGACGCTGATCGTCTCGTTCACAACGGGCACCCCCTGGTCGAGGTTCGCCTCGCTCGGGAACAGCGCACGCAGCGCGAGCGCCGCGAGGACTGCGCCGGCAAACTGCGCCAGCCAGTACACGACTGCGAGCGCGGGCGCGATCCTGCGCGTGACCACGAAGCCCAGCGTCACCGCCGGGTTGAAGTGCCCGCCGGAGATGTGGCCGACGGCCGAGACCATGATCGCGATCGTCAGGCCGTGGGCAAGGGCAACGCCGACCAGCAGGTTGCTCTGGATGAACATGATCGAGCCGACGCCGACGAAGATCAGGGCGAACGTGCCGATGACCTCGGCGACCCCGCGGCGCAGTGCGTCGTACTCCACGCGGCGAGGGTACGAGACGTGCCGGACGGCATCCGCAGACGAGGTTCGCTACCGTGAGACGATGGCCGCGGATGCCGCATCGGACAACGCGCAGACGGCCAGCTGCCCGCACTGCCACAAGCCGTTCTCGGCCGAGTTGATCGCCGGCGGCGTCGAGCGCCACCGCGGCTTCAAGTGCCCGCACTGCAAGCTGTTCGTCCCGGAGAGCAGAGCAGACGATGCTCCGCTCAGCCGGGACGACAGCCGCTAGCTCACATGCAGTTCTTCAGCGCCTGCGCTTCAGGCAGGCCCTCGAGCTTCTTCAGCGTGTTGTTCTCGATCTGACGGATCCGCTCGCGGGTGACGCCAAAGGCGCGGCCCACCTCCTCGAGCGTGTACGGCTGCGCGCCTGAGAGGCCGAAGCGGAGCTCGATCACCTTGCGCTCACGCTCCGGTAGAGCCATCAACGCGTGTTCGACGTCCTCGCGGCGCAGCGACAGCGAGGCGGTGTCGAAGGGCGACTCGGCCGAGTCGTCCGGCACGAAGTCGCCGAGCGAGCTCTCCTCCTCCTCGCCGATCGGCTTCTCCAGCGAGACGGGGAGCTGCGCCATGCGCAGGATCTCTCTGACCTCATCGGTCGTGATCTCCAGCTCCTCGGCGATCTCCTCCGGCCTCGGCTCCCGCCCCAGCCGCTGCACGAGCTGGCGCTCGATGTGCACGACCTTGTTCAGCTTCTCGACCATGTGCACCGGGATCCGGATCGTTCGCGCCTTGTCCGCGATCGCCCGGGTCACCGCCTGGCGAATCCACCAGGTCGCGTAGGTGGAGAACTTGAAGCCCTTGCGGTAGTCGAACTTCTCGACGGCGCGGATCAACCCCAGCGACCCCTCCTGGATCAGGTCGAGAAACGAGAGGCCGCGGCCGAGGTAGCCCTTCGCGATCGAGACGACGAGCCGCAGGTTCGCCTCGGTCATCTGCGTCTTCGCGGACATGTCGCCCCGCTCGATCCGCTTCGCCAGGTAGATCTCCTGGTCCGCGGTCAGCAAGGGCACCTTGCCGATCTCACGGAGGTAGAGCCGCAGGGAGTCGAGCGAGGGCTCCACGGTGAGATCGAGCTTGGGGGCCGACTTCTCGTCCTCGGCGAGCGCCGGCTGCTCGTGGGGCGGCGATTTGTACTGCTCCCCCTCGACGAGCTCGATCGAGTGGTCGATCAGATAGGTGTAGAAGTCCTCGATCTGCTCTTTCGTCAGGTCGACCTCTTCGAGGCCGGCGACGATTTCGTCGTACGTGAGAAAGCCCTTCTCCTGACCGTGCTGGACGAGCTTCTGGAGCTCCTCGACCTCTGGCAGGGCGATATCGACGGTGAGCATGGACCTCGCTTTCCTCGCGGCTGACGGGAACTCGGACCTGCCGGACAAACAAAAGAGCCGGATCGGGGGAACCGGCTCTGACCATCGAGGGCTGGATCCTACAACGGACCGCGGCTTCCGTGGTAGCCAAATTTGGACCATTCGTTCACCGCTCGGCGACCACCTCACCGACGAGCTCGCCGCGCGAGTTCTCGAGCGGCTGGACTCCCAGCTCGCCGGTCTCGAGACCGAGCCGGCGGAGGAACTCGGCGAGCGCCGGCCGGATTGCTCGCATGCTGCCGTCCTCGACCTTGAGCGCGATCCCGAGCCCGTCCGGCCCGACGGCGCAGAGCAGGCCCTCCGCTCCGCCCTTCGCCGTCCAGCCCTCGAGCTCGCGCATCAGCAGCGAGTCGGCGGCCATCGGGCCGCGGATCAGCTCCGGGTGCGCGCGCATCGCGGCCGCCACCCTGGCGCCGCTGTCGACCTGCTCGAGCCGGGAGAAGAGCAGGGCCATTCGCTCGAGCGGGAGCGCGAAGGTGAGGACGCCGCAGCCGTCGACCGCCGTCGGGATCTCGTCCGGCGGCACGTCAGAGCCCGACGAGACCTCGGCGAGACAGGCGTGCTGCACCGGGTGCGTCGCGAGCCGGTAGCCGCCGCTGGCCCAGCTGTGCGCGCGGCAGAGCGCGAGCATCCCCGCGTGCTTGCCCGAGCAGTTGTGCTGCAGCGGGGTCGGCACCGACTCTGATCCGGAGGTGCCGCACTCGAGCTCGTCTTCGCCGGCCGGCGCCTTTGCGAGCAGGCTGCGCACGGCGGCGAGTTGCTCGGGCGAGGCGAGGTGCGACGCGGACGCGATCGCGATCTCCTCCGTCGTCAGGTCGTCGCGGGCGCGCACGAGCGGGAGCGCCTGAAACGGCTTCGCCGAGGAGCGGAGATAGGCCACGCGCTCGACCTCCCCGGCCTGCTCGACCACCGCGCCGTCGCGGACGGCGACGGCGTGGACGAGGTGCGTGGCCTCGTCGACCTCGCCCCGATGGACGACTATCCGCAGCGCCCGCACGCGTCGGAGCGTACGCGTTGCGAATGATGCAAGCCTGTTAGGGTCCGGCGTCCGGACGACGAGGCCGTCGATTTCTCGTCGTCGACCGTATTCGACAAGCCACGCGTTCGCGTCGGGGGAGTGGTACGTCGCGGGCACCGTGGCAGGACGGAGAAGAGGGGAATGATCAGAGAAGGAACACCGCGATCGCGGCACACTGGTGCCCGGTTGCTACTCGCGGCCCTGGCCGCGGTGCTGGCCGCATTGCTGCTGGCGGGAACCGCCGCGACAGCCCCGGCCGGGTGCGCCAAGCGCACGAACAACACCTACGACAAGCTGCTCGGCTGCGTCACGCTCGAGGGCGTCCGCGCGCATCAGGCGGCCTTCCAGGCGATCGCGGATGCCAGCGACGATCCCAACTACCCGGGCACCCGCGCGGCCGGAACCGAGGGCTACGCGAACAGCGTCGATTACGTCGCCGGCCTGCTCGAGGACGCCGGCTACAACGTCACGCTGGACCCGTTCGAGTTCGAGTTCCAGTTCCCGGCGATCCTGCGCCAGCTGACTCCGGCGCCCGCGGCGGACTACGAAACAGGCTCGTTCACGAACAGCGGCTTCGGCGATGTCACCGCGCCTGTTTTCCCGGTCGATCTCAACCTCACAACCCCGGCGGCATCGACCAGCGGCTGCCAGGGCGATTTTACGGAGGCTGCCGTCGGCGCTCCCATCGTTCCCGACCCAGCCGGTCCGGATGACTTTGCCGGCATTGCCCCCGGGGACATTGCGCTGATCCAGCGCGGAAGCTGCAGCTTTGCTCTCAAAGCGACCAATGCCCAGTCCGCCGGCGCCGCCGCGGTGGTCATCTTCAACCAGGGCACGCCCGACCGGCTGGCGCTGATCATCGGGACAGTTGCCCCGGCGACGCCGACGATCCCGGTCGTCGGAGCGAGCTTTGCGGACGGCGTCGCGCTCGCCAGGGCCGGATCGACGGCCCGCGTCCGCGTGCTTCCTTCCGAGACCAGGACGGACTACAACGTGATCGCCGAGCTTCCCGGAGCGAACACGAACAACGTCGTCATGGCCGGAGCGCACCTCGACTCGGTTCAGGCCGGCCCGGGCATCAACGACAACGGCTCCGGCTCGGCAGCGATCCTCGAGACGGCGCTGATGATGGCCAAGCTGAAGCCGGAGAACACCCTCCGCTTCGCCTGGTGGGGCGCCGAGGAGGAAGGCCTGATCGGCTCGACGGCCTACGTCGAGGAGCTCTCGCCGGCCGAGCTCGACCGGATCGCGCTCTATCTGAACTACGACATGGTCGGGTCGCCGAACTACATCTTCATGGTCTACGACGCCGACCAGTCCTCGTTCCCGCCGCCCGCCGGTGTGCCGATTCCGGCTGGATCGATCGCGATCGAGGACCTGTTCGAGTCCTACTACACGCTCGTCGGCGAGCCGTACGACGACGCGCAGTTCTCCGGCCGGAGCGACTACCAGGCGTTCATCGAGGCCGGGATTGCGTCGGGCGGGCTCTTCACCGGCGCCGAGCAGGTGAAGACCGCGGAGCAGCAGGCGATCTGGGGCGGCACCACGGGCGCGCAGTTCGACCCGTGCTACCACCTCGCGTGCGACACGTTCGCCAACGTGAATCTGCACGCGCTCGACGTCAACAGTGACCTGATCGCGTACGCCCAGCTCGCGTACGCCTACTCCACCCAGAGCGTGAACGGGGTGCCCGGCAAGAAGGTGCCGGGCTCGTCGCCCCTGCCCGCTCCCGCTGGCCCGGAAGGGACGTTCGTCCCCTAGGCTTGCGAACGGTCGATGGCTGTCGTATGTTCCGACAGCCATCGACCGTTTCTTGAACCTGCCGCTGCCGGACTACGACGCCGACGACATCCTGGTCGTCTGGGAAACCGAGCAGCTGCGCGCGCTCGCCGACGACGTGCGGCTCCGCATCGTCGCCATCCTGCGCGAGCGGGCCGCGACGACGACCGAGCTCGCCGAGCAGGTCGGGCTCGCCAAGGGGACGGTCGCGCACCACCTGAAGGTGCTCGAGAGCGCCGGCCTCGTGAAGGTCGTGCGGACGAGGCGCGTGCGGGCGATGACCGAGAGCTTCTACGGCCGGGTCGCGCGGCTCTTCGTGATCAAGAGCACCGACGACAAGCCGCAGCTGCGCGTGCGGCTCTCGCCGGCGGACGCGGAGTCGTTCCAGCGCCGAATCGAGCGCCTCCTGCGCGACTTCCGCGGCTCGGAGTCGGCGCAGGGCGAGGAGTACGAGCTGGTCGCGACCATCTACCCGAGCGAAGGCATCGCGTGAAACTGAGACGACCCGGCGGGCTCTGGCAGCACCGTGACTTCCGCAACCTGTGGGCGGCGGAGACGATCAGCCAGTTCGGGGCGCAGATCGACGATCTCGCGCTCGGTCTCGTCGCGATCATCGTCCTCGACGCGAGCGCCTTCGAGGTGGCGGTGTACGGGACCCTGAACTTCCTCCCGTTCATCCTGTTCACGCTTCCTGCGGGCGTCTGGGTCGATCGTCTGCCGCGAAAGCCGATCCTCGTCATCGGCGACCTGGGGCGCTTCGCGGTGCTCATGACGATCCCGATCGCGTACTTCGCGGACGCCCTGACGCTGTGGCAGCTGTACGCCGTCGCGTTCCTGACCGGTGTCTTCACCGTCTTCTTCGACGTCGCGTACCAGTCGTACCTCCCGTCGCTCGTCGACCGCGAGCACATCGGCGAGGGCAACTCGAAGCTCGAGATCAGCCGCTCGACCGCGCAGCTCGCCGGACCCGGGTTCGGTGGCGTGCTCGTCGAGCTCATCACCGCACCGTATGCCGTGCTGGTCGACGCGTTCAGTTTCCTCGCGTCGGGGACGTTCCTGCTGCGGATCCGAAAGCGCGAAGAGCCTCTGAGCACCCTGACGACCACGGACGCGAAGCGGAGCCTGTGGGCGGAGCTGAAGGAAGGCCTGAGATTCGTCTTCGGGAATCCCAACCTCAGGGCTCAGGCCGGCTGCACCGCCACGTCGAACCTGTTCTTCAGCGTCACCTTCTCCATCTACCTCGTCTTCCTCGTGCGTGAAGTGGAGCTGTCGCCAGGAGTGATCGGGGTCCTCCTGTCGGTCGGGAGCGTCGGCTCTCTCATCGCCGCCTTCACGACGACGCGGATCTCGACGCGCTTCGGTATCGGCCCGACGACGATCGCCGTGACGTTCCTGAACCTGCCGGCGATGCTCTTGATCGCACTCGCTCCGGTCAGCTTTCCGATCCCGTTCATCGTGGCCGGGGGAATCGTGCTCGGCTTCGTGATCGTCGTCTACAACATCACCCAGGTCAGCTACCGCCAAGCCATCTGCCCGCCGCGCCTGCAGGGCCGCATGAACTCCGTGATGCGCTTCCTCGTCTGGGGAACGATCCCGATCGGCACTCTCCTGGGCGGCACCCTGGGCTCGACGATCGGACTTCGCGAGACGCTCGTGGTCGGTGCTGTCGGGAGCGGCTCCTCGTTCTTGTGGATCCTCCTCTCACCTCAGCGCCATTTGCGCGAGATGCCCCAGCCGATCGAAGACGAGCCGCGAACGACCGAGCTCGGCGCCGCGTTGCCGGGCGTCGCCGATCCGCTCTCACCCGTCGACGAACCGGTCTGAACTCGGTTCTAGAGCACAATTCACTCCATGCCCGAGCTACCCGAGGTCGAGGCGTGGGTCCGCGAGCTCGATCCGCTCGTGTCCGCCTCACCCGTCCTGCAGGCGGGACCTGCACACATCGCGACGCTGAAGACGTTCGATCCGCCCCTGCGCGAGCTCGAGGGCAGGCGGTTCGATGGCGCCGGCAGGCGCGGCAAATGGCTGCTCTTCCCGACGGCCGACAAGGCGCTCCAGCTGCGCGTGCACCTGATGAGTGCCGGCCGGATCCGGCATCTCGCCCCGGGCGCGAAAGGGCCGAAGACGCCCGCCTTCAGGCTTCGCTTCGAGAACGGCGGCGAGCTCGTGCTGACGGAGGCGGGGTCGAAGAAGCGAGCCGGGATCTGGCTCGAATCCCCGGAGCAGACCGAAGCCGAGCTCGGGCACCTGGGGCCCGAGGCACTCGGGCTCGGATCGGAGCAGCTGCGCGAGATCCTGGCCGGCGACAACCGGCGGCTGCACTCGCTCCTGCGCGACCAGCGGGCGCTCGCCGGGATCGGGCGCGCGCACGCGAACGAGATCCTGCACCGGGCGCAGCTCTCGCCCTTCGCCCTCTCGAGCAAGCTCGGTGAGGAAGAGATCGAGCGGCTGGCGGCGGCGATCGAGGAGGACCTGGCGCGCGCGCTCGAGCTGCGGATCGCGGGAAAGGGCGACAAGGACGTCTACCTCGTCCACCGGCACCTCGGCGAGCCATGCCCGCGGTGCGGCGACCCGCTGCGGCAGGTCGACTACGAGGAGCACACCGTCTTCTACTGCGCGCCCTGCCAGACGGGCGGCCGGGTGCTCAAGGACCGCCGGATGTCGCGCCTGCTTCGTTAGCCGCGTTGTCGACTTCGGCGGCGCCCATTCGTCCTAGTGAATGACAACGGCGACACCAAAGGAGGATGCATGGCCGGACAGATGGTCCATCTCGAGATTCCCGCCGGCGACACGGCGAAGGCGCGTGAGTTCTGGGGCGGGCTCTTCGGCTGGGAGTTCCAGGCCTACGAGGGCAGCCCGTCCGAGTACCACATGACCCGCTTCTCGGAGACGACCGGCGGCGCGATCATGCAAGCCGAGGGCTCCGAGCGCGGGCCACGCGTCTACTTCGACGTGGACGACATCAACGCGGGCGTCTCGAGGGTGAAGGAGCTCGGCGGCAAGGCCGGCGACGGGATGCCCGTTCCCGGCATGGGCTGGTTCGCGACCTGCACCGACAGCGAGGGGAACGACTTCGGCCTCTGGCAGACCGACCCGTCGGCTTCGATGTAGCCGTCGCCGCGAAGGACATGTCCCAGGGACTGTCCCCGGGACGTGTCCTGACGGCGCTCGACCCCCGCCTGGAGGCGGTCGTGCTCAGCTCGGCAGCGTGACGATGAGGCGCTCGCCGTCGAGCACGACCTCACCGCCGAGGGCGCGAACGAGCCGGACGGCGACCGCGGCGCCGAGATCCTTGGCCGACTCGCCGAGGACGATCGGCGCCGCGTCCGCCGTCACCGGCTCGATCACGATCTGCGGGCCGGTGACCGACGCGCCCACCTCGACGCCGCCGTGACGGGCTGCGGCGCGCACGAGCGCCGCCAGCGACCGCTCGACCGGCTCGGGATCGACGCGGACGGTCGTGCCGGTGCCGGTGGCGCTGTCGGGCGCGAGTGAGAGCGAGTCCGCCTCGCGCACGACCGGGTCGTAGCGGCCGCCCTCGATCCGGGCTGCGAGCGAGAGCAGGTCGAGCAGCTCGGCGAGCTCGTCGGCGGAGGTGTCGATCAGGCCGAGGTAGCGGATCCGCTTGTCCTCGTCGAGATCGTCCATCCGCAGCATCGTCTTCGCAAAGCCCTGCACGGTTGCGAGCGGCGTTCGCAGGTCGTGGCAGGCGAGCGAGACGAGGCGGGAGAAGTCGTCGGCCACGGCGGTGCTAGCGTAACCGCGTGACGGAGATCTCAAGCGCGACGCCGGACCTGCAGGCGGCCTCGCCCGCGGTGCGGCTGTCGCTCACGCGTGCCGGCGTCACCGGCGTCCAGAAGGCAGTGAGGGTCCGGCACGAGGGCCATCAGACGGTGATGGCCGCGCAGATCGAATGCACGGTCGATCTTTCGCACACGCAGAAGGGCGTGCACATGTCGCGCTTCGCTGAGCTCTTTGAGGAAGCGATCGAAGCGGTGGTCGGGACAGAAGCGCTGCACGTCGAGGCGCTCGCCGAGCACATCGCGCGCCACATCGTCGGTCGCCAGAGCGCTCTCCGCGCCGAGGCGAGGATCACGGCGCAGTGGCCCGTGCGGCGGACGACGCCCGTCAGCAAGCTCTCGACCCAGGAGATGGTCTCGCTCGTCGGGATCGCGGCGGCGACCGCCGACGGCGTCCGCCGGGTCGTCGGCGTCGAGGCAACCGGGATCAACGCCTGCCCGTGCGCGCAGGGCCTCGTCCGGGGCCGGGCGGCCGAGCGGCTGGCCGAAGCCGGGTACGAGGACGTCGAGCGGATCCTCGACCTCGTTCCGCTCGCGACGCACAACCAACGTGGCCGCGGCTCGCTCTACGTCGGCACCGAGCGGCAGCTCGATGCGAACGACCTCGTCGCAGTCGTGCAGGGGTCGATGAGCGCGCCGATCTACGAGCTGCTGAAGCGCCCGGACGAGCTCTTCGTCGTCGAGCACGCGCATCTGCAGCCGCGATTCGTCGAGGACTCGGTGAGGCTGTCGATCAAGGGCGCCCTCGACGCGATGCCCGATCTCACCGACGGCGATTTCCTCTTCGCGCGCCAGATCAACTTCGAGACGATCCACGCCCACGACGTCCTCGCCGAGCGCGAGGGAACGGTCGGCGAGATCCGAGCGGAGCTCGGCGGAGCTCCCGCGGCCGGAAGGCACACGAGCCTCGCAGACTGGCTCTCCGGCTGAACCTGCGTAACTTGCCGGGCAACCAGGGACAGTCCCTGGGACATGACCGAAACGGCGCGGGTTACGCGGCGTTCGCCCTGCGACGGAGCTTGAAGCGGCTCTCCGTGCCGGCGCGGAGGCGCGCGATGTTGGCCTTGTGGAGCACGAGCACCGCGACACCCGCGATCGCCGCGAAGACGATCACCGGCCACGGCTCCCCGAGCGCGAGCCCGACGAAGGGCAGGGCCACCCCGGTGACCATCGACGCCAGCGAGGCGTAGCGGGAGAGCAGAAAGACGACGAGCCAGATCGCGAGCCCGATCAGCCCGAGCAGCGGCGCGACGCCGAAGAACGTTCCGCCCGCGGTCGCGACCGTCTTGCCGCCCTTCTGGAAGCGGAGGAAGAGCGGCCGCCAGTGCCCGAGCATGGCGGCGCCGCCCGCGAGCACGCCGACCAGCTCGCCGACGAGGATCGTGCCGATGAGCGCGGGCACGAACCCCTTGGCGACGTCGAGCAACACGATCGGGATCCCGTACGCCTTGCCGTAGGTGCGCCAGACGTTGGTGGCGCCGATGTTGCCGCTGCCGGTCGTGCG
>DATMEO010000024.1:0-27464 GCA_035556515.1 Gaiellaceae bacterium
CCCGCCACTGTGGCCTGATCTAGTCGTCCTCGCTGCGGGAGCGGCCTCGTCGCTCCCGCAGGTAGACGGCCAGGAAGACGCCTGCGATCGAGAGCGCGAGCAGTGTCTCGACGATCGCACCGCCGACGCCGCCGTGGGCGATCAGGTGTTCCACAGGAGCCAGAGCCCGGCTGTTGAGTAGAGCACCATCATGAACAGCATGGCGTACTGTGAACGCAGGGCGTCCCGCGCCGGGAGGATCGACACCGCACGGTCGTGTGCCACGGCCAGCCCCGCAGCGTGCCCGAGCACGATCGCGCCTACCTGGATGTAGGCGACGAGGTTCGGCGAGATTGGGGCGATGTTCACGGCGTAGTCGGCGGTGTCGAAGAGGTTCCAACCGAAGCCGAAGGGATCGGACGCGAGCGGCCACGCGTACTGGCCCTGGATCACGAGCAGCGTGAAGTAGTGCGCGACCGCGTAGACGAGCGCGATCGGCACGAGGCTCTGGAGGAACTCGGGTGCGAGCCGCCGATCCGACTCGATCATCCGCTCCGCGATGTTGGTGGCCGCCAGATAGGCGGACGCGACGAGGAGGACGCAGCCGAGCAAGCCCGCGAGCGCAAGACCGCTCGAGAGCAGCTCCGCCGTTCCGGGCTCGTCGACGATGTAGGGACGTTCGAGGTCGGCGCGGAGGTTCTGCCAGAACGGCGCGCGGCTGAGCCCGTCGTAACCGACCGAGCCGAGCATGACGGCGATGAAGGCGAGCATGCCCGGCGTCCGCTCCGCGCCGGCGAGCCCGGAGAAAGGCATCCGAAGGACGAGCCGGCCGTCGCGCGCACCGAACGGCGCGATCCGGGCGAGCAGGCCGAAGTAGATGGTGAAGCCGTTGCCGTGCTCGTCCCAGGCCTTCCGGCCGACGGCGGCCATCCCGAACCACATCGCGTAGCTGTAGAGCGCGACTGCGAGCGCCAGCGCGCGCGGGCTCGCGGGCTCGGCGTAAGCGAGCTCGATCGCGGCGAAGCAGAACAGGGCGACCGCGCCCGGCCAGACGCCGAGCCGCTCGGGGTAGGCGAGCGGCGGCGTCCACTCCTGGCCGAGCTTGCGCCAGATCCACGCGACGGCGTCGGCGACCGCGAGCCACGGGTTGAGCACCGCCCAGACGTTGCCGAACAGCACCTGTACCGGCACGAGCCCGAGCCAGAAGATCACGTAGACGAAGGTCGGCGCGAGGTTCACGGCCGAGGAGGGCTCGCCGATCAGCGCGGTCAGGAAGACGAGCGCGAACAGGCCGGCCGAGAGCGCGCCGAGGACAAAGCGGAGCGCGGCGGAGCGAAGGACACGCTCGAGCCCGTCCGGGAACGGCCGTCCAGCCGCGCGCCGCTCGAGTTGCGGCCGCTTCCAGAGGGCGCCCAGCGCGAGGAACGAGAGGACGAGGACGACGGCGCCGCCCCAGAAGAAGAGCCAGTCCGGGACCGGCAGGTCCTTGACCCCGCCGATCCCATGGGCCAGCAGACTCAGGGACGAACCTCGAGCTCGCCGATCTCGAGGCCGCGATCCTCGAGCTCGATCTCGAACCGGCCGGGCGCGTTCGCCTTGAACCGGATCGTGGCCGGCGCGCCCGGCGCCACGTCGGCCATCAGGTCGTACCCGTGCAGGTGAACGTGGTCGGTCAGCGCCGACTCGACCACGAGCACGACCTGCCGGTCGCGCTGGACGGAGAACCGCTTCACGGTCGGCGCGGTATCGCCCGGCACGACGATCCGCGCCCTGACGACGGTCGGCTGCGGCGGCGGCGCCGTCGTCGTCACTTGCTCGGTCGTCGTCGGCGGCGGCACTTCCGTGGTCGTCGGCGCCGTCGTCACCGTCTGCGTCGCCGTCGTCGCGGCTGCATCGTCGTCGTCGTCATCGGGACGCAGCGCGAAGAAGAGGCTGACGAGGAGCCCGAGCGCGGCGGCGATCAACGCGACCTTGCGGAATTCGGGGCTCATGGTCGAGAGGCTACTGAAGCTTCTCGCGGACGAGCTCGCTGACCGCGCGCGCGTTCGCCTTGCCGCCGGTCTCCTTCATCACCTGGCCGACGAAGAACCCGAGCAGTCCCTCCTTGCCACCCTTGTAGGCGGCGACCTGGCCGGGATTGGCGTCGAGGATCCGCGCGACGATCGGCTCGAGCTCGGCCGTGTCGGAGACGGCCTCCTGCGCCAGATACTGCGCGGCCGAGAAACCCGGCTCCGCGACGCTGCCGAGCGCCTCGTCGAGGGCGGCGCGCGGGATCCGGTCGCGTGCCTCGACGAGCTTCGCCAGCTCGGCCGGATCAATTGCGTCGCCGTCGACGCCGGCGAGCCGGTTCGCGATCAGGTTCGCGGCGGCAAGACCGTCGGCGCCGGCTGCAACCGTTGCCTGCCAGAGGCGGTCGAGCCCGCCGGTGACGAGCACGACGGCGCGATCGAGGTCGAGCTCGGCCTCGATCCGCCGGATCCGTCGCGCGGGGCTCTCGGGGACCTCGGCCCGCAACCGCTCGACGAGCTCCCCCGGCGGCTCGACCGGGACGAGGTCGGGCTCGGGGAAATAGCGGTAGTCGTCGGCCTCCTCCTTCGAGCGCCGCGCGGTCAGCGTGCCGCTGCCGGCGTCGAAGTCGTACGTCTCCTGAACGACGTCGCCCCCGCCCTCGTAGACGGCGATCTGGCGCGCCACCTCGGCGTCGATTCCCTGCGCGACGAACCGGAACGAGTTCATGTTCTTCAGCTCGCAGCGCGTGCGGAGCTCGGACGACCCCTCCGGCCGCACGGAGACGTTCGCGTCCACGCGCAGTGTGCCCTTCTCCATCTCCGCGTCCGAGATCCCGAGCTCGACGATCGTCTGGCGCAAGAGCTGCAGGAAGCGGCGCGCGTCCTCGGCGGAGTGGATGTCGGGGCCGGTGACGATCTCGACCAGGGGCGTGCCGCCGCGGTTGAAGTCGATCAGCGAGGTGGAGGCGCCGCCGATCCGGCCGGTGCGCCCGCCGACGTGCGTCGTCTTCGCCGCGTCCTCCTCGAGATGCGCCCGGACGATCCCGATCTCGTGATCCCCGTCCGCCGTTGGTACTAGCACCTTACCGTTCGTGCAAGATGGTAGATCGTATTGCGAGATCTGATAGCCCTTCGGCAGATCCGGGTAGAAGTAGTTCTTGCGCGCGAAAACGGCGTGCGGCGCGATCTCGCAGTCGAGCGCGAGCCCGAGCTTGATCGTCCACTCGATCGCAACCCGGTTCACGGTCGGCAGCGCGCCGGGGAACCCGAGGCAGACCGGGCAGGTCTGAGTGTTCTCGCCGCCGCCGAAGCCGTTCGCGCAGCGGCAGAACATCTTCGTCCGCGTCTTCAGCTGGACGTGGATCTCGAGCCCGACGACCGGCTGCCAATTCCCCGCTCCGGTGCCGGCAGAGCCGGCACCTCCACTCCTGCGCGGCTCCGTCGAGCCTACGCCGCGAGCGTTGCCGCTCATCGCAGCCGCTCCGGCACGGGATCGAAGCCGAGCGCGCGCTCGAGCGCGTGCCCCGCCTTGAAGAGCGTGTTCTCCGACAGCTGCGGCCCGATCAGCTGCAGCCCGACCGGGAGGCCGTCCGAGAGCCCGCAGGGAACGTTGAGGCCCGGCAGCCCCGCCATGCAGGACGGGATCGTGAGCAGGTCGGAGAGGTACATCGCCAGCGGATCGGCGGCCTTCTCGCCCAGCTTGAAAGCCACCGTCGGCGAGGTCGGCGAGACGAGCAGGTCGAAGCGCTCGAACGCGGCGGCGTGCTCGCGCGCGATCAGCGTCCGCACCTTCTGGGCCTGGCCGTAGTAGGCGTCGTAGTAGCCGGCCGAGAGCGCGTAGGTGCCGAGCATGATCCTGCGCTTCGGCTCGTCGCCGAAGCCGGTGTCGCGCGTGCGCTCGACCATCTCGTAGTAGGTGTCGGCGTCGACGCGAAGCCCGTAGCGGACGCCGTCGTAGCGGGCCAGGTTCGAGGACGCCTCGGCCGGGGCGATCAGGTAGTAGCAGGCGAGGCCGTACTCGACCGAGCGCGGAAGCTCGCATTCCCCCACCTCGGCGCCGAGTTCGCGGGCAAGCTCGATCGCCTTCTGCACCGCGGCGCTGACTCCCGGCTCGATCCCCTCGGCTTCGTTCATCTCCTTCGGGACGCCGATCCGCAAGCCGGCGAGGCTCTCGCCCTCCGGCAGCTCGACCGGCGGAACGACGACGGTGGTCGAGTCGGCCGGGTCCTTCCCGGCGATGATCGAATAGAGGCGCGCGCAGTCGCGAACGTTCTTCGCGACCGGCCCGACCTGATCGAGGCTGGACGCGAAGGCGACGATGCCGAAGCGGCTGACGGTGCCATAGGTGGGGCGCAGGCCGACGTTGCCGCAGAGGGCCGACGGCTGCTTGATCGAGCCGCCGGTGTCGGAGCCGAGTCCCCACGGCGCGAGGCCCGCCGAGACGGCGGCCGCCGTGCCGCCGCCCGAGCCGCCCGGGACCCGCTCGGGGTCCCAGGGGTTGTGCGTCGGGCCGTAGGCCGAGTTCTCGGTCGACGAGCCCATCGCAAACTCGTCCGTGTTCGTCTTGCCGATCACCGGCAGCCCCGCATCGCGGCAGCGCGCGGCCACGGTCGCATCGAACACGGGCACGTAGCCGGCGAGGATCTTCGACCCGGCTGTCGTCTCGACGCCCTTCGTCGAGATCACGTCCTTGAGCGCGATCGGGACGCCGTCGCCCGCCGCGCCCTCGACCGTGCGCAGGTAGCAGTGCAGCTCGCCGTCACGCTCGCCGACCGAGTCGAGGTACGCACTGTGGAGCTCGGAGCCCGAGACCTCCTTGCGCTCGAGCAGCCCGAGCGCCTCCTCGGCGGTGAGGCGGAGCGTGTCGATCATCCCGCTCCAACGCCGGCAAAGCCGGCGTCTCCGCTCCTGGGCGGCTCCGTCAAGCCTACGCCGCTCATGCAGTGGGCGGCACCTTGAAGAGATCGCCGTCGCGGGCGGGCGCGTTCGCAAAGACGTCGTCCAGCTCGAGTGACGGCCGCGGCTCGTCCTCCGCCCAGGCGTTGACGAGCTCGAGCGGGTGCGAGGTCGGCGGCACGTCGGAGAGATCGAGCTCGCTCACCTTCGAGACTGCCTCGAGGATCGCGCTCAGCTCTCCGGTGAGCCGCTCGACCTCCTCGTCGGTCAGCTCGAGGCTTGCCAGCTTGGCGACGTGTAGCACTTCTTCGCGCGTGATTGCCATCGATCCATCCTTCCAAAAAAAGAACGAGCCCCCTCGCGGGGGCTCGTTCGAAGCTCGACCCGGAGGGTACTAGCCGGCCGTGACGTTCGCGGCCTGGGCGCCCTTGGGGCCCTGGACGACCTCGAACTCGACCTTCTGACCTTCGGTCAGCGACTTGTAGCCGTCCATCGTGATCGCGGAGAAGTGAACGAAGACGTCCTCGCCACCCTCACGCTCGATGAACCCGTAACCCTTTTCGTTCGAGAACCATTTAACGGTGCCCTGAGCCAACTGTCTTTCCTCCTCCGGTGAAGCGACGGCCCAGGCACCGAGCCGCCGACCTTGATACAGCGCGCGAAACATAGCCTTACACGGCTGGATGTGCAAGATCGTCTGCGCGGTAGCGCGCAGCGCGAACCGTGCTCCGCAGCAGCATCGCGATCGTCATCGGGCCGACGCCGCCGGGGACCGGTGTCAGCAGCCCCGCACGCTCGGCCACGGCCGGGTCGACGTCGCCGACGAGCCCCTCCGCCGTCCGGTTGATTCCCACGTCGACGACGGCCGCGCCTTCCTTGACCATTGCGGCGGTGACGATCCCGGGGACGCCGACGGCCGCGACGATCACGTCGGCGCGCGACGTCTCGGCGGCCAGGTCGCGCGTCCGGGAATGGCAGATCGTCACGGTCGCGTGCCGGTGCAGGAGGAGCAGCGCGGCCGGCTTGCCGACGATGTCGCTGCGGCCGATCACGACCGCGTTCGCACCCTCGAGCGCGACGCCGTACTCGTCGAGGAGCGCGAGCACCCCGAGCGGCGTCCCCGGCACGTGGCCCGGAGTGCCGGCGAGAAGCAGCCCAGCGTTGACGGGATGGAAGCCGTCGACGTCCTTGACCGGATCGACGGCGCGGATGACGCGGCCCTCGTCGATCTGGCCGGGCAGCGGCAGCTGCACGAGGATGCCGTCGATCGCGTCGTCGGCATTCAGCTGCGCGACCACGTCGAGCAGCTCGGCCTCGCCCGTCTCCTCCGGCAGGCGCAGGTCACGTGCCTCGATCCCCACTTCGAGCGTCGCCTTGTGCTTCATCCGGATGTAGACATCCGAGGCCGGATCGTCGCCGACCAGCACCGTGGCGAGGCCGATCGGGCGCGGGAACGCGGCCACCTCGGCCGCGACCTCCGCACGGATCCGCGCAGCCAGCCCCTTCCCGTCCATCAGCGTCGTCACGTGCTCGAGCGTAATTGAGGCTGCACGGAGCGCGTTAGGGTCGCACACGATGTGGCACTGGGCCGAGATGCTTCGACCGAGGGGAGCGCTCTGGCACAACGCGGACTTCCGGCGGCTCTGGGCGGCGCAGACGATCAGCCAGCTCGGCAGCGAGATCACCGGCCTCGCGCTGCCGCTCGTCGCCATCCTCGTGCTCGACGCGAGCACGTTCCAGGTCGCCGCGCTGGCGGTCGTCGACTGGCTTCCGTTCTTCCTCTTCAGCCTGCCCGCGGGCGTCTGGATCGATCGGCTGCCGCGACGGCCGATCCTGATCGCAGCCGACATCGGTCGGGCCGCCGTTCTCGGCTCGATCCCGCTCGCCTACTTCCTCGACGTGCTGACGCTCGGACAGCTCTACCTGGTCGGTCTGTTGGCGGGCACGTTCACCGTCTTCTTCGACCTCTCCTACCAGTCGTACCTGCCGTCGCTCGTCGAGCGCGACGAGCTCGGCGAGGGGAACTCGAAGCTCGAGGTCAGCCGCTCCGGTGCGCAGGTGGCCGGTCCGGGACTCGCGGGCCTGCTCGTTTCGGCGCTGACCGCGCCGTACGCGATCCTCGTCGACGCGATCAGCTTCCTCGGTTCTGCCCTCTTTCTCTCCCGGATCTCGACCCGCGAGCGTCGGCCAGAGCGGTCGCGCGAGGTACGGCCCGCGTTCCGCGCCGAGATCCGCGACGGGCTTCGCTTCGTCCTCCGCCACCCGCTGCTGCGGCCGATCGTGATCTTCGTCGGCGTCAGCAACGTCTTCGTGACGATGCTCTTCGCGATCTACCTCGTCTATGCGGTGCGCGAGCTCGGTCTCGACGCGACGACGATCGGGCTGATCTTCTCGCTCGGGAGCCTCGGCTCCCTGGTCGGCGCCCTCACCGCGACCCGCGTCGCCCGCACCTTCGGGATCGGACCGGGGTTGATCGCCGTCGCCACGGCCGGGGGTCTCGGGCTGCTGTTGATACCGCTTGCGACCGCCGACCTCGTGATCCCCTTCCTCGTCGTCGCGAACCTGCTCTGGGGATTCTTCGTCCTCAACTACTTCGTCAACGCGATCAGCCTGATCCAGGCGATCACGCCCGATCACCTCCTCGGCCGAACGAACGCGTCCCGCCGGTTCCTCGTCCAGGGCGTGATTCCCATCGGTGCGCTCCTCGGCGGAGCGCTGGGGTCCGTGCTCGGCCTGCGACCGACGATCGCGATCGGCGCCGTCGGAGCGTCTGTGGCCGTGCTCCCGCTCGTCTTCTCGCCCTTGCGTGTGGTCAAGACGACCGAGGACGCCGAAACCCTGGTGCGGGAGCACAACGAGCTGTTCGCCGCTGCGCAATAAGCTCTGCCGATGCGCTGGCCCCGCAAGAACGACGGCGAATCGATCCGAGCGCGGCGCGACGCGATCCGCGGCGTCGTCGGCGACGGGCCGCTCGCGCACGACGACGAGGCCTGGTCGCGGGCGCAGGAGTCGCACACCGGCGCGATGGTGATCCCGGTCTCGGTCGTCGGGCCTCTCGTCGTCGAGCTCGGGCACTACGACCTGGAGGAACCGGCCGGGGAGCTCCGCGAGACCGGGCGCAGGCAGGAGGAGATCCTCGTCCCGCTCGCGCACACCGAAGGTGGGCTTTCGGCCTCGATGTCGCGCGGGATGAAGGCTGCGGCGACCTCGGGCGGATTCCGAACATACGTGCTTCAGGACAGGATGACTCGTGCATCCTGCTTTGTTTGCAACAACACAGCCGACGCTGTGCAGCTTGCAAGGTGGCTCACCGACTCGGTCGACGAGCTCCGCGCCTTCCTCGCCGCGCTCGACGACCCCTCGCTCTCGAAACGGGCGAAGCTGCGCGAAGTGAAGACGCACGTCGTCGGGCCGATGTGCCACGTCCTCTGGGCCTGGACGACCGGCGACGCCTGCGGCCCGAACATGATGACCCGCAACAGCTACGCGCTGAACATGGGCTACGTGATGCAGCAGGCGCCCGTGAAGCCCGAGCGCGCGATCCTCGAGGCGAACATGGGCGGCGACAAGAAGCCGTCGTTCGAGTTCTTCCAGTCC
This sequence comes from Gaiellaceae bacterium, assembly GCA_035556515.1. Classification (GTDB taxonomy): domain Bacteria; phylum Actinomycetota; class Thermoleophilia; order Gaiellales; family Gaiellaceae; genus Gaiellasilicea. The sequence continues at coordinate 8,481 of DATMEO010000024.1, forward strand.
GGGCACGGCAAAACCGTGCTCGCTGAGGCGACGCTCGACGCGGAGACGGTTCGGCGCGTGCTACGGACGACCGTGGACGACCTGCTCGAGCTCTCCTGGGCGGGCACGCACGGCGCGGTCGCCTCCGGGATGCAGTCCGTCGCCTTCACCCCCGCCTCCGCGATCGCGGCGATCTTCGCCTGCACCGGCCAGGACCTCGGCATGGTCGGGACGAGCTCGATGGCGCACGGCACCGCGCGCCGCACCGAGGACGGCGGCCTCCACGCTGCGATCCGTTTCCCCGGGCTCGAGGTCGGAACCGTCGGCGGCGGCACCACGCTCCCCTACGCCCGCGACTGGCTCGCGCTGATGGACTGCGCCGGCAGCGGCAAGGTGCACCGCTTCGCCCAGATCGTCGCCGCCGCGACGCTTGCGCTCGAGATCTCCGCCTCGTCGGCGATGGCGACGGCAGGTTCCGAGAACTTCTTCCAGGCTCACCACGAGCGCGGCGGCTTGCGCTAGGGGCGATATCCTCCCCGCGATGTCTGTCGAGCCGGCCGAGGAGCCGATCAACGCGGATCCGACGTACGAGCCGCTGATCGAGGCGGAGCGGCAGGCGGCCGACGACGCCGCCCAGGACAACAAGGGGCGCGGCGTCCTCCGCTTCTACGAGCTGGCGAAGAAGCAGGAGTGGCAGGTCCGCGACATGCCTTGGGGCGAGATCCCGCCGATCCCGGAGACCCGTGCGGGTGCCTCGGCGGAGAAGAAGGAACGCCGCCGGGCGGTCTGGCGGTCAGTGATCACGCAGCAGCTCCAGGCGGACGAACTCGCCGTCTCGATGGCGGGCCAACTCCTGAACCTGGCCCCCCACCACGAGGCGAAGCTCTACTACTCGACGATGGTGCAGGACGAAGCACGCCACGTGGAGGCGTGGCTGAAGCTCGCCAACGAGGCCGGCGGCGTCGCCGAGCGCGACCCGCACCTGGACGAGCTGGCGAAGATGACGCTCGAGGCGGAGACGCTGGAGGAGAAGGTCTTCCAGATGCAGGTCTTCTTCGAGCGCCTGATCATCCCGCGCTTCCGGCTGATCGCGCGCTCGTCGCGGGGAACGCTGCTCGAGGATCTCTGCAACCGGCTGACGATCGACGACGGCATCCACCACAGCGCCGGAGTGGCGTACGAGCGGGTCTTGCTCGAGGGTGCGTCAAAGCAGACGAAGGACCGGCTGATCAAGGCGGCCAACCAGCTGCTGCCGATCTTCGTCGAGCACGCGCTCTGGCGGCCCAAGGAGCGCGCCTGGATCGGAAACGTGATGCGCGAGACCGACATCAGGCGCCTGCAGGAGGACGTCCGCGACGGGATCCGGATGGCCTCGAGCATGGGCCTCGACGTCTCCGACATCCAGCTGCCCTTCGCGGCATAGATCGCATCCCTCCTCATCACGATCCGTCCTGCTTCGGCTGCGGCGACCACGAGCTCGGGCTGCGGATGGCCCTGCCGGCCGAGGAAGGCGCCGACACGTACGCGTCGGAGGTGACGTTCGGCGTCCACCACCAGGGCGGCCCCGGGATCGCGCACGGCGGCATCGTCGGGGCGGCGCTCGACGAGGCGTGCGGCCTGCTCGCGACCTGGCACCGCTTCCCGGCCGTGACCGCCCGGATCGCAATCCGCTACCGCCGGCCCGCCCCGATCAACCGGCCGCTGCAGGTGACGGCGAAGGTCGACGCCGACCGCGGCCGCCGGATCGAGATCTCGGCCGCGCTGCGCGATGGCGACGAGCTGCTGGCGGAAGCGGACGGCGCCTTCCTGCACGTCCCGCTCGAGCACTTCCTCGCGACGCCCGAGGGACGTGCCGCCGGCGAGGCGTGGGCGAAGCGCTTGAGGACTTAGTTGCTTACAGCAACTAAGTCCTCCGCGCGAACGCCAGACCGCGACCCTCGGGACTTAGTTGCTGACAGCAACTAAGTCCTCCGCGCGAGCGCCAGCCCGGTCAGGATCTCGCGCACGACGCGCTCGGCGACGAGCGCCGTCACGTCGGCCGAGCCGATCGCAGTCGGCAGCACCTCGACGACGTCGGCGCCGACGAGGCGAGCCCGCCTCGCGATCTCCCGGCACGCGCGCAGGAGGTCGGCCGAGGTCATGCCGCCGGGCTCGGGCGTTCCCGTCCCGGGCGCGTACGCCGGATCGAGCACGTCGACGTCGACGGTGAGAAACGCCGGCCCGTCGCCGACGACCTCCAGCGCGCGCTCGACGACGGCGTCGATCCCCAACCCGCGGACGTCGTGCATGAAGAGCGACGTGATCCCCTGCTCTGCCTGCCACTCGAACTCGACCGGCCCCGGCCAGTAGCCGCGCAGCCCGACCTGGACATAGCGCTGCGGGTCGACGTGACCTTGCTCGACGAGCCGGAACATCGGCGTCCCGTGCGAGCGCTCGACCGAGAAGACCTCGCGGCCGGTGTCGGTGTGCGTGTCGAAGTGGACGAGGCCGACGGGACCCACGCGGGACGCGACGGCACGGATGTTCGGCTCCGAGATCGAGTGATCGCCGCCGAGCACGATCGGGATCGCGTCGGCGTCGACGACGTCGCCGACGAGCGCCTCGATCGCGGCGTGCGTGCGCTCGGGGTCGGCTGGCAGCACCGGCGCGTCGCCGAAGTCCACGATCCGGAGCTCCGCGAAGGCGTCCAACCCCGCTTCGAGGTGCGGTCCGGGCGGACATCCTGCCGCCCTGATCGCCCGCGGCGCGAACCGCGTTCCTGGCCGGTCGGAGACGAGATCGTCGGTCGGCGCGCCGACGATCGCGGCGTCGAAGCCCCGGAGCTCGCCGGGGTCCTGTGTGTACGGAGCGCCGCCGAACGTGAGCAACCCGGCGTAGTCCGGCTTGTCCGGCAGGCCGAGGGCGCGCCAGCGCTCGAGCGGGTCGATCACGGCGCGATCCTACGCAGACGGCTCGAACGGGTGATTTCCAAGGCGGCAACGACCGTCCATGCTGTGTCCAGATCTCTTCCTGCGGCGGAGATCGCAACCCCCCACCTCCGGAGCCCCCCAATGTCCCGGATCGTTTTCGCCGCTGCGATGATCGCGTCAGTCCTGGCCCTCGCCAAGCACGAGCGCGTGCTCGACCGCACCGGCATGTTCGGGTCGTGCTCGGCGCTCGCGGCGCCCGCCCCGCAGGGCGGTCAATGGCTCGAATGCCGACCCGGCCGGCTGACCGGCTATCCCGATCTCTCGCAGGACTCGTGCAAGCGGCGCGGCCTGCGCGGCGAGGCTCGCTACTGGATCTGCCCGACGCCGCTGATCGCGGCGCGCTCGCCGCACGAACAGCCGACGCGCTAACTTGCCGCGGCGATGCCGCAGCTCCCGATCTCGACGGCTCAGCTCGCCGTGCTCGAGCGGACAGTGCGCAACTTCGTCCGAGCGGTCCGCCGGCTTGCGTTCGCCGCCGTAGCGGCCGTGTTCCCGATCGCGGTGCTGCTGTGGCGCGATGACGGCTTCGACGGCGCCGACGCAGTGCTGACGCTGCTCCTGCTCGCACCCGCGGCGATCGTCCTCTTCTTCGCGCGCGGCGTGCTCGAGCTCGTCTCGCTGCCGGGCCGGCTGCAGCGAATCCCCCGCGAGGGCCAGGAGCAGCTCTCCGAGCTGGCGGAACTCGCCGGCAAAGGCCGCACCGCACGGCCGCGGAATGCGCCGCTGCTGCTCTGGCGCCTCCGCCGATCGGTTGGCTCACTCCGCGACGTCGCCGGGATCGCGCTGCCGTTCCGCGTACTCACGCCCGCATTTCTCGGCGCCACCGCACTTGCGGCGCTCGCATGCGTCGTGCTCGTCGGTGCCGGGCTGATCGTGCTGCTCGTGCTCGCGCTCGGCTGACGGGTTTGTATCCCCCGCGCCGGTGAGATACCCGCAGTGACATGGCACGGCGCGAGAGGCGGAAACGCGGCTGGTACGACGCGTTCATGGACGCAGGCATCTGGGTGCTTTTCGCGGCACTCCTGCTCCCGGCCGGCATCGTCGGCTACGCGATCGGCAAGGAGCAGGCGAGCGACGAGCCCGCGAAGGAGGCCGAGCAGGCGGCCGACAACGCGACGCAGACTCCCCAGATCGAGCCGGCGGCCGCGTTCTCCGCGGACGAGCTGATGGAGGAGCCGAAGGAGGCGTGGCTGACGAACGGCGGCACGCTCGAGAACCAGCGCTACTCGCCGCTCGACGAGATCGACACCGACAACGTCGGCGACCTGAAGGGCGTCTGGATGACCGATCTCGACGGCTCGGGCGTCGCGGCCAAGTACTCGGCCGAGGCGCAGCCGATCGTCCATCAGGGCGTGATGTACGTCCCGACGGGCGCGGACGACGTCTTCGCGGTCAGCGTCGAGACGGGGCGAGTGATCTGGAAGTACGAGGCGAAGCTCGACCAGAAGATCAACACGGTGTGCTGCGGCTGGCTCAGCCGCGGCGTCGCGCTCGGCGACGGCAAGGTCTACCTCGGCCAGCTGGACGGGGCGCTCGTCGCGCTCGACCAGCGGACCGGGGAGCTCGCCTGGACGGCGCAGGTCGGCCGCTGGCAGGAGGGCTACACGATCACTGCGGCGCCGCTCTACTACGACGGCCTCGTCTACACCGGCATCTCCGGCGGCGAGTTCTCGATCCGCGGCCGCGTCCAAGCCTACGACGCGAAGACCGGCAAGGAGGTCTGGCGCTTCCACACGGTCCCGGGCCCCGGCGAAGAGGGCCACGACACGTGGCCTCAGGACAACGACGCGTGGGAGCACGGCGGCGCACCGATGTGGCAGACGCCGGCCGTCGACCCCGAGCTCGGGCTGATGTACTTCTCGACCGGCAACGCGTCCCCGGACCTCGACGGCAGCCGGCGCGCCGGCGACAACCTCTTCGCGGCCTCGATCGTCGCCGTCGACGCCAAGACGGGCGAGTACCGCTGGCACTTCCAGCAGGTGCACCACGACATCTGGGACTACGACAGCCCGAGCCCGGTCATCCTCTTCGACGCCGAGATCGACGGCGAGGAGCGGAAGGGCCTCGGCGAGACGTCGAAGACGGGCTGGGTCTACCTGCTCGACCGCGAGACGGGCGAACCGCTGCTGCCGATCGAGGAGAAGCCGGTGCCGCAGCTCGGGAGCCAGGCGACGGCGAAGACGCAGCCGATCCCGAGCTACCCGCCGCTCTTCTCGCACGAGGTCACAGACGAAGATGTGGCCGGGATCCAGAAGATCGCGGACGGGAACAGAAAGCAGGGGCAGCCGAGGCAGCGGGTGGTCAAGGGCGGGATCTACACGCCGTTCGGCGAAACGATCACGGCGATCGTCCCCGGCCCGCAGGGCGGCACCAACTGGCAGCCGGCGAGCTACAGCCCCGAGACGGGCCTGATGTACGTCTGCGCGATGCGCAGCGTCTCCGGGTACTCCTCCAAGAACGAGGAGTTGCCGCCCGGCAAGCGCGGCCAGACCGCCGACCTCGGCAGCGTCTTCACCACGACCGGATTCGGTTCCCAGGAGGGCTACTTCGTGGCGGTCGACGTCACCACGGGCGAGAAGGTGTGGGAGAAGCGGTGGCCCGAGTCGTGCTACTCCGGTTCGGTCACGACCGGCGGCAACCTCGTCTTCGTCGGCCGCAACGGCGGCCAGCTCGAGGCGTACAACGCGGAGACGGGCGAAGGCCCGCTCTGGAGCTTCCAGACCGGCGCCGGCGCGAACAACACGGTCACGGTCTTCGAGCAGGACGGGACGCAGTACCTCGCCTTCCTCGCCGGCGGCAACGCGCTGGCGGCGACGCAGCACGGCGACAACCTCTGGCTCTTCTCACTCGATGGGACGATGGACGAGGTCGCGGCGGGCGGAGCCGGCGAGGGCACGGGCCACGCGGGCCAGGCGCCCACTGAGCCGACCGACGAGGGCGAAGGCAACGCCGAGGCAGGCCAGAGCGTCTGGGCCGACAATTGCGCGGGCTGCCACGGACTGGACGGCGGCGGCGCCAACGGCGGCCCGAACCTCGTCGGCAACGAGCGGGCGACGGATCCGGAGGCGGTGCGCGCCCAGGTGGCGAACGGCGGCGCCGGCATGCCCGCGTTCAAGGACACACTCTCGGAGCAGCAGATCAACGACGTGACCGCCTACGTCACGGACGAGATCGCGAACGAGTAGTCAGCGCGCCCGACTCCGATCAGAACCACGTCGCCGGACGGCACGAAGAAGATCTTAGGCCGCTCTCAGATTCGTCTGGCACGCTGTCCCCATGACCGACAGCGAGAGACAGCTCACCCGCCGCCGGCTCCTCGAGCTCGGCCTCGTCCTGCCTCCCCTCGCGGTGATCGCCGGGCACACCGATCTCTTCTCCTCCCCCGCGCTCGCCGCGACGCCGACGATCCTCGACGCCGACGACGACCCGACGCCCGAGCTGACCGAGGGCCCCTATTTCACGCCCAACTCCCCGAAGCGCAAGTCGATCCTCCCCGCCAGCGCGGTTGGCACGCGGCTCACCCTCACCGGTCGCGTGCTGACCACCGCCGGCAAGCCGATCCCCAACGCGCTGATCGACTTCTGGCAGACCGACGCCCGGGGCGCGTACGACAACAGCGGCTATCGCTTCCGCGGCCACCAGCTGACGAACGCAAAGGGCCAGTACTCGCTCCTCACCGTCGTCCCCGGCCTCTACCCGGGCCGGACGAGACACATCCACGTGAAGGCGCAGGCGCCGCGCAAGCCGGTGCTGACGACGCAGCTCTTCTTCCCCGGCGTCGCCGGCAATCGCACCGACGGCATCTTCGACACCGAGTGCCTCGTCAAGCGGTGGCGCCTGGTCAAAGGCCGGCGGCTCGCCACGTTCGACTTCGTCCTCGACGTCTGAGCCCGGCAGGCGCCGCGGTATTGACTTCGGCGCGGTACGCGTCGCATACTCGGCCACAACTACATGTAACGGCCTCGTGCGGCCGGGGCTCGTCCTACCGAGAAGGAGCTATCAGTGGCTCAGCGTCTCAAGGACCCGGCCGTTTTCAAGGACCGCAGCGGTCCCCTCTCGAGACTCTTCCTGCCGAGCATCGATCTGCTCGACGCGCGTGACGGGGTGCTCGAGAAGCTTTCGGACGACGACAAGAAGCAGCTCGTACTGGCGAAGCTCGCGGACGTCACGCACTTTCGCGTCGGGCTCGACACGCTGAAGGAGCACGTCACCGTGGCTCTCGAACTGGCCCCGGACGTGCGGGCGCTCCCGAGCGCCGTGCGCGGCCAGCTGCTCCAGCCGGACGGCAAGCCGGCCGTGCGCCTGAGCGTCCAGCCGACACGACCGGGGAAGTCGACGCCGCTCGGCCGAGGTGTCGTCACCGACGAGGTCGGCGTCTTCACGCTCCCGCTGCCGGCGGTGAGCGACGACGACCGGCGCGCCATCGTCTCCAAGGGCCTCGGCCTCGTCGTGCGCGGCCAGGCCGGAGCCGTCACCGTCACCGTTCCACTGCCCCCGGCGGGCGGGACGGCGCTCGGTGCGATCACGCTCACGGAGGAGCTGGAGGAGCTACCGACGAGTGTCGTCGGCGCGCTCGTCGACCTGCTCGAGGACCTGCCCGCGGTGACGCCCGGACCCGTGGCTGCCCCGGTCAAGATCCAGCTCGGTCAGGACGCGTGCAACATCCTCTTCGAGCAGGACGCGGTCGTGCGCCGCTTCCCGTACAGCGTGCTCGTCCGACTCGTGGAGCCCCGTACGACGACGGTGACCGAAGTCTTCGTGCCCGGCCGCAGAATGGTCCCCGGCCTCGACGGCAAGTTCGTCTTCCCGTTCTGGCCCGGCCTGCTCGGCGGGCTGGAGATCGAGCAGACCCGCTTCGTCGAGCGGGTGCCCGTGGACAAGCCGATCTCGGTCGACGGCTTCCGCGACCAGTTGATCGGGCTCCGCGGCACCGAGATCGACGACGCCCGCCTCGTGCCGATGGCCGGCACGCTCGGGCTCGGCTACGTGCTCAACCTCGCGCAGGTGTGGCGCTACGACGGGCTGACGCTCGGAAACCTGGTCTACTCGCTGCCGCTGGCCCCCGGCGAGCAGCAGCGGGTCGCCGTCTCGGAGCGCGTTGCCACCGCGGCGGTGCGCGAGACCGAAGTGCTCGACATCGCCGAACGCTCGCAGGCGTCGACGCGCGCGGACTCCTCGACGCAGGCGGTCTTCGAGTCGGCCTTCGAGGAGCACGTGCGCGCGAGCTCGACGTACGAGAACCGTGCCCGCTCGTCGAGTTGGGGCGTCGCCGGCGGTATCGGCGGCGTGCTCGCGGGTCCCGTAGGCGCCCTCGTCGGAGGGGTCGGCGCCGCCGGCGGTTCCGGCAAGTCCTCGAACAGCGGCAATACGACCAGCGCCCTCGACGGGGCGCGCCAGTACTCGAGCCTGGCCGCACAGTCGATGCACTCCTCCGTCGAGCGCGAGGCGGCCGCTCGGCGCCGCGCCGAGCGGACGTCGATCCGGCTCGCAACCGAGACCGACAGCGAAACCGTGACCACGAAGGTGGTGACGAACCACAACAAGGCGCACGCGCTGACAATGCAGTACTGGGAGGTGCTGCGAAAGTTCGACATCGGCACGGACGTCGAGGGCGTGACGCTCACCTGCTTCGTGCCGCTCGACCTCGTGCGCTTCCTGGCCGAGGGCGAGCAGCTCGAGCTCGCGACCGCCGACCTCGCCGACGTCGACTCCCGGCAGGAGCTGCTGCGCCGCTACGCGCTGCTGCACCGCCACGCTGACTCGATCCAGCCGTGGCTGCCGAGCCGGCACCGCGACGGCCTCGTGCTGCTGGAGGACTTCGCGGCCAACCCGCGCTCGACCGTCGACCTCGACGCGCCCGCAGCTGACATCCTGAAGCTGTCGCTCACAGGCGCCTTCCTGCCGTTCGAGCGGCTGTGGATCCGCACGCTGCTGCGCGGCCAGCGCTCGCTCGCGCCCGTCCCGCTCGACAGCTCTCTGACCGACCTGACGCCCAAGGAGTTCGGGACCCGCGCGGAGCTGCTCGAAGAGCTGCGCCGCCGCCGTGCCGACACCGACAACGAGGCGACGATGACCGGCAGCGTGGTCATCCCGGCCGCGGTCGACAAGAGCGAGATCGTCGGCTTCGAGATCTCGCGCGCGTTCCGGACGCTCGACTATCAGGTCGACCCGGAGAAGAACCCGTCGTTCCAGCTCGTGAAGGCGGTGTCGCAGCTCTTCGGCGGCTTCCAGGACGAGCTCCGCGAGCTCTCGCGCGGCGTCCACCTTTCACCCGGCGAGCTCGAGGGGCTGCTCGGCGGCCCGCTCGTGCGCGACTTCTCGGCCAACCTCAGCGGTGATCAGATCGAAGCCGACCAGGTCGCCACACGACGCGAGCTGCCGCCCTCACCTCTGCCGATCCCGGCGCTCGAGAGACAACACACGCTCACCTACCGCGACCTGATGAAGATCGAGCGCACGCTGCAGCACGTCGTGCGCAACACGCTGACCTACTCGCGTGCGGTCTGGGCGTCACTGACGCCGGAGGAGCGGGTCGTGATGCTGGAGGGCTACACGATCGGGCTCCCCGAGGATGGGCTCGAGGCCGACGGCTTCACCGATCCGTCGCAGCACGTGCCGCTCCTCAACTGCGTCGCCAACCAGGTGCTCGGCTACTACGGCAACTGCATGATCATGCCGTTCTCGATTCCGGCCGCGCTGGCGACGAAGCTGGCCGGCGGTGAGGGCGGAGTCGAGGACAGGACGCCGCCGCTCACGACCGGGGCCGTCCAGGAAGCACTGACGCTGTTCCACCGCGAGGCGTTCTCGCCCCCGGTCTCGGCGATCACGCTGCCGACGCGGGGCGTGCTCGGGGAGGCCGTGCTGGGTCACTGCTCGTCGGCGGAGAAGATCGACCTGACCCGCTTCTGGAACTGGCAGGACTCGCCCGCCGACGAGGCGACCGCGATCAGCGGCGTCTCGCTTCGCCCGTCGACCGTCGCGGCGCTCACCGCCCCGAACGCGCTCGGCGGCGTGCCGCCCATCATCAACAACGTCGCGACCGGGGACGGGAGCGCGGATGCCGCGTCCGCTCTCGCGCAGGCGTTGGCCGCGGGCGGCGCCGCGGCGCAGGACTTCAGCACGGCCTTCCTGGGCCAGGACGTGCTCAAGGAGCTCGGCGGCAAGACGATCCAGAGCGCCGAGACGGCCCGCGCGGACGCGCTCGGCAAGGCGACGCAGCTGGCGTCCGAGGCGATGAAGGCGGCGACGGACGTCTACAAGACGCGCTTCGCCGCCGAGAAGGCGGAGAAAGCAGACGCGGGCAAGGCCTCGGCCGAGAAGCAGGCGGCCGCGGTGAAGGATCTGAAGGAGAACGCCGCCTCGTACCTCGCGGTCACCGAGCAGAAGGCGGGCGGCGACGCGGAGAAGGCGCTGGAGTTCGCGACGTCGGTGATCACCGAGCTGGCAGGCGGGCCGCTGCCGGCAAACCAGGCCACGAAGCTGTTCGCTCCCTTCGACAAGAAGGACGCGAGCAACAACCGGACCGTTGCGAGCACGGCCTGGCTGAAGGCCCTCGGGCTGATCTGAGAGGAGCGGAGAACGATGGCAGAGACCACCACCGTCGAAGGCGCCGAGAAGCTGGACGAGGTCATCGACGCCCTGGTCGAGCTCATGCGCACGGGGACGCGACCCGACGTGCTCGAGGCGCAGCGCGTGCTCCTCCAGCGCCTCGCCCACCAGGGCGACGTCTTCCCCTCGCGGATCCCGCCGCCTCTCAACATCACGGAGATCGGCGGCTACCTGAACCTGCTCCAGGAGCTCGGACAGGAGGAGATCCGCAGCGGGGCCGTCGCCTCGGCGCTCGGCGTTGCGGGACCGCCGCCCGGAGCCGTGGGGCTCGGCGGCGTCGTGCCGGTCGGCTTCGTGGAGGCACCGAACGACCGGCCGGAAGGGCCGGCGCAACAGTCCATCCCGCCGACCGTGACGGTGCGCGCGGACTTCCACGCGCCGCTCCTGACCGCGCTCGCCGCGATCCGGGCGAACGGTTGCGCGCTCCCGCTGCGCGCGCCCCGGCCACAGCTTCCCGCCTCGCAGCCGGGCGCGACGGCGACCTCCCTGGACGACGCCGCTGTGCTCGCGGCGCTCGGCCGGTCGCTCGAGGTCTTCCCGGGCTGCGTGCTGGTCGACCCGGACGCCGACCCGCTCGTGATCGCCCGGCTGGAGACGCCGGCGACGAGCCCGTTCTTGCTGGGCGCGCGCGAGCTCGACGGCGGCAGCGCGGTGCCGGAGCAGAGCTGGGTGGCCAAGCGCGGCTCGGCCACGAGCGTCGTGGACGATGCGCCTGCGCCGCGGCGCCTGCTCGAGGTGGCACCGATCCTGAACGCGGCGGGCTGGCACCACCCGGAGCCGGTCGTGGCGCCCGTATCGCTCGCGGAGCGCGGCACCCTCGTGCGCTTCACGAACGTCACCGGGCTCGTCGCCGGAGAGACGACCCTGGGCGAGGAGCTCGGGCTGCTCTACCCGCCGGCGGCGATCGCGCGCTCCGCGCTCTCGAGCTTCACGGGGTTCGTCTGGAACGGCGTGGCGTTCGCCGCGCCGAGCTGAGGCGACGGAACGTAAGGAGAGGCGCCGACCAGAATCGAACTGGTGTGCGAGGCTTTGCAGGCCTCTGCCTAACCACTCGGCCACGGCGCCGTGGCGGGCGCATCGTAGCGAGCCGGTTCCTCCGTATCCGGCCGAGCGGGGCCGCCGTTGTACCTACGTCAACTGCACACAGGAGGCCCGAATGTACATCGGTGGCGGACTTCTCACGCTCATCGTCGTCATCCTGCTCCTAGTCTGGATTCTCTAAGACGACGTTCCCCGGGCGCCCATGTGGGCGCCCGTTGCGTATCTGCGCGGCCCCTGTCCGGGGCCGTTTCTACGCTGGCAGCATGAGCACGAAGGCAGCCGCAGCCGCGGCCGCCCCGCCCCTCGAGCGTTGCCTACGCTGCAGCGCGGCGATGGAGTGGCGCCACGGCACCTGGCAGTGCCCGCGCTGCCGGTTCAAGCTCGGCTGCTGCGAGGGCGCGTCCCCGGAGGAATGCGGGAGCTAGCGCTTACGGCAGCGCGACGTAGCCGCCGAGGAACCCGCGCGCGGCCGCAGTGTCGAGGCGGTAACCCTCGGCCTGGCCGGTGCAGTCCTTCGACCCGGCAGAGGTGACCGAGAGCACGGTGTCGCCGGCGAGCTGGGGGCCGCCGGAGTCGCCCAGGCAGGGACCGGCCGTGCGGGTCGAGAGCACGAGCACCGTCTTCGCGACTTTGAGAACCGGTGAACCAGCGACGCGGCGGAGCCCGTCGTAGACGAAGCTGCCGTCCGCCGCCCGGCTCGAGTAGCCGTAGCCGACGCTCAGGAGCGACGCCCCCTTCGCGAGCGACTCGGCCGAACCGGCTCTCGGGAGCGAGGCGGGTGCGACCGGCGCCGGGGCGTCGAGCACGACAACCGCGAGGTCGGCCTTCTTCGCGGTGTCGACGACGAGGGTCCCCGCCAGGAGGCTCCACCGGTCGGTGAGCTTCGAGTCGAAGCTCACCGACACGCGAGCGCCGGCCGAGCCGCAGTGACCGGCGGTGGCGAAGACCGTGGGGGCGATCAACACGCCGGAGCACTGCACCGCCCCGTCGACGACGAGCGCCCCGACATACGGGTGCGTGTCGCCGTCAGGGGTCGAGCCCGTCACGGCGAGCGCCGTCGTGGCCGCGGTCAGGGCCGCGAGGGCGCAGACGAGCACGATGCGGAGCGAGCGAAGCACTGATGGAACCTCCTGGGGGATGCGGGACATGCAGGGGAGAGCGGCGACGATCTACTTGCCGCCGAAGAAGCCGTACTTGACCTTTCCGTAGAGGGCGGCGGTCGTCACGAGGAACACGAGGACCGACATCGGAGTGAGCTTGCGCATGGGGTCACCTCCTTTCTCAGAAGTGAAAGTCGGACAGGGCTTCGGCCGCCTGGCGGTACAGCTGGGCGGCGCTGACGGAGTCGTCGCGGTCGAGCGCGAGCTCGCCGCGGGCCATCCACGCGGCGGCGAGCAGGCTTGCAGACTCGCGCTCGGCGAAGGACGCTTCGGCGGCCGCGAACGACTCGTCGGCCTCGGCGTCATTGCCCAGCTCCATCAGCGCGCGGCCGAGGACGAGCTGGACGTTGCCGGTCTCCTCGCGGACGTCCTCGCGGTCGCCGAGCAGCTCGAGCGCGGTTCGAGCCTGCTTCTCGGCCAGCTCGGGCTTGCCGGTGCGGAGGTAGACCTGGGCGAGCGAGGAGACGGCGTAGCCGGTCTCGACGTCCCCCGCGGCGTCGAAGAGCGTGGAGACCGCCTGCTGGAGGAACTCGATCGCCTCTTCGTGCTTGCCGAGGAGGAATGTGATCCCGCCGAGGTCGTTGAGGACACGGCCGAGGTTGGCGCGGTCGCCGACCCGGGCGTAGAAGTCTCTTGCCTTCTCGGCGTAGCAGCGCGCGACGAGGAACTTCCCCTCGCGCTCGGCGATCGAGGCGGCGCGGAAGTTGATGTCGGCGGCGGCGGCGAGGTCGCCGATCGAGTCGCAGAGCTCGAGCGCAGCCTCGATGTCGGCCCGCGCAGCGCGGAAGTCGCGCTGGCGCTGATAGCAGCGCGAGCGCCAGTCGTAGATCTCGGCGCGCAGGCGGTCGCTGGGACGGCCGGAGCGGTTACAGAGCTCGAGCGCGAGCGTCAGGTCGTTGACGGCCCGCGAGATCGAGCCGCGCTTGACCCGGACGGCGCCGATCCGGCAGAGCACACCGGCGCGATCGAGGTCGTTGAAACCCGGCCGGTGTGTGATCTGCTTGGCCGTCTTCAGCTTCGCGAGCGCTTCGTCGAGCTCACCCCGGTACATCCGAGCCCATGACTCGGCAAGCAGCGCTCGCAGCGCCAGGTTCGGGAACTGGGCCGGGAAGATCGCCAGCTCGTTCAGGATCGCGACCACATCGTCGTAGCGCGCGTCCCGCAGCGCGACCTCGGCGCCCGCGACCTTGGTTTCGAGCACGTCGAGCTCGTCGTCACGGAAGATGTCCGTGACGGGCGGAAGCACGAGGAGACCGGCCGAAGCCGGCGTGATGAGCGCCGCAGGCTCGTTCATTGCCTGCGCATCCTGGTCGGAGTGCGGAGCGGCGTCGATTCCCGTGTCCGCCACGGCGCCATCCCCGATTCCGCGTATCGCTTGTAACGGGGAAGATGCCTCTTACGGGGGATGACCTAAAGACGGAGAAACCGACGATGTGCTCAGGGCGGCACGGTCTTCAAACAACAATTCGTTCTTCCGGAGGTCCATCCAGTGCACGCTCGCCTCGTCGCTCTCGCCGCCCTCGCCGCGCTGTCGCTCACGGCAACAGCCGCCGGCTCCCTCGATGCAGGCTCCAGCGTCCGCTTCGGCTTCGTGCCTCAGCGCGCGTTCCTCGGCCAGCCCGCCTCCCTCTCGGTCGTCGTGCGCCCATCCGGCGTTCGCTGCGCGGCCAGCATCCGCTACGCGGATCGTTCGCTGCGGCGACTGCCCTCGATCGTCGCCCGCGCCGGCAAGGCGAGCTGGAGGTGGCAGATCCCGGCCAAGGTGAAGACCGGCTCGGCGACGGCCAACGTGTCGTGTGGCCGCGCCGGGAAGTCTTCGCGCGCCTTCACGGTCGCAGGCCCGCCCTCTGCGCCGGCGCGCGTGGTGCAGCAGAAGAACGGCTTCTCGCAGCGAGTGTTCTTCACGAGCCGGCGCGTCAGCTACGGCGTCGAGCTCGCGAATCCGTCGCCCGAGAACGACGCGCTCAAGGTCAACGTGCTGGTCAACTTCGTCGACGCGACCAACCGGGTCGTCAACACCGAGACGGTCGACATCGAAGCGATCGGCGCCGGCACGGTCTACTACCTCGGCGGCTCGACCTCGATCCCGGACGCATCACCGGTCTCCAAGCTCGAGATCGTGACGCGCATCGGCGGTCAGGCGCCGAAGCGGAAGCTCGGGCCTGGGTTCGCGGACATCCTCGTCCAGGCACAGCAGCATGACCCGGCCTGGACCGGCGCTGTGGTCGGACAGATCGTGAACGATCACCCGACGATGCTGCTGAAGCGGACGCAGATCTCGGCCGTCGTCTACGACTCGGCCGGCAACGTGATCGGCGGCTCCAACGGCGGCAGCTACGGGGAGCTCCTGCCGGGCGTCCGGGCGTACTTCCAGGCCTCGTCCGGCGCGGACGCGATTCCGTTCGACCGCGTCGCGGGCGCAAGCATCTCGACGACGGGAAGCTACGAGGCGACGAGCTAACCCCAACGGGTCCAGCATCCGTGTGTTCCGGCCGATAAGGAGCGCATGAGCACCCCTGTACCCGGGCTCCGGTGGATCCCGCTCGGCCAGCTGCTGGTGGACGGGCGCATCCTCACCGAGGAACAGTTGCACCGCGCGCTCGAGGCGAAGGCCTCGACGGGCCAGCGGCTGGGCGAGATCGTGGTCGAGCTCGGCTTCACGACGGAGCGCGCGATCGCGGGCGCTCTCGCCGAGCAGTACGAGCTCGAGTACGTCGACCTCGACATCGTCCAGCTGGACAAGCGCGCGGTCGCCCTGCTCCCGGAGGAGCTTGCACGCCGCTACGAGGCGCTTCCGCTGAGCATCCTCGAGGACGGCACGCCCCTCCTCGCCGTCACCGACCCGACCAATCTCGCGACCGCGGACGACCTCCGCTTCGCCCTCGGCTCGAACTTCAGGATCGCGGTGGCAGAGCGCGGCCAGATCGAGCTCGCGATTGCGCGGGCCTACCGCCGCTCGCTGCAGCTGATCAGCGAGGAGAGTGACGACGACGCGCCCGAGGAGGAGCGGATCAACGACATCCGCAACCTTGCCTCGAGCACGCCGACGATCAACCTCGTCAACTCGCTCCTGACGACCGCGCTGGAAGAGGGCGCCTCCGACCTCCACTTCGAGCCTCGCCGCGAGGACATGCTCGTCCGCATCCGCGTCGACGGCGTCATGCGTGAGCTCGCGACCGTGCCCCGGCACATGCAGCAGGCCGTCACGAGCCGCCTGAAGATCATGGGCAAGCTCGACATCGCCGACCGCCGCGCGCCCAAGGACGGGCGCGTGACCGCGTTCTTCGGCACCGGCCACATCGACATGCGAATCGCCGTCCTCGCCACCACCCACGGCGAGCAGGTCGTGCTGCGGATCCTCGGCGGCAGCGACCAGCGGCCCTCGATCGCCGCGCTCGAGATGGAGCCGTACGCGGAGGCAGCGTTCCTGACCGCGATCGAGCAGCCGTACGGCACGGTGATCGTCTGCGGGCCGACCGGCTCTGGGAAAACGACCACCCTGTACGGCGCCGTCGACCACCTGAACCGGAGCGACCGCGTCGTGATGACGATCGAGGATCCGGTCGAGTACCGGCTCGACGGCGTCAGCCAGATCGAGGTCGACGTCAAGGGCGGCCTCGGCTTCGCCAGCGGGCTCCGGACGATCCTCCGCTCCGATCCGGATGTGCTCCTCGTCGGCGAGGTGCGCGACCCCGAGACCGCGTCGATCGCGATCCAGGCCGCGATGACGGGACATCTCGTGCTCACCTCGCTCCACGCCCACAACGCCGCCGGCGCGATCGCGCGCCTGCGCGACATGGGCGTCGACACGTCTCTGCTCGCCAGCTCGCTCAACGCCGTCGTCGCCCAGCGTCTCGCACGCCGTCTCTGTGTCCATTGCCGCCGCGAGTACTCAGCGGACGCCGAAGAGCTCGGGGTCGCCGATCAGAGCATGTCCCAGAACGTCCTTCTCTACGCCGCAGTCGGCTGCGCCAAGTGCCAGGACACCGGCTACGCGGGCCGCGTCGCGCTCCGGGAAGTGATGCCGGTGCACGGCGAGGTGCGGGCGCTCGTCGAGAGCTCGGCAGAGGAGATCTTCGCCGCGGCCGTGCGGCAGGGGATGACGACGCTCCGCGACGACGGCATGCGCCTGGCCCTCACCGGCGTCTCCTCGGTCGACGAGATCCGCCGTGTCACCGGCATCCGCCTGATCTGACCGGACGAGGCGCGGCTGCGACGCGTTCGCGGCCGGATAGCATGCCCGACCGTGAACTGGCTCATCTGGACTCCGCTCATCGTGCTCGGCACGTTGCTCGTGCTCTTCGGCTTGACGGCGCTGCTGGCGCGGGTCGCCGGCGGCCGCTACCTGCGTCCGATCGTGCTCGGCCTCTCGAAGGTGCCGTTCCTGAAGCGGTTTTTCGAGCGCATGTCGAACGCGGCGCTAGAGCGGGAGAACCCGGAGCTCGCAAGCGCCATGCGAAAGCTGCAGCGGTTCGGCATGCCCACGACACCCGAGGCGGCGCAGCGCGCACTGGCCCGCCTGACGCCCGGTGAACGCCGCGCGTACCTTCAGGCGGCCGGCGAGCAGGCCGAGGTACCTGAGGCACCGAACCGGGCGGCCCGCCGCAAGGTGACCGCAGTGCAACCGCCCGCTGGGCGCCCGGGCGCGAGCGGGCGCAAGAAGCGGAAGCGCTGACGAGCAGAGGGCGCGGCTGTGGCCGCGCCCTCTGCCATTGCGTTACGGCCTGAACACCTCGTACACGACGCCGTTCGAGAGCGAGACGAGGTAGAGGTTCCCGTTCGGACCCGTCTGGACGTCGGTGACGACGCCGAAGTTCCGACCGAAGAGCAGGCTCTCGCTCTCGGTCAGCTCCCACTTGTGCAGGTTGTCCGCGACCAGGTCGTCGAGCCGTTTGTCGTCCACGCCGATCTTCCGTCGGTTTCCGGTCAGGTTGAGACGGAAGAGGTGGCCGCCTTCGAGGAAGGGGCGCGCGCCGCCGACGAAGAGGTCGTTCTGGTACTGCGGCCCGAGTGCCCTGCTGGAGAGGAAGCCGATGCCGCCCGGAGCGACCTCGTACTTCCAGCTCAGCTCCGGGGCGCTGTAGCGGGCTCCCGGCAACATGAACAGGCGGTCGAGGGCTTCGGCGGGCGTGTCGGCGATGTTCTCCGGCGACCAGCGGATCTGCTGGAGCCCGAAGTAGCCGCCCGGTGCGAACGGGTCTGGCGGCGACGGCGTCACGGTGGTCTCGATCTCCTTGAACTGCGCGACCCGCTCCGGCGGCCCCATGATCTGCACCCAGCCGGAGTTGAACCCCGGCTCGGCGATGTTCAGCTCGCTGAAGCTGTCGTCGCCGTTCTCCTGCTCCCAGAGCTTCCCGGAGACCGGATCGAAGGCCATGCCGAAGCTGTTGCGCAGGCCGTACGCGAACAGCTTCTGGACGTTCGCGCCGACCTCGCCGCCCATCGCCGCACCGGCGGCGAAGAACGGGTTGTCGCTCGGCGTCGAGCCGTCGGGATTGAGCCGCAGGATCGAGCCGGTCAGGTGCGCATTGTCCGGCTCCGGGCCGCCGAACTGGTCGTCGTCGATTCCGGGTCCGAACGGCCCGTCGACGAGATTCTGGAGCTGCCCCCGGCGGCCCGTGTCGCCGATGACGATGTAGAGCTTGCCGTCGGGGCCGAAGCGAAGCACGCCGCCGTCGTGGTTGCCCCGCAGCGGCTGACCCGCATCCGCCTGGAACGCCCGCAGCCTGATCAGGTTCCTGTCGAAGGTCAGCGTCGAGCCGTTCCAGTGGAAGCGGTCGACCCGGTTGCCGAGCAGGGGAACGGTGTCGAGTGCGCCAGAGTCGGCGCCGGTCGTGCTCTCGCTCCAGTAGAGGTAGACGAAGCCGTTCGTTCCGAACTGCGGGTGCAGGGCGATGCCGAGCAGCCCGCGCTCGGATGCGAAGTTGACGGCGAGGTCGAGAACGGTCACCGGCGCGGCAACGCCGACGAGGCGCTGCACCTTGCCGCTGTCTTTCTCGAGCACGAACATGTCGCCTGCGCCGAGGAACGCGAGGCTGATCGGGTTCGTCAGGTGCGGCGAGGCCTCGCGGACGGCGAGGTTTCGATCGAGGACGGTCGGCAGCGGCGCCTGCGCCTGTCCCTGTGCGGCGGCGAGGGCGCCGACGACGCAGAGCGTGAGCGCCGCTGCCGCCAAGCTGAGTCGAGTGCGCGATCTCATGGGCTGAGCCTCCCGAGTCGAGGACACG